>NZ_JBEPQF010000005.1:0-326602 GCF_040547695.1 Bradyrhizobium sp. JR4.3 | reverse complement strand
GGCACGATGATGACCTTCTGCGCGTTCTTCATGATGAAGGCCGCATCATCCGCCGAGCCGAGCTTGGCCGGCTTCTGCTCGCCGCCGCCACCGCCGGCCGCCGCGGTCTCGCCGCCGAAGCCGCCGAGGATGACCGAGATGAAAGAGCGGTTCATCGCGTGGCACATGATGTAGGACAGGATCGCGCCGCTCGATCCCACCAGCGCGCCGGTGATGATCAGCGCGGAATTGCCGAGAGTGAAGCCGATGCCGGCCGCGGCCCAGCCCGAGTACGAGTTCAGCATCGAAATCACGACCGGCATGTCGGCGCCGCCGATCGGGATGATCATGAGGACGCCGAGCGCCAGCGCGATGATGACGATCAGCCAGAAGTCGAGCGCGCTGCCCGACATCACCAGCCCGACGATGAAGACGACGAGGGCGACCGCGAGCGCGATGTTGATGACGTGGCGGAACGGCAGGATGATCGGCGCGCCGCTCATCCGCGCGGACAGCTTCAGGAACGCGATCACCGAGCCGGTGAAGGTCAGCGCGCCGATGGCGACGCCGAGCGACATCTCGACCAGGCTCTGCGGATGGATGTTGCCGGGGCTGCCGATGTCGAAGGCCTCCGGCGCGTAGAACGCACCGGCGGCGACCAGCACCGCGGCCATGCCGACCAGCGAATGGAAGGCGGCGACCAGTTCCGGCATCGAGGTCATCGGCACGCGGCGGGCGATCACCGCGCCGACGCTGCCGCCGATCGCGATGCCAAGGATCACGAGGATCCAGGCGAGGCCGTCCGCCGGCGGATGGCTGGCCAGCGTGGTGGCGACCGCGATCGCCATGCCGATCATGCCGAAGAAATTGCCCTGCCGCGATGAGGCGGGGCTGGACAGCCCGCGCAGTGACAGGATGAACAGCACACCCGCCACGAGATACAGAACTGCAGCCAGATTGGCGTTCATCTCAGGTCCCCTTTGTCTTCGTCACCCCGAGGTGCACGCCGCTCACTTCACCTTCTTCTTGTACATCGCCAGCATGCGCTGGGTGACAAGGAAGCCCCCGAAGATATTCACGCAGGCAAAGATGAGCGCGATGAAGCCGAAGCCGCGCGCCCAGCCCGAGCCGCTCGAGATCATGCCGACGCCGACCGCGAGCAGCGCGCCGACCACGATCACCGAGGAGATCGCGTTGGTCACGCTCATCAGCGGCGTATGCAGCGCCGGGGTCACCGACCACACCACGAAATAGCCGACGAAGACGGCGAGAACGAAGATCGACAGCCGGAAGACGAAGGGATCGACGACTTGTGCAATATGCTCCATGACGGCTCTCCTTACGCTTTCGGCTGGAAGTTCGGGTGGATGACGGCGCCGTCTCTGGTCAGCGCGGTCGCTTTGACGAGTTCGTCGTCCCAGTTCACGGCCAGCGCCTTGCTGGTCTTGTCGACCATCGTTTCGATGAAGTTGAACAAATTGCGCGCGTAGAGGCTGGAGGCCGACGCGGCGACGCGGCCGGCAACGTTTGTGTAGCCGACGATCTTGATGCCATCGACATCGGCGACCTCGCCCGCCTTGACGCCTTCGACATTGCCGCCGCGCTCGACGGCGAGATCGACCAGCACCGACCCTGGCTTCATCGACTTGACCATGTCGGCCGTGACGAGCCTCGGCGCAGGCCGGCCCGGAATCAGCGCGGTGGTGATCACGATGTCCTGCTTCTTGATGTGCTCGGCGGTGAGCGCGGCCTGCTTGGCCTGATACTCCTTGGACATTTCCTTGGCGTAGCCGCCGGCGGTCTGCGCGTTCTTGAATTCCTCGTCCTCGACGGCGAGGAATTTTGCGCCGAGCGATTCGACCTGCTCCTTGGTGGCGGGCCGGACGTCGGTCGCGGTAACGACGGCGCCGAGACGGCGCGCGGTCGCGATCGCCTGGAGGCCGGCGACGCCGACGCCCATCACGAACACTTTGGCGGCGGGCACCGTGCCGGCTGCGGTCATCATCATCGGGAAGGCGCGTCCGAAGGCCTCGGCGCCCTCGATCACGGCGCGGTAGCCGGCAAGGTTGGCCTGCGAGGACAGCACGTCCATCACCTGCGCGCGCGTGATGCGCGGCATCAATTCCATCGCGAAGGCGGAGACGCCGGCATCGGCGATCGTCTTCAGCGCGGCCTCGTTGCCGTAGGGGTCCATGATGGCGATGACGAGCGCGCCGCGCTTGTACTGCGCCAACTCGGAGGCTTCAGGGCGCTTCACCTTGATGATGATGTCGGCGTCCTTCAGCGCGTCGGCGCTGACGGTGGCGCCCACGGCGGTGAATTCGGAGTCCGGCAGACCCGACTTGAGGCCGGCGCCCGGCTCGACGGCGATCTCGGCGCCCAGCGCCTTGAACTTCTTCACCGTATCCGGCGAAGCGGCGACCCGCGGCTCCGACGGATCGATTTCCTTGGCAACGGCGATCTTCATAGGCCCTCCGGCGACGCGGGAAAGAGCGCGCACGCGAACTTAGCGTTACTCCCGCAACGTTGGATACCGGTTTTCAATCCGGCTTGATTGCAAATTTTATGGGCACCGACGACGCTGGCGGTGCTGCAGGCGATGGATCAGGTCAGAAAGATCGCCATCAGGATCACGATAAGCGCGACCGAGACCGTGCCGTACTTCACCAGCTTGATGAAGCCCTCGTAGGTCTGCTCGTGGGCAACGTAGTCGTTGCCGTCGGCGGTGCTGTACGCCACTTCGCTATGGTCAGCCATGAATTGTCCCCAGTCGAAAGTCGAATTTCATGGCTGGGATACCGCAAACTTTCGGGCAGGGCAACGGCACGGAGGCGCGGTTTCCCGGCAAATCGGGTCATTTGGAATTCCGATTGGCGGAATCCCGGTCAGACCGGTGGTCCGCCCGTTGGAGGCGGTCTCCGGTGCCACGAACCGAAGGCCTCTCAGCGCAGGCCGAGCGCACGGCGGACTGCGCTGATCGGCTCCACCTTGCTGTCGCAGAAGTTTCGCTTTGCACAGCGTTCTCCCGGAACGTTGACGACGATCGCATCCGCGCCGGCATCCTCGGTGAGAAAACCGTGGGTCATGTGGAAACCCAGCGCGCGGTAGACCTCGAACTGCTCCTCCGAGAAGAACTGGTCACCGGTGGTTTCGTGCGGGAAGGTGTCGTTGCGGCGTGCATAGTCGCGGATGTAGTCGTTCTCGTCTCCGGTCAGGGACGATTTGATGTACACGAGGTGCCCCTTTTCCCCCGAGCCGTAGTCGATGGTGCCGACCGCCATGTGCGGTCCGCTCGCCGCGCGCCGGGCCGCGGCCGGGGATTTGGTGGCGTTGCACTTCATCCACTCGAGCGTCGTGTTGCGGATCGGCGTCCACGGCAGGTCGATGATGATCCCGAGATCGATGCGCGCATAGCGCTGCAGGGTCACCAGGGACGAGAAATTCATCGGCGCATCGGCTTCGGCGTCAACCGCGATGATCACCTTGCAGCGTCGCCGCAACAACTCGTAGACGCCGAGATTCTCGATGTGTCCGCCGTCCGTCAGGTAGACCGCATCGGCATTCTCGTAGAGCCGGCCCGAGATCTCAGACCATAGAAACAAAGGGGTCGAGTGGTGCTGCGGCTTGTCCTTTGTCGAGACCCAGCGCGGGTTCTTCAACCAGTACCCCAGGCGCACGTTGAGGAGCGCCAGGGTCGGGGTCAGCGAGCGGATCGACCCCGAGCCCATGTTCGACGAAGCGGCGGCCCCGGAGATCGCCATCGCGGTCGCAAGATCGAGGCCCGGCGCGACCTTCTCGAATGCCGGTGTATTCGCATAGCCGGTGGCCTCGCTGCCGACGTGCAGCGGCGAGAATATGAAGAAATCAGCGTTCCGTCCCCGCCGATTGGCGAAATCGGATCCCTGGATGTTCAGGGCGGCGTTGATGATGGGATATGGCGAGGCCAGGCTGCTTTTTTTCGATGTCGTGACCGTCATCGCTCCCGCTGGATCAGCGCCGTAGACCATCTGATGTAGCAGACCGCTCAGCTTCTCCTCGTCGAGCGGAAGGAAATCCCTCCCCTGGTCCAGGCTCGGCATGTTCCGCGACGGCTCCCCGTCAGCGTAGTAGAGCGGATTGAACAAGAAGGCCTTGCTCAGGCGATCACGATAGAGCCGGTGCAACGAATTGGCATTCGGCCCGAGAACCCACGACAGGCCGAACAGGGCCGAGCCCGACAAGAAGTAGAGCAGCACCATCCGCCAGCTGACACTGTTGCCGAACTGGTACTTCGACCAAGTGAATGTGTTCGGGGACTGCAATGATGCAACGGAAAACAGCCATGCGGGGATGTGCGAGATCGGCCCCACCGGCTTGGAGGCGACGGCCTTCGCTTCGCCGTTGGTGATCTCGGCCGAGAGCTTGCGCGTCGCCGAGTCGAACTGGACATTTCCCTTGACGTCGACACCGGCCGCGGGCGGCACGGGTTGCACGCCAGCCGCTCCCCACTCCTCGATCATGGGATATTGGCGGTAGGCGGCGTCGAGCGTCTTGTCGTTCGCGATGCCCCAATAGCAAAGATAGAGATATCCGACCCAGATCAGTAAGGGCAGCGCCAGTCCCGCGACAAGCACGGCTGCTTTCGCCGCATGGGCGAGCAGGCGTGAGCCAAGGTCCGAGGCGCCGGCGCCCTTCAGCAGGTCGGCGAATTGCTGCCGGAACAGCGTGACGGCCGCCGCAACCGGCGCAGTGATGGCCGCAAGCGATTGGAGCCATTTGATTGCAACGCCCCCAATGATGCCGCCGGACTGAACTGTGTTGGCGTCGGCGACATCGAACATCTGGGCGATCATGAAGGGCTGGAATTCGAAGAAGCAGATGGCGGCAAGCAGAACGAGATAGGTCGCGCCGATAGTCGACGGATAGCCGCGGAATTCACCTCCCTTGGTCGACGAAATCGATCGTAGCACCGCCCAGCCGAAGAAAAGCACGAGGCCGAGCAGGAGCGCTGCAAGCGAAAGGCCAAAGTGATCGACGTTCAGGCAGCTGGCGATCGCGCAGATGAGTCCCAGCGCAAACGCAAGACCGGCCAGGTAGCGAAAAAGCTCGCGCCGCCCGACTTTGAAAAGGCGCCCGACCAGCAAAAGCAGCAAGGCGGCAACAAGGCCGCCAAGAAAGAAGGCAGGCATCAATCCCAGGCTGGAGAGGGGACCAAGATTGCTGGTGTCGTCGACGCTCAGCCCGAAGAAATTGGTCGTATAGAGTGACGAGCGTGCGGCGTTGGACAGGATCGTGATCACGGCAACGAGCAGTACGACCGGCAGCGTCAGGCTCAGATTGGCAACGAGCCCACGCACGACGATTGCGACGCCGGTGATCAGGTCGCGCGCGCCGGCCGGAACGAGGTAGTTCGAGTAATTCCGGATATGGCCCACCGCAGGCGTGTCACTGATCTCGTTGGCGCTCTCGGCTCCGGGTGTCGGCGTGCTTCCGAAGACGAAATTCTGCGCCCGGGTCATGGTCGCCGTGAACGAACATCCGGTGTAACCGCCGCCCGATACGGTCGACAGATAGTCGATGTGCTTGACCAGCCCGTGGTGATTGAAAGCCTGCAGGACGCCGAGGCAGATTGCGGAGGATCGGATCCCGCCGCCTGACAGCGCAAGGCCGACCGTGTCGATCGCCTTTTCGTCGCCAGGGTATGCGACGGGATCCACGCCCTGGGCGCGGCGGCGGTTGTTGATGGCTGCGAGCTCGCGCTTGACGATCTTCCGGTGCTGCGTCCCCCACAGCTGCTGTTCCTCGACAGCCCGTGGCGGCTCCACCTTGGGGTCTGGGGCACTGATCCTGGCCATGTTCGCCTCCCTGGCCGAGCACACCACGACAATCAACAATCATAGATTGCATTGCAGGTCGAACCCGCCTGCAAGAATTAGTCTGGCCTCAGGCACAAACGTTCAATGTGCAGGGCGGGAACTTTACAACCCGCCTCCCCCGTTGTCGGAACAACGGGACACTCGGACGGCCGACCCGACCTGCCCGCTGCAGCGCTGAAGACGGTTCGGCTCAGCCCATCGCTTCCAGTTCGTCGATCATGCCGGCGATGACGCTCAGGCCGCCGTCCCAGAACTTTGGATCCTTGGCGTCGAGCCCGAACGGCCGCAGCAGTTCGGAATAATGCTTGGTGCCGCCGGCGGCGAGCATGTCGAGATAGCGTTCGGCAAAGCCTTCGGCCACGTTCTCGTAGACGGCGTAGAGCGAGTTCACCAGACAATCGCCGAACGCATAGGCGTAGACGTAGAACGGCGAATGGATGAAATGCGGGATGTACATCCAGTAGTTCTCGTAGCCCGCTTTGATCTCGATTGCCGGCCCGAGGCTCTCGCCCTGCACCGAGAGCCAGATCTCGCCGAGCCGCGTCGCGGTGAGCTCGCCGTTCTTGCGTTCGGTGTGGACCGCGCGCTCGAAGGAATAGAACGCGATCTGCCGCACCACGGTGTTGATCATGTCCTCGACCTTGCCGGCGAGCAGCGCCTGGCGCTGCTTTGCGCTCCTGGTCTGCGCCAGCAGCCGCCGGAAGGTCAGCATCTCGCCGAAGACGCTTGCCGTCTCCGCCAGCGTCAGCGGCGTCGGCGCCATCAACGCGCCGTTCCTGGCCGCCAGCACCTGATGCACGCCGTGGCCGAGCTCATGGGCGAGCGTCATCACGTCGCGCGGCTTGCCCTGGTAGTTCATCAGCACGTAGGGGTGCGCGGACGGCGTGGTCGGATGCGAGAAGGCACCCGGCGCCTTGCCCGGGCGCACCGGCGCGTCGATCCAGCGGTCGGTGAAGAAGCGCTCGGCGATGTCAGCCATCTTTGGCGAGAAGCCGCGATAGGCGGTCAGCACCATGTTCCGCGCATCGGGCCAGCCGATCACGTCCGTCGCCGCAAAAGGCAGCGGCGCGTTGCGGTCCCAATAGGCCAGGCGCCTCCTGCCGAACCAGCGTGCCTTCAGCGCGTAGTAGCGATGCGACAATTTTGGATAGGCCGCGCGCACCGAGGCGACCAGCGCATCCACCACCTCGCGCTCGACCCGGTTGTTGAGATGCCGGGAATCCGCCACGTCCTTGAAGCCGCGCCAGCTGTCGGAGATGTCCTTGTCCTTGGCCAGAGTGTTGGTGATCAGCGCAAAGGTGCGCTCATTGGCCTTGAAGGTCTTTGCGAGCGCCTCTGCTGCGGCCTTGCGCTTGGCGCCGTCGCGGTCCTGCAACAGATTGAGCGTCGGCTCGATCGCGAGCTCCTTGGACCCGACCTTGAAACGCAGGCCGGAGATGGTCTGGTCGAACAGCCGGTTGAAGGCGGAATAGCCGGTCTGCGCCTTCTCCAGGAAGAGCTGCTCGAGCTTGTCGTCGAGCTGGTACGGCTTCTCCTTGCGCAGATCCTCGATCCAGGGACGGTAGTGCGCGAGCTCGGCGGCCTGCATCGCGCGGTTCAAAATATCGTCATCGACTCGATTGAGCTCGAGCGCGAAGAACAACAGATGCGTCGATGCCGCCGTCAGGCGCTCGGAAACGTCGCCGTAAAACTTTGAAATCTTGGGGTCCACGCTGTCGCCTGCATGAACGAGGCCGGCGTACGAGCCGAGCCGGCCGGCAAGGTCGTCGATCGCCTCATAGCGTCGCACGGCTTCAGCGAGCCATTTTCCGCCATCTTCCTTTGCTGTTCCTGTTGCGAGCTTGCCCTTGTAGTCCGTCTCGAACGCGACGCAATCGGCATCCATCTTTGCGAGATCGCGCGCCACGTCCGGCGCATCGATCCCGGAATAGAGGTCGGCGAGGTTCCACTCCGGAAGCTTGCCGGTCTTGCTCGCAGGCTTCGCGGATGAAGGCTTGGCAAGCGACGGCTTGGAGGATTTGACCTTGGCTGCGGATGTCTTGGTGTTCGGCTTGCGAAGAGCGAGCTTGCTGATGGCGGACTTCTTAACTGCAGGCTTGGAGCGCGAATTCATTGTGTGGGAAACCTGTGTTCAACAATCGCAACGGCGGGCGGGGGCATCAGGGTTTAACAGTGCGTTAATCGGCTTCGGCCAGAGTGCCCCGATTCGAGACAGATAGTAGTAGCGTGCGGGGAACACCATGGCTGCCAGTATTTTGATCGCCGACGACGACGCTGTAGCCCGCCGGCTGGTCGAAAACATGGTGCAGAAATGCGGCTATGAGACGATCGTGGTGGACTCCGGCGACGCCGCGATCGCCGCCCTCACCGCCCCTGACGCGGCCATCGACGGCGTCATCCTCGATCTCGTGATGCCCGGCCTCGACGGCATGGGCGTGCTGGCGAAAATCCGCGAAGCGGGTCTCAGCATCCCCGTCATCGTGCAGACGGCCCATGGCGGCATCGACAATGTGATCTCGGCGATGCGCGCGGGCGCGGCCGATTTCGTGGTCAAGCCGGTCGGCCTGGAGCGGCTCCAGGTCTCTCTTCGCAACGCGCTCAATTCGTCCGCGCTCAAGGGCGAATTGCAGCGCATCCGTCACAGCCGCGAGGGCCGGCTGACCTTCTCCGACATCATCACCCGCGCCGAGGCGATGGCGGGCGTGATGCGCGCGGCGCAGAAAGCAACAAACTCCTCGATCCCCGTGCTGATCGAGGGCGAGTCCGGCGTCGGCAAGGAGATGTTCGCGCGTGCGATTCATGGCAGCGGCGAGCGCAAGGCAAAGCCGTTCGTGGCGGTCAATTGCGGCGCGATCCCCGACAACCTCGTCGAATCCATCCTGTTCGGTCACGAGAAGGGTGCCTTTACCGGCGCCACCGAACGCCACACCGGCAAGTTCGTCGAAGCCCATGGCGGCACGCTGTTTCTGGACGAGGTCAGCGAGCTGCCGCTGAGCGCGCAGGTCAAGCTGCTTCGCGCGCTCCAGGAAGGCGCGGTCGAGGCGGTCGGCGGCCGCAAACCCGTGAAGGTCGACGTCCGCATCATCTCGGCGACCAACCGCAGGCTGCTTGAGCGGGTCAAGCAGGGCCACTTCCGGGAAGACTTGTTCTATCGCCTGCACGTGCTGCCGCTGACGATCCCCTCGCTGCGCGCCCGGCGCGAGGACATTCCACATCTCCTCAGGCATTTCCTGGCCCGCTTTGCCGCGGAGGAGAACCGCCCCATCACCGGCATCAGCGGCGAGGCTGTTGCGCACCTCGCCCAGCTCGATTGGCCCGGCAACATCCGCCAGCTTGAAAACGCGGTCTACCGCGCCGTGGTGATGAGCGACGGCGACCAGCTTGGCCTTGACGACTTCCCCCTGATCGCCTCGCAGCCGCATCCGGGAACAGACATTCCGACCGCGCCGCTGATGCTGGAGCCGATCGCGGCCCCCTCCGTCGTATCAGGTAATGAAATACCGATCGCGCCGCTACCCGTGGCGGGTGCGCTCTCCATGCTGACCGCGACCGGCGACGTCCGGCCGCTGGAGGAGATCGAGAACGAGATCATCCGTTTCGCGATCTCGCATTATCGCGGGCAGATGTCGGAGGTCGCCCGCCGCCTCAAAATCGGCCGGTCCACCCTCTACCGCAAACTCGATGAAGCCGGAGTTCCCGGCCATGGCGGCAAAAGCGGTGAGGAGACGCACTGAGCCTGATGCGAACGGAGGTTCGTCCGGGCGGCGCGAGAGGACTGTAAGCCGTTCGCATGACGACGGAATTCGACTGCGACGTGAACCGTGACTCGACCGTGACTTGGAAGTGACAGACACAGGGAAAAGCGCGTGGCAGAAGCGCACAATCCGTTGCCAAGCGGCTTGCTTGAAGTCAGTTTGTCGTGAGTTGTCCCGGGTAGCGCTGGCCGCGAAATCGGGGCCTGTATATCGTCTGCGTAGGATTCGTTGCGTGCAGGCGTGCAACTTTCGAGAGGCCGGCGCGGTTTAGCCGAAACTCAATAGGCGATAACGAAGCTGTTCCACGAGGAACAGTTCACCCGAGGGGTGCGACACAATGCGTGACTGTTTGAACCACCGTGCAGGCTTTGACCGTGTCTTGGTGACGGTCGCGGCGACCTTCCTCACGGTATCGGCCAGCTCGGCCCTGGCGCAGGATCAGGCGCGCAGCAGCGCTGCCGAGCTCGCGATCGAAGCTGCGATCCCGCGCCCCGAACCCGCAAACGTCCCGCCCCCGACCGCATCCGACATCAAGCTCGACACCACCGCCACGGTTCAGGACTCGGCAAAGGAGCCGGTCAAGGAACCCGTGAAGGCCGAAGCCGCTCCCGCGCCGGACAAGGTCGAGACCAAGCCTTCCGACGTGGCCACCACGCCCGCCGCCGAGGCGACGAAGAGCGAGACTGCGAAGACTGAGCCTGCCAAGTCCGAACCTGCCAAGGCCGACACGGCGATCCCAACGCCGGCCGCGCCCGCCACCGCCGCTGCTCCGGCCTCGGAGCCGGTGAAGGCCGCGAGCAACGTTCCCGCGGCCGACCAGCCGGTCGCCGACAAGCTCAAGGACATCATCGGCGCCAACGCTTCGCGCTATTTCGACCGTAAGAACGAACGCGCGGCGATCGAGAAGTTTTACGGCGCACGCGACTTCGCACCGGTCTGGACCCAGGCCGGCAGCCTGACCACTGCGGCCAAGGGAGTGATCGCACGGCTGAAGGACGCGGCGTCCGACGGTCTCAATCCCGCCGATTACCCGCTGCCGGACTTCGCAACCGCCACGACACCCGATGCGCTCGCCAATGCCGAGCTCAAGCTCACCGCCAGCATGTTCGACTATGCGCGTCAGGCCCAGAGCGGCCGCATGCACTGGTCGCAGGTCAGCGGCGACATCCTCTACCCCGAGCATCCGGTCGATCCGAACGAGGTGCTCGCCAAGGTCACGACCGCAGCGGACGCCTCCGCGGCGCTCGACAGCTACAATCCGCCGCAGAAGCTCTACAAGGAGCTGAAGGCGAAGCTCGCGGAGCTCCGCGGCCAGGGCAACGGCCCGGTGATCGAGATCGCCGATGGTCCAACGCTGAAATACACGCCGGCCGGCAAGAAGCAGGCTGAAATCGTCGTTGAAGATCCGCGCGTGCCGCAGCTGCGGGCCAAGCTTGGCATCGCCGAGAATGCCAACGATACTCGCTATGACGCGGCAGTCGCAGAAGCCGTGCGCAAATTCCAGAACAGCGCCGAGCTCAAGGCGACCGGCATCCTCGACGACAAGACGGTCAAGGCGATCAACACCCCGAAGCGCGACAAGCAGATCGACGTGGTGCTGGTGAACATGGAGCGCTGGCGCTGGCTGCCGCGCGACCTGGGCGTTCCCTCGCTGGGCGATGCCTACGTCATCCTCAACATTCCCGACTACACGCTGAAGGTGATGCAGCGCGGCCAGCAGGTCTGGACCACCCGCGTCGTCACCGGCAAGCCCGGCACACATGCGACCCCGCTGCTCACCGAGACGATGAAGTACATCACGGTCAATCCGACCTGGAACGTGCCGCCGTCGATCGTCTACAACGAATACCTGCCGGCGCTTCAGCAGGACCCGACCGTGCTCCAGCGCATGGGCCTCAAGCTCGAGCAGAACCGCGACGGTTCGGTCCACATCTCGCAGCCGCCCGGTGAAGCCAATGCGCTCGGCCGCATCCGCTTCAACTTCCCGAACAAGTTCCTGGTCTATCAGCACGACACGCCGGACAAGAACCTGTTCGCCCGGGACGAACGCGCCTTCAGCCACGGCTGCATGCGCGTGCAGAACCCGGATCAGTACGCCTCGGTGCTGCTCAACATCGCGATGCCGAACGAGAAGTACACGCCGGAGCGCGTGCGCAGCATGTACGGCAAGAGCGAGATCGACCTGAAATTCCCGACCCCGATCCCGGTCAACATCACCTATCAGACCGCATTCGTGGACGAGGGCGGCAAGCTGCAATTCCGCAAGGACGTCTATGGCCGCGACGCGACCATGATCAACATCCTGAAGAACGGTCGCGGCAAGGATCTCGAGAACGTCGTCGCCCACTCCCAGCCGAGCTATTCACGCCCGGCAACGACGCTGCCGAACGGCGTGCTGGCGGCCAACAATGGCGGCTCGTCTGGCCCGAACTTCTTCGAGCGGCTGTTCGGAGCGCCGACCCCGCCGCCGGCCCCGATCGGCCGCCGGCCGCAGCAGCAGCGGGTGTTCACCCGCTGAGCCAAGCCCGCCCCAGGGCCTGATTTCCTGAAATTCTGCAATAAAATCAGCGACCTCATCCTTTGGATGGGGTCGCTTAACGTTAACCATTCTCCACCTGACCTCGGGCAGCGGGCGTTTTTTTGCCACACTCACCCGGTTAGGTTCGCGATCTGACTTGGTTTGGGGGCGGGAAGGTCAACCTCGAATTAACCTTCTCGCTTTAACAAAGCGTTCATCCTCTTTCGCGCGCTACGGGGTTAGCGGGAGAGTCCATTTTGAACGCTCGTCGACTGGGTGGGCTCTAACGTGCTGACTGGAATCGCACGCCAATTTGCTGTGCTGTCGTTGTCCCATGCGGGAGTGAAGGCCGGTTCCAGGATCGGCCTCGCTGCCGTATTGCTGCTTGCTGCCGCGGGTTCAGTTCATGACGCCGCCGCGCTCAACGAGACCAAGACGCTCTCCTTCCACCACACCCATTCCGGCGAAGACCTCACCGTCACCTTCAAGCGTGACGGACGCTACGACGAAACGGCGCTGAAGCAGCTCAACCACTTCCTGCGCGACTGGCGTACCCAGGACGAGACGGTCATGGACCGTCACCTGTTCGACATCCTCTGGGAAGTCTATCGCGACGTCGATGCCAAGCAGCCGATCCAGATCATCTCCTCCTACCGCTCGCCCGCCACCAACGCCATGCTCCGCCGCCGCTCCGCCGGCGTGGCGCGCTTCAGCCAGCACATGCTGGGGCATGCGATGGACTTCTACATCCCGAACGTGCCGCTGGAGCAGATCCGCTTCGCCGGCCTGCGCCTCCAGCGCGGCGGCGTCGGCTTCTACCCGACCTCAGGCTCGCCCTTCGTGCATCTGGACACCGGCAGCATCCGGCACTGGCCGCGCATGACGCATGACCAGCTCGCCAGGGTCTTCCCGGACGGACGCACCGTCCATGTTCCGACCGACGGCACGCCGCTGAAGGGCTATGAGCTTGCCAAGGCCGAGATCGAGCGGCGCGGCAGCGGCGAGGATTCCGGCAACAAGTCGAATTTCTTTGCCGCCCTGTTCAAGGGCAAGCCGGCTCCGGCCGCCACGAGCAACGACGAGGATGACGAGAGCGCGCCCGCCCCGTCCGCGAAGACTGTCGCGCCGACCGTGGTCGCCGCCGCGACCAAGCCGGCCGATCCGGTGCCGACGCCGCGCGCCAAGCCGTCAGTCGCGGCGACCATTCAGCTCGCCTCGGCCGATGCGCAGATCGTCACGCTGCCCAAGTCGAAGCCGGCGCCCGTGGCTGACAAGCCGGCCGCCGGCAAATCTGCTGACGCGAAGCCCGAGACCCCCGCCGACATCATCAATGCCCGTGGCTTCTGGGACGCCCCGGCTACGCCGCAACAGGCGACGCCCGCTCAAGTGGCTGCGCTGAAGGCGCGCCAGGCGCTTGCCGCCGCCACCGATCCGCAGCCGACCGCGAGCGTGTCCAGCGCCGCCTATCAGGCCCTGGCCTACGCGCCGGCGTCCGCCTCCCCGGTCGACCGCGCCAATGTCGTCGCTGCCTCCGCGCCGATCCCGCGCTCCGCCCGTCCCACTGCCGCGTCGCGCAACGTTGCGCCCGCGACCGAGATCAACACGGTGGTCGGCAAGCGCGTCGACGGCATGGTCGCAACCGCGACCCGGCTCTCCGCAGCCAAGGGCGAAAGCATCTGGCTCAAGATCGTGATGCTGTCGCCGAGCGCCAGCCGCGCGATGTCGGTCACGCTGATGGGCGAGGTCGACACGGCCGCAATGCGCGCCTACTTCGTCAAGCCGCAATCCGTGATCGCAATGGGTTTTGCCGACGATCCGATGCAGGGCCTGTCCTGCGACAGTTTCTCGGGCACCGCCACCGCCAAGCTCGAGACAACGTCCTTCGTCATGCGGACGGCTTCGCTGCGCTGAGGCTGATAAGCCGCGCCGTTACCAAAATCTCTGTCGTCGTCCTGGCGAAGGCCAGGATCCGTACCGCGTGATCCATCTGGCTCACGCGGTACGGATACCAAGCGACGAATTTTCGCCAAACTGCTCCCTGGGATAATGGCTCCTGGCCTTCGCCAGGACACGACACCGGGCTCAGATCATCCCCAGTGCTTGCATATAGGTCTCGAGGATCGTCTCGGCCTCGGCGCGCTCGTTCGGGTCCTGCTTGCGCATGCGCACGATGGTGCGCAGCGCCTTGACATCGTAGCCGTTGCCCTTGGCCTCGGCGAAGACGTCGCGGATGTCGTCGGAGATCGCCTTCTTCTCTTCCTCCAGCCGCTCGATGCGCTCGATGATGGACTTGAGTTGGTCCTTGGCAAATTTCGTCGCGGGCTCGTCGTCGCGGACGGCGGCGGAGGTGGCCATCTTGGTACTCCCAATGGAACTGGCAAAACGAGGTGACGCCGGCATCCTCACCGCGCGTGCTGGTTAGACCCTTAGGGTTCGGACCTCTCGCGTTCAAGGCAGCATCGCGCTCGTCCACAGCGCGCCCACACCTTCCTGCGGCGGGTCGAAGAAAGCTGTTGTGTGATGCGACTCAAAGGCACCGCACATCGGCCTGCCGGCGCGGCCGTTCAGTGCCCCGGATGAACCTTCTTCATGGCATCGAGCTGCTCAGGCGTGGCCGCGCCCTGGTATTTCGACTTCCAGGCCTCGTAGGGCATGCCATAGACGGCTTCCCGGCTCTCATCCTTGCTCAAGGCGACGCCTTGGGCGTCGGCGGCGTCCTTGAGCCAGTTCGACAGGCAGTTGCGGCAGAAGCCTGCGAGGTTCATCAGGTCGATATTCTGGACGTCTGTCCGCGTCTTCAAATGATCGACCAGGCGCCGGAAAGCGGCAGCCTCGAGCTCCGTTCTGGTTTTGTCGTCGATTGCCATGGCTGGATCCCCTCGGCTTTGCGAAATTGGCTGTGACCTGGATGGGGTCACCCTTACGAGATCAGGTGGGGGCCTGTCACAGATTTTGCCATATCGCGGCGCAAACGGGCGCGAAGCCGGCTTCAGGCAGTTCCCAGGCCCTACGCCAAATCGTCAATGATCTGATATAGCTTCCGCGACAATGATCGCCGAATCTCCCCGCTCCCCCTTTCGCCTGCTCGCCCGGTTGGTCCCGGTGCTGGTGGTTGGCCTGCTGTGCCTCTGGGCCAGCCCGGCCTCCGCCGATTTCCGGCTTTGCAACAACACATCGAGCCGGGTCGGCATCGCGCTCGGCTACAAGGATGCCGAGGGCTGGACCACCGAAGGCTGGTGGAACATCTCGTCCCGTTCCTGCGAGACCCTGCTGCGGGGAACCTTGGTGGCCCGCTTCTATTACATCTACGCCATCGACTATGACCGCGGCGGCGAATGGTCGGGCCAAGCCTTCATGTGCTCGCGCGACAAGGAGTTCACCATCCGCGGCACCGAGGATTGCCTTGCACGGGGCTATGACCGCACCGGCTATTTCGAGGTCGATACCGGCGAGCAGCGGGCCTGGACGGTGCAGCTCACCGATGCCAACGAGCAGCCGTCAAAACAGCAGCGCGTGCCGGGAATGCCCGGCCCGGTTGGCCCGGGGGTTCCCGGTTTGCCCAATGGCCCGCCCGGTGGTACGCCCCCCGCCGCGCCTGGCCTCCCGCCCGCTCCCTCGCCCCCGTCTGGAAATAAGCCATGAGGCGTCTTCGCCGTATCAAGATTCTCGCGACGCTTGGACCCGCTTCTTCGGACCTTGCGATGATCCGCCGCCTGTTCGAGGCCGGCGCCGACCTGTTCCGCATCAACATGAGCCACACCCCGCATGACAAGATGCGGGAGCTGGTGGCGACGATCCGCAACGTCGAGAGCAGCTATGGCAGGCCGATCGGCATTCTGGTCGACCTCCAAGGCCCAAAGCTCCGGCTCGGCGCCTTCGCCGAAGGCGCGGTCCAGCTCCAGAACGGCCAGACCTTCACGCTCGATTCGGACAAGACGCCGGGTGACACCACCCGCGTCCAGCTCCCGCATCCGGAGATCCTAGCCGCGCTGCGTCCGGGCCATTCGCTGCTGCTCGACGACGGCAAGGTGCGGCTGATCGCCGAGGAGACCTCGAAAGATCATGCGGTGACGCGCGTCGTGGTCGGCGGCCGGATGTCCGATCGCAAGGGCGTCAGCCTGCCGGACACCGACCTGCCGGTCTCGGCAATGACGCCGAAGGACCGCGCCGACCTCGAAGCGGCGCTGGTCACCGGCGTCGACTGGATCGCGCTGTCCTTCGTGCAGCGCGCGGATGACGTGCTCGAGGCCAAGAAGATGATCCGCGGCCGCGCCGCGGTGATGGCCAAGATCGAGAAGCCGCAGGCGATCGATCGCCTCGCCGACATCATCGACGCCTCCGACGCCCTGATGGTGGCGCGCGGCGACCTCGGCGTCGAGCTGCCGCTGGAACGCGTGCCGAGCCTGCAGAAGCAGATGACGCGCATGGCGCGGCGCGCCGGCAAGCCGGTGGTGATCGCGACCCAGATGCTGGAATCGATGATCCAGTCGCCGGTGCCGACCCGTGCCGAGGTCTCCGACGTCGCCACCGCCGTCTACGAAGGCGCCGACGCCATCATGCTGTCGGCGGAATCGGCGGCCGGCAAATTCCCGGTCGAGGCCGTCTCGACCATGAACCGCATCGGCGAGGAGGTCGAGCGCGACCCGATCTATCGCTCCGTCATCACCGCACAGCGCCCCGCGCCGGAAGCCACCGCCGGCGATGCCATCGCGGACGCCGCGCGGCAGATCGCCGAGACGCTCGACCTGCCGGCCCTGATCTGCTGGACCAGCTCGGGATCGACCGCCGTGCGCGTGGCGCGCGAGCGGCCGAAGCCGCCGATCGTGGCGATCACGCCGAACGTCGCGGCGGGACGCCGGCTGTCGGTCGTCTGGGGCGTGCATTGCGTGGTGGCGGAGGATGCGCGCGACCAGGACGACATGGTGAGCCGCGCCGGCCAGATCGCGTTCCGCGACGGCTTCGTCCGGGCCGGCCAACGCGTGATCATCGTCGCCGGCGTGCCGCTCGGCATCCCCGGCACCACCAACATGGTGCGCATCGCCTCGGTCGGCCCCGAGGGCGAAGCGAATATCTAGGTCCGCCAGCACGCGGCAAACAAAAAACGTCGAAAACAACCCCATGCACAGTAGCAGGCTGGTCCGGCGAATGTGCTGGGGTTTTTCGCAAAGGCGAACTCGGGGAATGGCCTGGGCGCGATCAGGTCCCTCGGTCGATCAGGCGGACGTTTTAGGCCCCAACCAGCGCTTTCGCGGTCGGCAGCAGCGTCTGCTGCACAACGAGACCCCTGGCGCGGGCGTCCATGACGCCGACCGCGCGGAGCGCCAGCAAGGTCACAGTCTGCACGGCATCGCGCATCCTGGCGGGATCTTCGAGATTATCCGGCGCAAGCGGTCCGACCAGGGCTTCGTGCAGGGCGCCGAGCAGCGCGGTGGCGGCGAGCGCGGTGTCCTGCGCCGGCAGGTGCCCGGCGCGCACGGCGGCGTCGATGCGCGAGGCCATCTCACCTGCGATCTCGCGCCGGCTGGCGAGGCGCGAAGCGCTGACATCAACGTCGACCGGCTCGGCCAGGATGCCCCAGGCGAGCCTGCGCTGCGACAGGGTATGGACCGCTACGGTGGTCACCGCGGCCGCCAGCGCCGAGGACGGCCCCGGCGCCGCATCGGCGGCTCGCCGGATCGCCGTGAGCTCGTCGCGGGAGACTTCGGCGATCAATTCGGAGATCAAATCGGCCTTGGAGGGGAAGTAGCGGTAGACCGTACCCGCAGCGACGCTGGCGCGAACCGCGACCGGCGCAATCTGCACCGCCGCCATCCCGCCTTCCGCCGCCGCCTCCCGCGCCGCCGCCAGTATCGCACTGCGCCGGGCCGCAAGGCGCTTCACCACTTGATGCGTCCGCCGATAAACCATGGCGCGCTTCCTGTCCCACACGCCGGCCGCACGCCCTGCGGCCGAACGCTTCGTCACTGATGTCGCAAATCGCCCCGCAAGGACTGAACAACTATTCAGAGGGGATGACAAGGTGCAAATGCATGAAGCGTCACGCCAAGAAAAGCGCGAGCTCGAACAGCTGAAAACCTCGCGAACTGCTTTGGTGAAGGGGTAACCACGATCGTTACCGCCATCTTAAACCTGCTCCGCGACTGTGCTGCGGTATTGCGATCCCACCTCGGTGCAGCATGGTCGACACGGACGCCCGGACCGCCTGGCAGCTCTTCCACCTGAACTGGCTTCCCATCGCAGCCATGGGCAGCCTGCTGGCGCTGGGCCTCCCCTTCACTGGCCTGAGCCTCGAACCGGTCGCCTACGGCGTGACGCTGGCAGTCGCTGCACTCCTGCTCGCGCTGGCCTATGGCCACCGCATCCTCAAAGGCGAGCTTGCCGACCCGAAGTTGCTGTTTTCGCTCGGAACGATCGGACAGATCATTCTCACTTGCGCCATCGTCGGACCGCTCAGCTATGTCGCGGCCAAGCTGAACTGGCCACTGCAGGACCAAGCACTGCTTGCGATCGACCGTGCACTCGGCCTCGATCCCGAACCGATCGCGCGCTACGTCAACGACCATCCCTGGCTCGCGGACAGCCTGGCTCGCGGATACGGGCTGATCAAATTGCCGCTGCTCGGCATTCCCGTCGTGCTGGCACTGACGGCGCGCTATATGCGGCTGCAATTGTTCATGCTCGCGATGAGCCTCGCGCTCGCGGTCACCATCGCGATCTCCGCCATCGTGCCCGCGATCGGCACCTATTGGGGGCTGCAGCTGTCCGCCGCGCATTTTCCCGAAATCAACACCGCGGTCTATGCCGGGCAGTTGCGCGACATCCTCGCGCTTCGCGACGGTAGCCTGCACGAGCTCCGGTTGTTCTTTCTCGCCGGCATCGTCTCGTTTCCGAGCTTCCACGCCGCATCCGCCGTGCTCTACATGTGGGCGCTGTGGCCGGTGCGCGGCCTCGGCGGCATCGCGGCCGCGCTGAATCTGCTGATGATCGCGGCGACACCAGTGATCGGCGCGCACTACATCATCGACGTCGCCGGCGGAATCGCAGTCGCCGCAGCGTCGATCTGGGCGGCGAAATTCTATCTCGAATGGCACGGCCGCGCGCGGCAAACGTCTGCCGCGCCTGCGCCGTCGGCGGTCTGGCAGCCCGGCCTCGCGGAATGACGGGCGGCAAGTTACCGAGGGGGCCGCGCGTAGCGCTGTGCCCATCAGCAACTTTCAATGTTCGATGTTCTCGACAGCGGGAACGTTTCCGCCTGCGCTCTTGGAGCTGAGGCGGACGCTTTGCCGTCCTACAAGCTTGCTACGGCTTCACGATGTCCCAGACCAGGAAATCGTCGACCAAAAGAAAAAGAGCCCCGTCAACGACGGAGCTCTCTCAGTTCGCGATGAGTCCAGCCTTACTTGAGGCTGCTCGAGATCGAGGTGAACTTGGCGTTCAACGTGGTGCCCAGGCTGTTGATGACAGTGATGATCGCCAGCGCGATGCCGGCGGCGATCAGACCGTATTCAATGGCGGTGGCGCCGGATTCATCTTTCGCGAAACGCGCAACGAGGTTCTTCATAAAGAGCTCCAAATGAGTACACGAGGCTACAACTGATCTGGTCTTTTTGGCTTCCCAGCGCCGCTTGACCATGGAACCAAACGTAGTGGCAAAGAATTGCGCCGCAGTTAATTCGACTGCGGAAACACAGAGCGGTTTGCATGTATTCGCCGATGGTAAACCGAAATCTAAAACGATCCGTTAAATTGTCGAGACATCAAGCCGGCCCGGCACCGCCGGTTTACCCGGAATTATGACCGCCATGGTCCAATGTCGATCGCTCGGCACAACGACAAAAACACCAGGACGACGAGGCGGCATGTCCCTTTCCTTTGCCAACAGCATCACGGTGCAGAGTCGTGCGCGAGCGCTGGTGCCGCTGTGCGTCGGTGCGGGCGCCTATCTCTTCTTCCTGTATGTCGGCGACACGCTGCTTCAGGACTCCGACTCGCTCTGGCAGATCAAGATCGGGCAATGGATCCTCGATCACCACGCGCTTCCCTACACCGACTTCTATTCCTTCACCCGGCCGGGGGCGCCCTGGGTTTCGACTTCGTGGTTGTCGCAGGTGCTGTTCGCTCTCTCCTACGCGCAATGGGACTGGGCCGGCCCGGTGATCCTCACCGCACTTGCTGTCGCATTGTCGGCGGCGATCCTGGTCGGTCTGCTCGAGGCCCATCTGGAAATTCCGCGCGCGGTCCTGTTCGCGATGTTCGCGCTGTTGCTATCGCTGCACCATATTCTGGCGCGGCCGCATATGCTGGCGCTGCCCGTGATGATCGCGTGGGTCGGCGTGTTGATGGCCGCAGCCGACCGCAAGGGCGCCCCGTCATGGTACTGGCTGCCGCTGATGTCGCTGTGGTCGAACCTGCATGGCGGCTTCGTGCTGGGCCTGGCGCTGATCGGCCCGATGTCGTTTGTGGCGCTCTGGGGCATGGAGTCCAGCAAGCAGGTCCGGCTGCTGTCGCGCTGGTTCCTGTTCGGTGTTGCGGCACTCGCCGCAAGCTGCGTCACGCCCTATGGCTGGCGCACATTGCTCGGCGCGATCAACATCCTCAATCTCGGCGAGTTGCTGACGGTCATCTCCGAATGGTCGCCCGCGAGCTTCGCATCCTTCAACGCATTCGAAGGCGCGCTGTTCGGCCTGATTGCGATCGGGCTGTATCGCGGCCTGACGCTCTCGCCGCCGCGTATTCTTCTGATCCTGCTTCTGACCTGGATGGCGCTCACCCACGTCAGGAGCATCGAGGCCTTTGCCTTCCTGGTACCGCTGGTGCTGGCCAAGCCCCTCGGCGAACGGACTGCGCTGCTACAGCCTGGCACGCAGGGCGGCGAGAGTTGGGCCGCCCGCTACGTCACCGCAACCGGTGCGCTGATGATCGTGGCCGCCGGCTGGACCTCGACCTCACTTTACATGGCGCATCACCGCTTCACCTTCACGATGGATCAGACACCGGTCGCTGCCGTCGATCTGCTCGAGAAACGCCAGGCGCAGCGCATCTTCAACGCCTACCAGTTCGGCGGCTATCTGATCTCGCGCGACATCCCTGTCTTCATCGACGGCCGCGCCGAGCTCTACGGCGAAACCTTCGCCATGGACGTCTTCAAGGCCGTGGAGCTCAAGAAGCTCGACACCCTGACGCGGCTCCTCGACGCGTACAAGATCGACGCCACGCTCATGGTCGCGGACGCGCCGGCCGCCCAGGTGCTGGACCACATCAAGGGCTGGAAGCGGCTCTACGCCGACAACATCGCCGTGATCCACGTGCGAAGCGGCGGCGCAGAGGCCGGGGCGACGCCGGAAGAGGAGTCCTCGAAGGAAGCCGTCAAGTGAGCGCGTCCGCTCAACAGCAGATATCCGGTCCATCGCGCCGCTGGATCGGAATTCCCCTCGTGATGTTGCCAGCGTTTTCGATCGCAACGCTCTTCGGCTGGGGCGTCCTGATCTCCACCTTCACCCATCCCGGTTGGATCGGGCTGAACCACGTCGCGCCCGGCACCGACTGGATGGTGTTTTACGGCGCCGTCAGATCGTTGCTCGCCGGCAATCTTGCGCTGGTCATCGACGGTGAGGCGTTCACGGCCTATCTCAACCAGTCGTTGGCATCATGGCTCACGGTGCCTCTGGAGTTCCGTCCATGGTTCTATCCGCCCGGCTTCCTCGTTCTGCTGCTGCCATTCGCGCCGCTTGGCTTCATCGGCTCCTATGTCGCATTCCAGGCCGCGACCGCAGGCTTCCTGGCCTGGGCGCTTCGCAACCGGGCCGATCAGCCGCAACTGACGCCCTACATCATCGCGGCCGTGCTGGTCTCGCCATCGGCATCTCTCAACCTGGCCGATGGACAATGCGCTTTTCTCGTTGCCGCACTGCTGGTCACGGGTGTCAGGCTGCTCGGATCACGACCGCTCCTGGCCGGGGCAATTCTCGGGCTGCTGAGTTTCAAGCCGCAATTCTTCCTGCTCGTCCCGCTCGCGCTGGTGGGGTCGCGCCGTTATGGCAGCCTGTGCGCTGCTGCATGCTCGGCATTCGCATTGGCGGCTGCAAGTGCCATGATTTTTGGCGTCGAATTGTGGCTTTGGTGGATACCGCAGGCATACAACAATCTGGTCAACCCCGACGCGAAATGGCTCGCCTATGGCCGCATCTGGGGTCACAGCGTGTGGGCCTGCGCAATGCTGCTGGGCCTGCCGGAGCGGCTGGCCTCCATCCTTCAGCTGGCCGCGATCCTTTCGAGCTCGGCGGCGACGTTCGCGGCCTTTCGCTCCTCGCTCAGCACCAACAACAAGCTGATCGTACTGCTTGCGGCAACCGTGCTGGCGGCCCCGCATTCGGGCCCTTATGACGCGACGCTGCTGACGGTCGCCGTCGTGCTGTGGCTTGCCGCATCGATCGATGCTCCACGCTTTCGCGACTGGCTGATCGGGCTCGGCATCTGGATGGTGCCGTTGCTCAGCCCGGCGGTGTATATTCCGGCGGGACGACTATCGCCGCTCCTCATCGTCGCTCTCATTGGCATCGTCTTCGGCGCGTTGCGCGGTCCGGCAGGGTCTGGCGAGCCGGCAATGTCGCCGCATTCCTGAATCCAATCTGCGGCTGGCGATGGGGACGCCGAAGTGATGAGTAGCGGACAGGACATGCATTCGCGGGCAGATCGGACTTATCGGTAGGGAAAGATGATCCGAGTTCTGGACTCGCATCGGCCCGATCAATCATCAATTGCCCGTCTGCAGTTCGCCGAATCTATCCCAGCTCTTGCCGTTGAAGCGCATGAACTGCATCTGGTCGACCGGGACATGGTCGGTCGTGCCGGTGTTGACCTTGATGCCGGGCAGCAGCATCGGCAATTCGAGATCGCGAATTGCAAAAGCCTGCTTGAGGATGTTCTCGGTCGACAGATCATTGCCGCAGGCTTTCAGCACAGCCTCCAGCGCCATCGCACTGTTGTAGGCGTTGACATAATTGGTGTCGTGCTGGTCGGCCTCCGGCAAATATTTGGTCATGAACTCGCGCCAGCCCATGACGCCGGAATCGTCCTTCCAGGCGGGATCGTCGGGGTCCTTCACGTAAGCGGTGGAGAGGATGCCGGTGCCGGCTTCCAGTCCCGCAGGCTCCATCACCGTCGAAACCCACACCGCAACGTTTGACAGGAACGTCATGGGTCGCCAGCCGATCTCGAAGGATTTGCGGATCGCTTGCGCCGCGAATTTTGGGGTCGCCGCGATCACGAATACATCGGCGCCCGACGCCTTGAGCTTCACGATCTGGGAATCGATGGTCGGGTCCTGGATTTCGTAGGTCGCGCCGGTAACCACTGTATCGTATTTCTCGCCGAGCACGTCCTTCAGCCCGGCGAGATAATCGCGGCCGTAATCGTCGTTCTGCGAGATAACGGCGAACTTCGCGTTCGGATTCTTCGCCAGCGCATAACGCGCATAGAGCCGCGCTTCGTAGCGGAACGGCGCCTGCACGCCCATCGTCGCCTGCGGATATTGCGCGACGTCGGCGAATTTCGAGGCGCCGGAGCCGATGAAGAGCTGCGGCACGTTCCTGGACTGGAGGTATTTCGCGATCGCCGTGTTGTGGGCGGTACCGATCGAGGAGAAGATCAGCGCGACCTCGTCGCTCTCCACCAGCCTGCGGGTCTGCTCGACCGATTTGGGCGGCGCATAGCTGTCGTCGAGCGAGATCAGATTGACCTTGCGGCCGTTGATGCCGCCCTTCTCGTTCAGCATCTTGAAATAGCCGACCTCGCCCTTGCCGAGCGCCCCGAAGGCCGACACCGGCCCGCTGTAGGGCATGGTCTGGCCGATCTTGATCTCGGTCGCGGTGACGCCGCGCATTTCGGCGGCGGCGGATGGAGCGGACGGGAATGAGACTATCAGGGACGAAACGGCGCCAAGCGCGCCCAATGCCCTCGCAAAGCGCATCGGCTTGCCCTCCCCTTTGTCTGCGCGGTCGAGCCGCGCCTTAATTGGGAAGAGCATGCCACGACTTCACCGCAGACTCCAATCGCTATGAGTCGCGGGGATCGGAGAGCGAGCAAAGGTAAGGGTGCCCCAACTGCGGCGCCCCATAGATGGTCGGCACTGCGCAAGGGCGGCTTTGCGCACCTACCTGTTCGTCGCGAGATGCTCAGCTGCCACGTTCGAAAAGCATCACCCAACAAAAAACGCGGCGTTTCCGCCGCGTTTTTCAATTCTATCTGCCGTACGCGATTACGCCTGCGGCTGCGGCTCCAGGCCGGGATCCGGATCGGGCCGCGGACGCGACTTGCCGGCCGGCGGCACGGCCGAGGCGCGCGGCGTGGTCGGCTCGAGCACGGATTCGCGGTTCGGCTTCTTGCCCTTGAGCAGGTCGATGATTTCGTCGCCGGAAAGCGTCTCGAATTCGAGCAGACCCTTGGCGAGAGCTTCGAGATCGGCGCGCTTCTCGGTGAGAATACGCGTTGCTTCGTTGTAGCCTTCTTCGACGAAGCGCCGGATCTCGGTGTCGATCTTCTGAACCGTCGCTTCCGATGCGTTCTGGGTGCGCGACACCGACATGCCCAAGAAAACCTCGTCCTGGTTCTCGCCGTAGGACACGGTGCCGAGCGCCTCGGACAGGCCCCAGCGCGTCACCATCATGCGCGCAAGACGCGTCGCCTGCTCGATGTCCGACGACGCACCCGAAGTCACCTTCTCGCGGCCGAAGATCAGCTCTTCGGCGACGCGGCCACCCATCATGATGGCAAGGCGCGATGTCATCTGTTCCAGCGACATCGACAGCTTGTCGCGCTCGGGCAGCTGCATGACCATACCCAGCGCACGACCGCGCGGAATGATGGTCGCCTTGTGGATCGGATCGGTCGCGACGACGTTGAGGCCGACGATGGCGTGGCCGCCCTCGTGATAGGCCGTCAGAAGCTTCTCTTCCTCGGTCATGACGAGCGACTTGCGTTCGGCGCCCATCATCACCTTGTCCTTGGCTTCCTCGAACTCGGCCTGGGTCACCATCCGCTTGTTGCGGCGGGCGGCGGTGAGCGCAGCTTCGTTGACGAGGTTCATCAGGTCGGCGCCGGAGAAGCCCGGGGTGCCGCGCGCGATGGTCTTGAGGTTGATATCGGGCGCCAGCGGCACCTTGCGGACGTGGACCTTGAGGATCTGCTCGCGGCCGACGACGTCCGGGTTGGGCACCACGACCTGACGGTCGAAGCGGCCGGGACGCAGCAGCGCGGGGTCGAGCACGTCGGGACGGTTGGTCGCGGCGATCAGGATCACGCCCTCGTTGGCCTCGAAGCCGTCCATCTCGACCAGCAACTGGTTCAGCGTCTGCTCGCGCTCGTCATTGCCGCCGCCGAGGCCGGCGCCACGGTGACGACCGACGGCGTCGATTTCGTCGATGAAGATGATGCAGGGCGCGTTCTTTTTGGCCTGCTCGAACATGTCGCGGACGCGGGAAGCGCCAACGCCGACGAACATCTCGACGAAGTCAGAACCCGAAATGGTGAAGAACGGCACGTTGGCTTCGCCCGCGACCGCACGCGCGATCAGGGTCTTGCCGGTGCCGGGAGGGCCGACCAGCAGCACGCCGCGCGGAATGCGGCCGCCGAGGCGCTGGAATTTGCCGGGGTCGCGCAGGAATTCGACGATCTCCTGCAGGTCCTGCTTGGCCTCGTCGACGCCCGCGACGTCCTCGAAGGTGACGCGGCCATGCGCTTCAGTCAGCATTTTTGCGCGCGACTTGCCGAAGCCCATTGCCTTGCCGGCGCCGCCCTGCATCTGCCGCGACAGGAAGATCCACACGCCGATCAGCGCGATGAAGGGCAGCCAGGAGACCAGCAGCGAGACGAACCACGGCACGTTGTCGCCGGGCGGCTTCGCGGTGATCTGCACCTTGCTGTCATAGAGGCGCTTCACGAGCGTCGGGTCGCTCGGGGCATAGGTCTGGAAGCTCGAGCCGTTGGTGAAGGTGCCGTGAATGTCCGGCCCCTGGATCACGACGTCGCGCACATTGCCGCGATCAACCTCGCTCAAGAGCTGGGAGAAGGCGATGTCCTGCGAGGAGGCGCGCTGACCCGGATTCTGGAAGAGCGTGAACAACGCCAACAGCAGCAGGACAATGATGACCCAGAGGGCGAAATTGCGCAGATTGGCGTTCATCGATCTTCCTTCGTGGTCGCGCGGATCGCGGCCTGATCCTCGGGCAGTTACTTTAAGCCGTACGAGGAAATCCCAAGGAATCCTCTCGGTTAGACGCATTACAATTTAGGTGCCGCCCCGGTCGCTGCCAAGGGAACGAGATGGGACTATTTATCCCATCTTAGAGCGATTCCCGCTGAAATAATGGCGCCCGGACAGGGGTTTTTCCCGCCTGGTTAAGGTGACCTGACGCCGCGCCGCCGAAACGGCTGGTGTCATGGTCCGCGGCTTAGCTCTCCTTGCGCCGCCGCGCCGGCGCCGGCGCGATGTGGATACGCCCCCCAGCAAGGCTGATCAAGGCTCCCGCAAGGGTCTGCTTCAGCACCGGCCGGCCATTTGCAGCCGTACTTCCCGCCGCCATGGCCTGATCGAGCACGGCCAGGAGAGATTCGGCCTTGCCGAGTTCCGCCGGTCCCTCATGCCCGAACGCGTTGATGGCCCGCAGCAGGATCCGCAGCCGGACCTCCTCCGGCAGGGCGGCAAACACGGGGGCCTCGAAGCTTCGAACGCCGGCCTGCGGCGCATCGCCGCGATCCCGCAAACGGAGGAAGCGCTCGGCTCCATCGGTCAGCACCTCGACGGCCGCATTGGCGCGCGCCAGCCTTGCCGCGAGCCGAGCCAGGCTGCGGGCATCACCGCCCTCGGCCGCGAGCTGCGGCAGCAGCGCACGCAGCCGCGGCCGGGTGAAGGCAGCGTCGTGGTTGGTGGGATCGTCGGCAAAGCCGATCTTCGCCCGCTTCAAGGTCGCGATCAGCTGCGACTTCGGAACGTCGAGCAATGGACGCGCAAGGACGACGCCGTCGCGCTCGGTGAGACGGGCCATCGCCGACAGCCCGGCTAATCCGCTGCCGCGGACAAGCCGCATCAACAGGGTCTCGGCCTGGTCGTCTCGGGTGTGGGCGGTCAGCACGTGGCTCGCACCGGCCTTGCGCGCGGCCTGCGTGAGCAGGCGGTAGCGGGCTTCGCGCGCGGCGGCCGGCAGTCCCGTTTTCGGCTTTGCCCCGCGCCAGCGCACCGTCCGGTGCGGCAAGCCAAGCCCGGTCGCGAGATGCTTGACCTCGCGCGCCTCGCGCGCCGCTTCCGCCCGCAAGCCGTGGTCGATGGTGACGACGGTGAGACGCGGGCCGCGCGCGAGGCTGCGGTGCCAGCGCGCCGCAAGCCACATCAGCGCCACCGAGTCGGGCCCGCCGGAGACCGCGAGCAACAGTCCCCGCGCGCCTTTCAGGCCTGCGAAGAGGCGCTTGGCTTCACGCGCCGAGATCGGTGAATTATCGTCGTCAGACATGGCGCTGCAATCGTCCGCGGATGGACCGAATGTTTAGCGCAGCGCCATCAATCTTGTCAGGATCAATCGCCGCCAGTCAGCACTTCACCCGCTTCTGCTCGCGGTCGACCGCGGCTTTGACGCCGGCGGAAGCGCGCGGATATTTGCGGCCGACTTCGCCGAAGGCGGCGCAGGCGGCCTCCTTCTCCTTCAGCGCCGCCAGCGACTGGCCGAGCCGCAGCAGGGCGTCCGGCGCCTTGGCGGATTTGTCGTATTTGGTGGTGACGGCGAGGAAGGCTTCCGCGGAGTCGCGATATTGCTGGCGCTGGAAATAGCTCTCGCCGAGCCAGTATTGCGCGTCGCCGAGCAGCGGGTCGCTCGGATATTTCTGCGAGAAATTCTTCATGGTCTGCTCGGCCAGCGCATAGTCCTTGCGCTGCATGTAGCCGATGCCGAGGTCGAATTCGTCGCGCGGCGTGGCCGAGGGCGGCAGCGTCGTCAGCGCCGGGGCGCCTGCTGGCGCGGGAGAGCCGGATGGGGCCGGCGGATAGCCGGGCTGCGCGGCCTGAGGCGCGGCCGCTTGCGGATAGCGGGGGCTGCTGTTGGCGAGATCGAGCGGTTCGCCAGCGCCACGGCCACCGGGCGCGCCGCTCGGGGCACCTGCGGGCATCGGTTGCTGCCCGCCGCCGAGCGCGCGTGGCGCACCCGGCGCATTCGGGCTCTGGTTCGGGTCGAAGGCATCTCCGCGGCGGCGCGTGCCCGGCGCGCCGGGCGCAGGCTGCTCCTGAACGATCGGCGCGGGAGAGGCGATCTGCGGCTGCTCGTAATTCGGCTGGGCCGCCTGCTGGTGCGGCGGCTGGCGATAGGCCGGCGAGGCTTGCGCGGGCGGCATGGCCGCGACATTGGGCTGGACCGGCGCCTGGCCGGGTGCAGCTTGCGCGCCGCCCTCGAGCGCTCGCAGCCGCTCTTCGAGCTGGCGGTTGCGATATTGCAGCTCTTCGTTCTGGCCGGTGAGCTGGCGCAGCTGATTCTCCAGCCGCTCGATCCGCATCTCGGGATCTGCATCGTCCGATTGTGCGAGGGCGGGCGAGCACAAAGAGAGCAGCGCGGCGATCGCCACGGTGCCGGTGAAAACCTTAAATCTGGATGACATCTTGCCCTGACGACGAAAGCGAAATGGCCTGCGACCGAACATTCGACGCGCCACACATTGAAGGGGAGTACGCCAAAACTGTGACTGTAACAAACGGGTTTCTGTCACAGATCGCTGAAACGAAACCGGCGCCCAAGAGGGCGCCGGCATAATCGGTTTCTGAAGATGAACGGCGCCTGACCGATCGTCAGGAGCTCGCGTTCAGCACGGTGACGGCGCGGCGGTTCTGCGACCAGCAGGAGATGTCGTTGCAAACGGCCACCGGCCGCTCCTTGCCGTACGAGATCGTTCGCATGCGGTTCGGATCGATGCCGCGCGAGGCGAGGAACGAACGGACCGACTGGGCACGGCGGGCGCCGAGCGCGATATTGTATTCGCGGGTGCCGCGTTCGTCGGCATGACCTTCGACGGTGAAGCTGTAGCGCGGATAGCTCTGGAGCCACTGCGCCTGCTTCTCCAGGGTCACGATCGCCTGCGGGGTCAGATCGGTCTGGTCGCTTTCGAAGAACACGCGGTCGCCGACATTGACGACGAAGTCTTGCTGGCTGCCCGGCGTCGCCGCGTTGGCCATCGCATCCGTGGCAGCGTTCTTGTTGGCACAGGCCCCCATCGACAACGCGACGGCAAGCACCGCGGCCAGCTTCAATCCCTGGAGGATGCGCATAGGATGTTTCATTCCGGAGCCTCCACGCTCACGTTTCGTCCACTGCTGTCCGGTCTACAGGGGGTTGGTTAAGCGAACGTTCCGTCAACCTTGATGGAACCTTGCCACAGCCGGTCAAATGCCCCCAACCAGCGAAAAGCAACGGTCATGGTTAATGGGTTGTAAATGTGGCGCGATGGTGAAGGCAAGCCGCGCCGACCGGCAAAAACCGCGGGCTTTGCTGGAATTTTAGGCTCGTCGTGTGGAGACCCTAGCGCCTAGCGGGCAGAACCCGTTGCCGAGGCCGCTACGTCCGGCGTCCGCTGCGTGGCGAGCGACACCGGGCGCGGGGCCGCCTGGCGCGGGCCGCTGCGTTGAAACAACATGCGCCGCTCAAAAGCGCTGGAGCGCATGATCGGAAAGCGCGTCAAAACCTTTTCCCGCTGGTTGCGGAAATCGGACGCCATCAGCACGGCCTTCTTGGTGGGCCAGCCCGGAAACCCGCGTGGCTCCGGTGAAATGGTCTCGTGCAGGAAGATGCGACGATAGAACGCCTGATGATCGGTCCGGATCATGGCCAGCCCGGTATCGGCGTTGAAATGATCGCAAGCCACAAAAGCCAGCCGCACCGTCAGATAGGGCAGCTCCGGAAAACGCTGGTGCTTTTCGGGATCGGCAACAAACCGGCACGGATCGATGAGGACTTCGCCGCGGTCGAGCCGGGGATGCAGGACGTCGCCAAACACTTCGGTCGTGTAGGACATTCGCCAGTCGGACGTCAGGACGTGAATGCGAACGGAGCTGCAGAGCTCTCCATCGACATAGACCCCGAAATTCCAGGTGTTGGGCGCATCGTCGAAGCGATCGGTCACGCGCCGCGACTCCGACGGCTCGATCAGTCCGGCGTGCAGATAGGCCCGGTACCGCATCAGATAGAGGTTGTCTCGGTCCTCAGGAGTTTCGATCAGGCGGTAATCGATGCGGTCAAACAGAGCGGCTCCCCGCGGAAGGAGCACCGTTTGCGGTTCAGCCCCAGACGTCATCCAGTACCCCTACACTCCAAAGCAACTTCTGCGAGTGTGACGAGATTAATGGTTCATTAACGGAATTGCAAAGGCTTAGAAACGTTAGGGTTAACCTTTGCGGCCCGCAAAAACACGGGGCGCGAACGAGAGCCAAGGGCGTTGAAGAAGTGGGGCAGCGAAAGATCAGGCGATCGATCGCGAGGACACCATGACGATCTGGTCCTCAGCCCCGCGACGGCCATGCGAGGCATTGAGCAATTGGCGAATCCGGACTGCCGGCACCGGCCGGCTGAACAGATAGCCCTGCCCTTCGGTCACGGTGCCGTCGGCGCTGATCAGCTCGAGCTGATCATTGGTCTCGATGCCCTCGACCACGACGGCCATGCCGAGATCGGCCGACAGCCGCGCCACGCCGCGCAGCAGCGTCAGCGGCCGGTCGGCATCGATGCCTTCGAGGAAGGAGCGGTCGATCTTCACCTTCTGCATCGGGAAATTGTGCAGGTAGCTGAGGCTCGAATAGCCGGTGCCGAAATCATCCAGCGAAATGCCCACGCCGATCGCATGCAATTGCGACAGGATGTCGTGCGTGAGCTGGGTGTTGCGCAACAGCGAGGATTCGGTGATCTCGATCTCCAGCCGATGCGCCGGCAGCCCCGAAACCTCGAGCGCGTAGCGGATTTCGCTCAAGACGTCGCGCTGGTGGAATTGCTGCGGCGAGAAGTTGACGGCGACGCTGACACCCTCCGGCCATTTCATGCATTCCATGCAGGCGCGGCGCAGGATCCAGCGGCCGAGATCGACGATCAGCCCCATGTCCTCGGCGACCGGGATAATGTCGACCGGCGAGACCGTGCCGCGCACCGGATGATTCCAGCGCAGCAGCGCCTCGCAAGTCGTGATCTTGCCGGACTTCAGATTGACCAGCGGCTGGTAGAACAGCTCGAACTCCTCGTTGGCGAGCGCCTTGCGCAGATCGAGCTCGAGGATGCGGCGCGCCTCGACGGTCGCCGCCATCTCGTCGCGGAAGAAGCAGAAGGTGCCGCGACCGTCGGCCTTGGCCCGGTACAGCGCCATGTCGGCGTTCTTGAGCAGCGTGTCCGCGCTGATGCCCTCCGGCGCGGTCAACGCGATGCCGACGCTGGCGCCGATCTCGACCAGATGATTGTCGATGCGGTAACGCTCGCTCAGCCGCTCGACGATCCGGCGCGCCAGCGCAGCGGCGTCCTCGGGCGAGGAGATGTTCTCCTGGAACACGACGAATTCGTCACCGCCGAAGCGGGCGACGAAATCCTCGGGGCGCAGCATCTCGCGCAGACGGTTGGCGACCGCGCACAGCAGCTGGTCGCCGCAGGGATGGCCGAGCGTGTCGTTGACCTGCTTGAACTGGTCGAGGTCGACGAACAGCAGCGCGGACAGGCGCTCGGCGTCGTGCGAGATCGCCAGCAGCCTTTCGATCTCGTCGCGGAAATGAACGCGGTTGGGAAGCGCGGTGAGGTCGTCGTAGCGCGCCAGATGCGTGATCTTGGCCTCGGCGCTGCGACGGTCGGTAATGTCCTCGAGCAGCACCACCGCGCCACCGTCAGCCATCGGCTGGACAGTCCAGGACAACGACCTGTTTCGCTGCGTATCGGGATCGGCTGTGATGATCTCCTTGGCTTGCGAACTCTCGATGTCCGTGACGATCCGCTCGCCGCTCCCAGCCGAGATGGATCCGGCGCTGACGCATGCCGCGACGATGTCACGCGCGTTGACGCCGCGTTGCGCCAGACCTTCCGGCAGATTCATCATTGCGCCGAAGCGGTGGTTCATGACCGCCAGCTGTCCGTCGACGCGGAACATGCAGAGGCCGTGCGGCATGTTGTTCAGCGCCGTATCGAACTGGCCGGCGAGCGCGGCTTCACGCTCCCGTGCCACGACCGCTCCCATGAAGATTCGGTGCAGATTCACCGAGAGCTGCATGATCGCCATCAGGAACGCGGCGCTGACCAGCGCCATCGCGATGTAGTAGGGCGTTCCACGCAGTGCCAAGGCAAGCACGGCCGGACCGAAAATCAGCACGGCCTGGAGGTGGAAGATCGCAGGCCGGCCATATGCCCTGCCCGCGCCGCCCGCCGCGATTCCGGTGGTGACCGACAAGGCGATCATGTGGGCCACAGCGTCGTCCGTGGCCAGCAGGGCGGTGGCGCACCAGATGCCGATCGCAGCCGCCTGGATCTTTGCCCCGATCTGATAGCGCTTCTGCCAGCGTGCTGCCGCCTCGATGGTCATGACCGACTGACGTGCCTGATAGAGGCGCAGGTCGATCGCCCGCGCAGTCCCGGCCAGGACAAGAAGTGCGACGCACGCCCAGATCAGAGGCTCGCCCGTCCTCAGCGCGGTCAGGGCCGCACCGATCGACACGAAAATGAGTCCGGCCAGCAACGGACCAGGCGCTTCGAACAGCGAATCGATTTGCGCCGCCGAAGTTTTCGGCGGCCGCTGTTCCGGCTCTCCGCTCTGACTTGCAAACTGCATCTGGTGTTTACGCGCGTCCTGTCTGGAGCGCAGTTTTACCGATCCGGTATGAAGTCTTTCTGAGGGAATATCGTTAAAGTCGAGTTGTTTTGAACGAGCAACAGTCGAAATACATCAATAGAAACAAACCCATGGGAAAAGTTTGCCGAGTGCAACCTTAAAGAACAATTATCGCGGGGAAACATCGCGCCAAGTTTTCGAAAAAGGCGCGCGGTCAAATCATTGCGCATCGAGGACGGGCGGCTAGCCCGATGTCGAGGACAATAGCGGCGACCATGCGGGGTCGGAGGCGAAGCCCGGCGTCGGCACCTTCAGCTCGTTGCGGCCCGAGATGTCGACCGAGAACAGCGATGGCCCGCCGCTGCCGCCGGGATCGCGGAAGAACATCAGCACGCGGCCGTTCGGCGAGAAGGTCGGGCCTTCGTTGTGGTAGCCGGAGGTGAGAAGCCGTTCGCCGGAGCCGTCCGGCTTCATGACGCCGATCGAGAACTGCCCGCCACCTTGCCTGGTGAAGGCGATGTAATCGCCGCGCGGCGACCACACCGGCGTCGAATAGGTGGCGTTGTTGTCGTCCTTGGAGAAGGAGATGCGCTGCGCCGCTCCGCCGCCCGCGGCCATGACATAGATCTGCGATCTGCCGCCGCGATCGGACTCGAAGCAGATGCGGGCGCCGTCCGGGGAGTAGGACGGAGAGGTGTCGATCGCGGGCGTGTCGGTGAGGCGCGTGGTCGAGCGCGAGCGCAGATCCATCACGAACAGGTTGGAATTGCCGCCCTGCTGCAGGCTCATGATGACGCGCTGGCCGTCCGGCGAGAACCTCGGGGCAAAGGTCATGCCCGGGAAGTTGCCGACGATCTCGCGCTGGCCGGTCTCGATGTTGAACAGGTAGACCTTCGGATCGCCCTGCCCGAACTCCATGTAGGTGATCTCTTGCGAGTTCGGCGAGAAGCGCGGCGTCAGCACGAGGTCGGAGCCGCGGGTCAGATAGCGCACATTGGCGCCGTCCTGGTCCATCATCGCGAGCCGCTTGACGCGGCGCTCCTTCGGCCCGGTCTCGTCGACGAACACCACGCGGCTGTCGAAATAGCCCTTCTCGCCGGTCAGCTTCTCATAGATCTGGTCGGAGATGATGTGGGCGATGCGGCGCCAATATTCCGGCGAGGTGAAATATTGCTGGCCGGCGAGCTGCTGGCCGGTGACCACATCCCACAAGCGGAATTCGGCCTTGAGGCGCCCGTCCGGCTGCCGCGTCATGCGGCCGGTGACGAGGGCCTGTGCGTTGAGCGTCTTCCAGTTCTCGAATTGCGGCGCGACGTCGATGTTGCTGATGCGCTCGATGAAGGCGGCCTGGTCGACCGGCGCGAACAGGCCCGAGCGTTTCAGATTGTTGGTGATGACCTGCGTGACGCCGTTGCCGACGTCGCCGTCGGCGGGCGAGCCGGGCACGAAGTTGGTGATCGCGATCGGAATCGGCCGAAACTCGGTGGGATCGATGCGAAGGCGTCCCTGCGGCTGCTGGGCGAAGGCCTGCCCGCCTCCGAGCATCGCGAGCGTCGATCCGGTCAGGGTCATGAAGCGGCGGCGGTTCATCGAGCGGACGTCATTCATCGCAAAATTCTTTTGTTCGGATGTCACAACATGTCTTTCAGGCCGAAAGTCATCGGAATGAGCTTCCAGCTCTCGTATTGCTGCTTCGGCATGAACGAATAGACCTGACACTGCACGATGGCGCGTCTGGCACTCTCCGCCACCGCCTGTGCGATCGACCGCGACGGCCCCCTCACCGCGACGACGATCGGCTCGGACGCGAGCGATCCGTCGATCTTCATGGGAATGTCGATGTCGGCTTCGTATTGATCTGCATCCTGCCCGTTATAGGTCGGCGTGAAGCAGCGCTTCACCGCTCCCTGGAACGCCCCCCGCCAGGTCGCAATGTTGTTGGCGGCCGTTCCGCTCGTCGATCCCAGCGAGGCCGACGCATTCAGCGTCGAGCCGGCGAGTTCGTGCCGGGTCGCCGCGCGCTTGTCGAGATCGCGCTGGATCTGCGCGGGATCGAAGCTGCGCTCCTTGGGCTTCGGCACCTGCTGCGGCTGCACCGCTGCGACCTTCTGCTCCGGCGGCTTGGGCGGCGGCTTCTTGGTTTCGAGCTTTTTCTGGAGCTCGGCGATCGGATCTTCCTTGGCCGGGTCAGGCTTTTTTTCCGGCGGCTTCGGTTCTTCTTTGGGCTTCGCCTCGGCGACGGGCTTGGGCGGCTCGGGCTTCTTCTCGACCGGCTTCTCGACGGGTTTTGGCGGCGGTTCGGGCGTCGAGTTGGTCTTGATCAGCTCTTTCTTCTCGGTGACCTTGCCGACGGCGTCTTCCTCGGGCTTGGCTTCCGCGATCTTCTCGACCTTCGGCTTCGGCTCTTTCTTGTCGCCGGTCTTCTGCCCCGACATCATCTGCGCGAGCTGGTCGGTGGAGATGATGTCGATCGGCAGCGACTCTTCGGCCGGAACGAAAGCCCTGCTGCTAAAGGTGACGAGCCCCCATCCCAGCACGAGGACGTGGAGGGCAATCGACGCAACGAGTGTCTTGTCGACCTTCACCTTCACGGTCTACCCCTGATCCGCTTCCGTGACGAGCGCCAGCTTCTTGAAGCCTGCGCCGGACAACTGGCCCATGACCTTGGCCACCGTCCCGTAATCCGCCTTCTTGTCGGCACGCAGATAGATGCGCTCCTCGAGCCCGCCGCGCGCGTCCGTGATCGCCTTCAGCTTGGGGATCAGTTCGTTGATCGCGATCTCGGCGTCGTTGATGAACACCTTGCCCTTGATGTCGACCGACATCTGGATCGGCTTCTGGTCGTTGTTTTCGAGGCTCTTGGCCTGGGTCTGCGGCAGGTCGAGCGGCACGCCGACCGTCAGCATTGGCGCCGACACCATGAAGATGATGAGCAGCACCAGCATCACGTCCACCATCGGCGTGACGTTGATTTCGGCCACGACCGGCTTACGCCGGCCACGGCGCCCACCGCCTCCGGACGAACTCGCGACGTTCATGCCCATGGTCTGGTGCCCAAATTGCCCTTCACACTATACATGCCGTCCGTCAGCCCCGCTCGTCGATCTGGCGCGACAGGATGGCTGAAAATTCATCGGCGAAGCCTTCGAGGCGCTGGGCCTGCCGGTTCACCTCGGAGGTGAACTTATTGTAGAAAATAGTGGCAGGAATGGCGGCGATAAGGCCGACGGCGGTCGCAAACAGCGCCTCCGCGATACCAGGGGCCACCACCGCCAGAGAGGTATTTTTCGACGCCGCGATCGACTGGAAGCTCGACATGATGCCCCAGACGGTGCCGAACAGGCCGACGAAGGGGCCGGCGGAGCCGACGGTGGCTAGCACCAGTAGCCTGCGTTCCAGCCGCTCGACCTCGCGAGCGATCGAGACATTCATGACCTTGTCGATGCGCATCTGAAGGCCTGCGACCGAGCGGGCCTGGCTCTCGAACGAACGCTTCCACTCGCGCATCGCCGCGACGAAGCAGGCCGCCATGGAATGCGTCGGCTTGGCCGAGAGCGTGCGATAGAGGTCCTCGATCGACTCGCCGGACCAGAAAGCCTGCTCGAAACGGTCCATCGAGCGGCGGGTGCGGGCAAACAGGAAGATCTTGTCGATGGCGATCGCCCAGACCCAGACCGAGCAGGCGAGCAGCCCCAGCATCACCGCTTTCACGATCCAGTGAGCCTGCCAGAACAGCGCGATCAGCGACACGTCCGCGGAAGCGGCAACCGGAAGGGCTGACTGAGCCACGTCGGCCGGATTCATAAGCAGTATCCTCTCAAGGCGATCGTTACCTGATGTCCCGACCTAATGTCCCGGCCAGCAAATGGCCGCCGGTTCCCCAATAGCCGCGCTAGAACCGGCGCGGCCGGCAAGCCCGCTCAAAGCCTCGTCTTTCTGGGGTGCAGGGCTCGTCCAAAGCCAGCCGCCTGCATTCCCTGCCAAGATGTCAAAACTATGGGCCCGACCCCAAGGCTCAGACTTCAGGCTTTGGGCGCGATTGTCCGCAATTACCAGAGCCCGGCGATGGTTAATGCTGGGTTACCGCGGGCGGATTTGGCTGCCGGAAAGCGAGCGGGCGCAGGCGGTTGGCAAGCTGCCGGCCCCGGCTGTTGCTGACATCACGTCGGAGGAACCAGCCCTCGCCCGAAAAATTGTCTGGAAAATCACTTCTCGCGAGGTTTTGCCATGAGCGTCAACCCCAAGACGACCGCCGCCATCGGCGATCATCCGCTCCACCCCATGATCATCCCGTTCCCCGTCGCCTTCCTGGTCGGCGCGCCCATCGCCGATCTCGCCTTCATCGGAACCGGCGACGGCTTCTGGGCCAGAGCCGCCATGTGGCTGATCGGCGCCGGCATCGTGATGGCGCTCGTTGCTGCCGTGGCAGGATTCACCGACTTCTTCAGCGACGCCCGTATCCGCAGCCTCAACGATGCCTGGTATCACATGATCGGCAATCTCGTGGCGGTGGTGCTGGCTGCGATCAATTTCTACCTCCGCTACGCGCAAGGCGCGGAGGCTGCGGTCAAGCCGTGGGGCGTGGTGCTCTCGCTGATCGTGGTCGGCATCCTCCTGTTCACGGGATGGAAAGGCTGGGAAATGGTCTACCGGCATCATGTCGCGGTGCTGGACGCGCCGGGCCAGACCAGTTCGGAACCGGTCACCCCGCATCATGGCGGCGAGAGCCGCCGCCGCGCCGCCTGAACGAGGAGTACGTCGCTTGATGACGTGAGGGCGAGTCAGGCCGCCGAGGCGGGTTCGGGGCAATTGGTCAGCCGCGCCGGATTGCCGATTGCGGTGCAGCCCGGGGGCACGTCGCTCGTCACGACGGTGTCGGCGCCGATCTTCGCACAAGCGCCGATCCTGACGTTGCCGAGAATTGTGGCGCCGGAGCCGATGAAGACGCCGCGACCGATGCGAGGCGAGCGCGCCGGCAGTTCCGTGCCACGACCGATGCTGACGTTCTGAAGGATGGTGGCGTCGTCGCCGATCGCCACATCTGCACCGATCACGATGCCGGTGGCGTGGTCGAGATACACCGATAATCCCAAGCTCGCCGCCGGATGAATGCTGACCTGCAGGACGTTGGAGGCCTCGTTCTGAAACAGCAGCGCCGCGTCGCGATAGTCGTGATGCCAGAGCCAGTTCGAGACGCGCCATGCCTGCAAGGCGACGTAGCCCTTGAAATGCAGCAGCGGCGCCAACAGTCCGGTGATGGCGGGATCGCGGAGAACGATGGCTTGCAAGTCGCAGCCGGCCACCTCGATCAGATCCGGCTGGCCATGGAAGGCGTCGCGGGAAAACGTCGTGAAGCGCTCGCGTTCGGCCTCGCTGTCGCCAAGCCGGCGTCCGATCAGGTCGGACAGTGCGGCGGTAAAATCGTCATGGACGAGGATGAGTCCGACAAGAGCCTTGCCGAATATGGGGTCGGCTGCCGCTGCGCGCTGCGCCTCGTCGCGGATCTTCTGCCAGAGGGTATCGCTCGCCGTCATCGCCGCTTCCGCCATCGTTGCTGCCTGCGGTATTTTGACGCTTCCTTTTCACTGTCGGATATAAACCGTCGGCAGCCCGCGCGCCACGGACCCCGTGACGCTACGAGCTTGCATGCCAAGCGGCCTGGATCATATATAGGCCGTCGAGTTCGCGGTCGAAGCTATGGCCTCAGGTTGACTTTGCCGCGTGCGGCCGCCTTGGGCCAGGGTTGTCCAAGCACCTCGTTCAAGACCCCGCGGTGGTCCGCCATCGCCGGGTTTTTCGTACACAGCGGCCCTCAATGCTGCCGAAGCGAAACTCGAATCTCTGTCATCCAAGGTCACGCCAATACATGTCGCCCAACGCCCCCGCCGACGACCAACACGACGACATCATGTATCCCTCCGCCCTGCCGTTCCTGCTGGTTCATCTCGGCTGCGTTGCCGCCATCTGGACCGGCATTACCTGGCAGGCCGTCGCGATCTGCGCCTCGCTGTATGTCGTGCGCATGTTTGCGATCGGAGCGGGCTACCACCGCTATTTCTCCCATCGGGCTTTTGCGACCGGCCGGGTGTTTCAGTTCATCCTGGCCTGGCTTGCGCAAAGCACCGCGCAAAAAAGCGTTTTGTGGTGGGCGGCCAAGCATCGACATCATCATCTGCATTCCGATACCGAGGACGACGTGCATTCGCCGCGTCACCGAGGCTTCCTCTATAGCCATCTCGGCTGGATTTTTTACCGGGAGCACGATGGCACCGACCTCGTGAAAGTCGGCGATTTCGCTGCCTATCCGGAGCTGATGTGGCTGCATCGCCTGGAACTCCTGCCGGCCGTGACGCTGGCTGCGCTCTGCTTCCTGGTCGGCGGATGGTCCGGTCTCGTCGTCGGCTTCCTGTGGAGCACCGTGCTGGTCTATCACGCGACCTTCTGTATCAACTCCCTCGCCCACGTGCATGGACGCAAGCGGTACGTGACCGGCGATGATTCCCGCAACAATTGGCTGCTGGCCTTATTCACCCTCGGTGAGGGCTGGCACAACAATCACCACGCCTACCAGAGCAGCGTGCGGCAGGGTTTTCGCTGGTGGGAAATCGATGTCACCTATTACATCCTGAAGGTGCTGTCCTGGTTCGGCGTCGTCTGGAACATGAAGTCGCCGCCCGAGCAGGTGCTGCGCAACGAGCAGCCGCTCGGCGCACGCGTCATCAACCGGGCGGCCCGCGAGCTTGCCGGACGGTTCGATGCGCAGACCCTGGCGCACGCGATCTCGTCGGCGCTACGCCGAGCCGATCTGGCCCAGTTGCAACTGCCGACGCTGCACGACATCCTCAGTCGCGCGCATGAAGGCGTCGATGCACTGACGCATCTGCATTTGCCGAAGATCCCGACCCGCGAGGAGTTTCTCGCCGAGGCCAAGGCGATGTTCGCGCGTACGCGATCACTCAACGAGATCGTGGACTACGCCTACGAACACTTCCTGGAGTCGGTTCGCGCGCAGCTCGCCACGGCGCGCTGAGCAAGGTCTCTGCGGACAAGATTTTTCCAAACCAAGGCAATCCGGACGTCGCGGCGGCCTGCCGCGCATTCCCAAAACCAAACCGCCCGCCTGCGGGTTGCGCAGGCGGGCGGCTTGGGGCCATCAGGACTTTGGGGGCATGCGCCTGACGGCTTTGAGAAGCGTCAGTCTCGAGATCAACCTTGAGATCAACCCTGCTGCTGGTCGGTCGGCGGCGGTGTCGGGCGCGTTTTGTGTTGCGCCATGAACTGGTCGAACTCTTCCTTGTCCTTGGCGTGACGCAGACGGTCGAGGAAGTTCTTGAACTCGACCTGCTCTTCCTCGAGCCGCTGCAATGTCTCGGTGCGGTACTCGTCAAAGGCGCGGTTGCCGCTCGAGGGCGGGCCGAAGCCAAAGCCGAAACCGTGGCGCTCCATGCGGCCGCGCATACGGTCCATCTTGTACTGCATCCGCTCCATCTTGTTCTGCCAGCGATCCTGGTTGCTCCAGCACGACATTCTTCTGCTCCCGAGTGTGAAAAAGAGAAGGGCAAGTCCGATCGGCCACCAGATGATGAAGCCGAGGATGGTCACGGCGATCCAGCCGGGATGCCAGGGCGTGTTGAGCATGTGGGGGCGCTCGTAGTGTTGGTCCGAAGGGCCGCGCCATCGATTGACATCAGCGGTGTAGGCCATTTCCCTCTCCATGACGGCATCAGCGCCGTTGTGAATGTAAATAACATTTACATAGGTAGATCATCCCGCGATTTTGTCAAGCCGACCGCCTGACAGGGCGAGGCAATTATTTGGGTAACTTTATTTCGGCTTGCCCCAGGGACCACCGGGCGGCACGCCGGAACCGGAGGATGCCTCCGGTGGCACCGGCGGCGGCTCGGCGCTTTTCGCCGGAGGACGGCGATCGGTCGGGAAGCCGAGACCGCGGAGATAAATCAGCACCTCGGCTTCGAGCAGCTCGTCCGGCGACATCGGCAGCTTTCGACGCGCGGCATCGCCGCGGGAGAACAGCGAGGCCACGCCATGCGCCATCGACCAGATGTGCAGCGCCATCATCATCGCCGGAGGCCGCGGCGTGCCCGGCGGCGCCAGCGCGGCAAGCCGCTCCGCCGCGGCACGAATGACGTTGAAAGCACGCTCGCTAGCGGCCTGTAGCGCCGGATTGACATCCACCGGCACGCCCGATTCGAACATCGCGTTGTAGAACGCGGGCTCCTCGCGGGCGAAGGCGAGATAGGCCCTGCCGACACGCTCGAACGCCGTGACGGTGTCGGGCCGTCCGTCGTCCCAGGCCGCGGTCAGGCGCGATTCGAACTGCTCGAAACCGCGCTGCGCGATCGAGGACAGCAGTTCGTCACGGTCGCGAAAATGCCGGTACGGTGCCGCCGCACTGACGCCGGCCATGCGCGCGGCATCGGCAAAGGTGAAGCCGGCCGCGCCCTTCTCGGCGATCAATCCAAGGGCGGCCTGCAGCAGGGCTTCCTTCAGATTGCCGTGGTGATAGCCGCGCTCGGCGCGGCGCGTCTCCTTGCGCCAGCTCATGTGAACGACCTTTACATGAGCTGGGCAGGAAGGTCACTAGCGGCGACGGGTTGATCAGCCCGTATTCTCCCCGGTCCGGGGCAGCGGCCGAAGCCCTAGCCGCCAGGGATCGGCAGCACCGGCATGATCTCGACGCGTTCGCCGGGGAAGATCGTGAAGTGCGGGTGTTTTTCGAACATCTTCGCCGCGGCTTCGTGCGAGGCCGCACGCACCACGGTGAAGGCGCCCATCTCGTTGGCGATGTCGGCGAGGCCCTTGCCGTCGACCTTCTTGGTCTTGCCGAGCGGCCCGCCCATGGCCTGGATCGCGCCTTGGTGCTTTTCGACCCAGCCCTTCCAGGCCGCCATGCCCTCCTGCTCCTTCGCCTTGCGCTCGGCCTCGGGCATCGCATCCCATGCGGCCCATTTGGAGCTGGTCTTGCTGCCGAGGAAAACGGCGAGATAGGTATCGGTGCTCATCGGTTCTCTCCTTTGCTGATGGATAGACAAAGCTGCGGCTATTTCTTGAGGTCGCCGAAACCGGCGGCGGCCTCCTGCACGTCAGGCGGAAAGTCGCTCATCTCCTGCACCTGACGGATCTCGATGATTTCGTTCGGTGCGGCCGGACACCGCTTGGCCCAGGCGATCGCCTCGGCACGCGATGCAACCTCGATCATCCAGTACCCGCCCAGGACCTCCTTGGCCTCGGCGAACGGGCCATCGGTCACGATGGGCTTGCCGGCCGCAAACGAGACGCGCGCGCCCATCGAGGGCGGGTGCAGGCCGTCGAGCGTGATCAGCACGCCGGCGTCGTTCAGCACCTCGTTGTAGCGCATCATCGCAGCGACCCGCTCGGGATCGAGCTGAACGTCGGGCGCTGCGGTCTCGTAGCCGAGCGGGATCATCAGCATCATGAATCGCATGGAGGTTCCTTGCTTGCTTAGTCGCCCTTACCCAAGACGAGCGAACCCTGACGGAACCGACAGCGTGGCGACAATTATTTAGCGCGCCTGCGGCAGGAAACGCCCGTCCTGCCGGGCAGCGCCGAAATAAACCTCGATGCGGCGAACCTTGCCGCCGGCGAAGGTGAAGAACTCGGTGTTGCGAAAGCTCCTGCCATCTGTCGCCAGGCAGAGATAGGTGACGAAGGCCTCGTCACCTTGGACGAAAATCCGCTCGATGTCGTGCCGCGCAATCCAGCCGGTGTCCCTCCAGCAACGCTCGAAATAGGCCGCCTTGTCGAGGTCGTCGTCGAACGGGCTGGTGAAGCGGAAATCGTCCGCCAACGCGTCGGCGACCCGTTGCCGGTCGTTGTCGAGATATGCGGCGAAAAGGTCTCGAATCAGGCGCTCGTGATCGTTGGACATTCCGGGTCTCCCTGGCAATGATCCCCTGGAAGACGATCCATCGAGGACCGTCCCGACATCGTGGCTTCGAGTTAAGGCCTTCCTCGTCGGAACGAAAGCGAAGTAAAAGAGGCTCGCGCTCGCGCGATCTTTCATAAGGACCGATCAGCCAATGCCCCCTACCCCGCACCGCGTTGCCCTCGTCACCGGAGCCGCGCGTGGCATCGGGCTTGCGACCGCGAAGAAGTTTTTGACCGAGGGCTGGCGGGTTGCGTTGCTCGACATCGAGGGCGAGCTGCTCGGCCGCGCGGTCGCCGAGATCGGCCGGGACGAGGCCACGCTGGCGCTGACCTGCGACGTCTCGGACGCAGCCGCGGTTGCCGCCGCGATGATGTCGGTCGAAAGGCGGTTCGGCCGGCTCGACGCGCTCGTCAACAATGCCGGCATTGCCGTGTTCGCGCCGCTGATGGAGACGTCGGAGACCGATTGGCGGCGCGTGCTCGAGGTCAACCTCACCGGCCCGTTTCTCTGCACCAAGGCGGCGGTGCCGCTGATGCGCGACGGCAATGGCGGCGCCATCGTCAACATCACCTCGATCTCGGCGGTGCGCGCCTCGACGCTGCGCTCGGCCTACGGCACCAGCAAGGCGGGCCTCGCGCACCTCACCAAACAGCTCGCGGTCGAGCTCGCGTCCCTCAACATCCGCGTCAATGCGGTCGCGCCGGGACCGGTCGATACCGCGATGGCGAAGCAGGTGCACACCAGCGAGATCCGCGCCGACTACCACGACGCCATCCCGCTCAACCGCTACGGCCTGGAAGAGGAACTCGCCGAAGCGATCTACTTCCTGTGCTCGGAACGATCCAGCTACATCACCGGACAAATTTTGGCCGTCGATGGCGGCTTCGATGCGGCGGGCATCGGCCTGCCGACGCTGCGCGGCGAACGGCGGAACGGGTAGGCACGGCGTAGGTTGGCCTAGCGAAGCGTCACCCACCTCTTCTCGTCGGCCAATCCTACGGACTCGAATTCGCGGAGGCTTCATGCGACGCGTCACCTTCCTCAGCGCCTTGATGCTCGTATCCGCGCTGCTCGCCGCCACGCCTGCCTTGGCCGAAATCCGCATCATCCAGTCGCCCGGTGGACAGGTCGGGCCGTTCCTCGATTTGTTCGAGAAGGTGCGCGAGAGCGGCGAGCGCGTGGTGATCGACGGTCCCTGCCTGTCCGCCTGCACGCTGGTGCTGAGCATCGTGCCGGGCGAGCGGATATGCGTCACCAAGCGTGCCGTGCTTGGCTTTCATGCGGCGCGCTCGGTCGACCGGCGCGGACGCTTCTACGCCGAGCCGGAAGCATCCGATGCGGTGCTTGCGGCCTATCCCGGCCCGGTGCGCGACTGGATCAGTCGCCGCGGCGGCCTCTCGTCGCGGTTGCTTCTGTTGAAGGGACGCGACCTCGCCGCGATCTATCCGCGCTGCCGGTGACGATCAGCGGACGCAAGCGCCCGCCAAATCGCGCCGGTCACCTGCTTCGTGAGGCCTAATAAAAACTCTGGATCAGCTGGGTCAATTCCATGCTCGCGCAGATGAGCATACCCCAAAGTGCAAAGTTGATCTGCAGCGCCGCCGCCATCGGTCGCTCCCCTTCCAAGTCCGCCCGCCCCAGTTTTTAGAATTTATGACGAAATAAATAACGATTCTGTCCCGCAGTTCACAGCCTAATATTGCGCCAGTTGTTGTGCGATGCGGTCCGCATGATTTCACGAAGCGGCCTCACTGCTCTCGCAATGTGGTGCGACAGCAACATCTATATTCGGCCGTGTCGGCCAGGCGTTTCCCTTAGGTTCCATTTGAGCGGTGCGACGCAAGCTTCGGCAAGCGTATTTGGCGCGTCGCATACAACACCCAAGGGTTCGGCATGATGCGACACGGCTTTGTCTTGCTCACGTTTTGCGCAACGCTCATGGGATGCGTGGTCGCGCCTGCTCAGGAACGCCGTCCGATCGCATGGGACGGCCTCGGTCAGGATCCGAACCGTCCCTCCGTCATCAAGCGTCGCGTGGCGACCCAAGCTCCTGCGGCGAGTGATCCGAATCAGGAGCGGGAGAGAGTCCTCGGCACCTTGCGCCCGTACTCCGCGGCGTGGTGGGCAATCCATGACGAAATCGAAGCTGAGAATGACAGGCAGCTCGGGACAAAGCTCGTGATCTGTCCGCGCTGCGTTCCCTCCTCGCAACCACCGAGCAATGACGTGACCGGATCGATCCGCTGAGAGCGGCACGCGGTCGATCGGCACATGACGCAACGTCTCATGCGCGCCCCTCTCCGCATCGTCAGGGAGAGGGGATCGCCGCTTGGCGCGTCAAGCGATCGCGCCTGTCACATTCCCTCGGCCGGGCAGTTCACCATCCAGGGAATGCCGAACTTGTCGACGCACATGCCAAAACCCTTGGCCCAGAAGGTCTTGCTGAAGGGCATGGTGACGTTGCCGCCATCGGCGAGCGCATTGAACTTGCGCTCGCCGTCCGCGGGATCCGCGACCGTGAGCGAGATCGAAAAGCCCTGCGGCTTGTGAAAATGCTCGCCTGGTGCGTCGGAGGCCATCAGGACGCTGCCGTCTGGCAGCGACATCCGCGCATGCATAATGATCTTCTCGCGGCCGGGCGTGGCGGGCACCTCCGGCGGCGCATCCGAGGCGCGCATCATCGCATCGATCTTGCCGCCCAAGACCTTGGCGTAGTAGTTGAACGCCGCTTCGCAGGTGTCCTGATAGAACAGATAGGGATTGAGCATCGTTTCTCTCCGTTTTGCTTTCATTCGGGGTGACGGCGCTACTTCTCGGTGAGCTTCTTCAGGCTGGCCAAGCCCGCCTCGAAATCCTTGCCGATCATGTTGTCCATGTTGATGAACACCTGCATGACCTTGGACAGGAACGGCGCCGGACCGGACATCGCCCACGTGACCAGTGTGGCATCGCCTTGCGGCACAAAGGTGAACTCGGCGGTGTTGTGGCCTTCGAAAGGCCGCTCGAAGTCGAGCTTGATCCGGAGTTTTGACGGCGCACTCGCCTCGAGGATCTCCATATGGCCGGCGCCGACATTGTTGTTCCCGTCCCAGGCATAGGTCGCGCCCTTGCCCGGCGCAGTTCCGCCGAAGCTGCGCTTCATCGCGGGGTCCCGGCCCTCGTAAGGTGACCAGGCGGTCCAGCGATGGAAATCGGCGACCAGCGGATAGATCGCATCGGCGGGCGCCTTCACGGCGAGGCTACGTTCGACGCGGAAGGTGCCGGGTTTCGTCAATGCGAAGACGAGGACACCCGCGAGTCCGACAGCGAGCACGACGGCGATGATGGCAATGGCTTTCAGCATGAATGGCTCCCTGGATACGCACCTAGGACGAAGGGAGGGGACCGGGCCCGACAAGGCGAAGCGAAAATTTTTGCGACGCCCGAAGCAGGCGCTCCCTACTTCACCTTGGCGCCTTCGACCTTCGCGCCCTGCCTGGCGCCGCCATTTGCGCCGTTCGGCTGGCTGTCGCGGATCAGGCGATCGAGATGCATGCGGATGTGAGCGGCTTCTGCGGACGTGTTGGCGAGGGCGATGGCGCGGTCGAAGGCGATGCGGGCTTCGTCGTTGCGGCCAAGCTGCATCAGGAAGGCGCCGCGCACGCCGTAGAAATGGAAGTAGTTGGCAAGCTTTGGCGCCAGCGGCTCGATCAGGTCGAGCGCGGCTTGCGGTCCGCGCACCTTGGAAACCGCGACCGCGCGGTTGAGCGTCACCACCGGCGAGGGCTGCACCACCTCCAGCGCGCCATAGAGCAGGTCGATCTGCGCCCAGTCGGTCTCCTCGGGCGTCGCCGCGCGGGCATGCAGCGCGGCGATCGCGGCCTGGATCTGATAGGGCCCGCTGCGGCGATGGCGTATCGCCTTGTCGATCAGCGCGAGGCCTTCCGCGATCATGGTGCCGTTCCACAGCGAACGATCCTGGTCATCCAGCAGGATCAGCGAACCATCCGCGGCAAAGCGCGAGGCACTGCGCGCATGCTGCAACAAGATGAGCGCCGTGAGCCCCATGATCTCCGGCTCGCTCTGGAACAGCCGCAACAGCAGCCGCGCCAGCCGGATCGCTTCTTCGCACAGCGGCTTCCTGATTTCGGCGGTGTCGCCGCTCGCCGAATAGCCCTCGTTGAAGATCAAATAGATCATCGCGGCGACAACAGCGAGCCGCTCCGCGCGCTCGACCGCGCCCGGCGTTTCAAACGGCGTCCCGGCCTCCGCGACCTTGGCCTTGGCACGCGTGATGCGCTGCTCCATCGCCGCTTCCGACACCAGGAAGGCGCGCGCGATCTGCTTCACGGTCAGGCCGCAGACGATACGGAGCGCCAGCGCGATCTGCTGCGTCGCCGGCAGCCCTGGATGGCAGCAGATGAACATCAGCCGCAGAATGTCATCGCGGTAGTGCGAGCCGTCGAGCCGCTCCGCGAGCGCGCCCTCGGCGTCGTCGAGATCGGAGATCGCCTGGTCGTCCTCCGGCAGCGGCTGCTGCTTGCGGGTGCGGCGCACCTCGTCGATCGCAACGTTGCGGCCGACCATGATCAGCCAGGCCGCGGGATCCCGCGGCGGCCCGTTCTGCGGCCATGTCTTCAGCGCGCGCAGGCAGGCGTTCTGGAATGCCTCCTCGGCGGTGTCGAGATCGCGGAAATAGCGCAGCAGCGCGCCGACCGCCTGGGGGCGCGCCGAGGTCAGCGCGGTCTCGATCCAGGCGGTATCGGCCTCGCTCACGTCAGATTTCCTCCGGGCCTGAACACGCCCACGGGCCGCACTTCATAGGCGCCGCCGGGATTGGCCGCGCCGAGGTCGCGGGCGACATCGAGCGCCTCGTCGAGGTTCTTGCAATCGACGATATAGAAGCCGAGCAACTGCTCCTTGGTCTCCGCATAGGGGCCGTCGAGCACCAGCGGCGGGTCCTCTTTACGCAGCGTCGCGGCCGCGGTGGTCGGCAGCAACCGCGCCACCGGACCGAGCCGGCCTTGGCTCGTGAGCTTCTCTTGCACCACGGCGAGCTTCTTCATCACGGCTTCGTCCTGGTCCTTGCTCCAGGAGCCGACGAAGTCCTCGTCGTGATAGCAAAGGATCGCATAAAGCATGGGCAGTACCTTCCCTGACCTCTTGTTTTGAAGACGATCCAATATGCCTCGCCCCGACAGGGCTGCGGAAAAAATTTGCAAGAAAAATCCGGAAGATCGTGCCAAGGAGGGCCCTCAAAAGCGGAACCTATAGAGGCACTCGAATGACCGTAGGCACACTGGCCGTCCTGATCAACAGCACGCAGCAAAACTGGCTGCCGGAGCGCTGGAAGGGCCGGTTCGACGCGGTCTGCGGCGGCCGCCGCGTCGTGCTGCTGCCCGATGCCGGGCTCGATCCGGCCGAGGTGCACTATGCCGCGGTGTGGAAGCCGGTGCCGGGCGACCTCGGCTCCTTCCCCAATCTGCGGGCGATCTTCAATCTCGGCGCCGGCGTCGATGCGCTGATGGCGGACAAGAGCCTGCCGAACGTGCCGCTCGTGCGTGTCGCCGTGCCCGATCTGACCGGCCGCATGACCGAATACGTCGTGCAGCACGTGCTGATGCACCACCGCCAGGAGCTTTATCTGCGCCAGTCGCAGCGCGAAAAGCGCTGGGAGCCGACCTATCAATGGCCGGCGAGCGCCGTCACGGTCGGTGTCATGGGACTGGGCACGCTCGGCGCCGACGCGGCCGATGTGCTGCGGCGGCTTGGTTTCCGCGTCGCCGGCTGGAGCCGCAGCCCGCGCACCATCGCGGGCGTCGAATGCTTCCATGGCGCCGGGCAGATCGATGCATTCCTGCGCACGACCGATATCCTCGTCAGCCTGTTGCCGCTGACGCCTGATACACACGGCATCCTCAACCGCGATGTCTTCACCAAGCTCAACCGCAAAAGCCCGCTCGGTGCGCCCGTGCTGATCAACGCCGGCCGCGGCGGCCTTCAGAATGAAGCCGACATCCTGGCCTGCCTCGACGACGGCACGCTGGGCGCCGCCTCGCTCGACGTCTTCGTGCAGGAGCCGCAGCCGGCGGACAGCCGGTTCTGGACCCATCCCAAGGTGCTGCTGACCCCGCACAACGCCGCCGACACCGACGCCGACGCGATCTCGGCCTATGTCGCCGAGCAGATCGCGCGGTTCGAGGCCGGTGGCGTGCTGGAGAACGTGGTGGACCGGACGCGGGGGTATTGAGACCTCACGTGCCATCGAGCCCGTAAAATCACTGATCGTCGGCCGGTATCCCGTTCACCCTCTCTTAGCGAGAAGTTGATAGGCGTTGTTAATCAACGCTCAACGAACGAGTCGGACATGCGCTTCACGCTCGGCCTCAGGATGCGGATCACGGTTGCGCTGGCGGTGACGGCGGCGGCGACCGCCCTGTTCGCCGTGCTCGGGGCGATGTGGATCATTTCCGGCATCATCGACCGCGCCGATCAGCGCGAGCTGCGCAGCCATTACGACGCGCTCCAGTCGCGAATTGCCGAGGAATCCCAGCGTGCCGCCGCCATGAGCGCCGTCGTCGCCGCAATACCGGCGACGCAGGACGCGATGGCCAAACAGGATCGCAACGCTTTGATCGGCCTGTTCGGGCCGGTGTTTGCCGCGACCAAATCGGAGTACGGCATCGAACAGTTCCAGTTCCATGTGGCGCCCGCGACCTCGTTCCTGCGCGTACACCAGCCTGCTAAATTTGGCGACGACCTCTCGGGCTTCCGCAGGACCGTGATCATGGCCAACCAGGAGCACAAGGTCGTGGTCGGCCTCGAGGGCGGCTTGGCCGGGCTCGGTATCCGCGGCGTGGTGCCGATCGCGCAAGCCGGCAAGCATCTCGGCTCGGTGGAGTTTGGCCTGACCTTCGGCCAGTCCTTCCTGGACGACTTCAAGACCAACCGCCATGTCGACATCGCCTTCCATCTCGCGGACGGCGGCGGCTTCAAGCTGTTCGGCGGCACGCTGAAGGGTAAGAGCTTCTTCGATGCGGCCGATTACGGCCGCGCCGCCGGCGGCGACTTCACGATACGACAGGCCAAGCTCGACACCGCGCCGGTAGCGGCGCTGCTCGGGCCGATCAGGGATTTTTCCGGTAAGTCCCTCGGCGCGGTCGAACTGGTGATGGACAATGCCGACTATGTGGCCTCCGCCGACCGAGCCTGGCTGCTGGCATTCGGCATCGCCGCGCTCGGGCTCGTGCTCGCGGCCATCGTCGGCTATCTCATCGCCCGCAGCATCTCCCGTCCGATCATCTCCATCACCACCGTGATGCGCGAGCTGGCCGACGGACACCTCGATGTCACTGTCCCCGTCAGCAAAGCGAATGACGAGGTCGGCGCGATGGTCAAGGCTGTCGCGGTGTTCCGCGACAACGCCGTCAACTTCAACCGGCTCCAGACCGAACAGGCCGACACTAAGACGCAATCCGAAGCGGAGAAACGGCGCGCCTTCGCCGCTCTCGCCGACAATTTCGAAGCCAGCATCCGCGACGTCGTCACCACGGTCTCCTCGGCCGCGGTCGAGATGGAGAACACCGCGCGCTCGATGTCTGATATCGTCGAGCGGTCGCGGCAGCAAACCGGCACGGTGTCGTCGGCCTCGGCGCTCGCCTCGGAGAATGTGCAGACGGTTGCTGCCGCCGCGGAAGAGCTGTCGTCGTCGATGGCCGAGATCAGCCGGCGCCTTGCGCACGCGACCGCGGTAGTCGGCAAAGCTGCGAGCGACGGGCGACGGTCGAACGAGCGCGTGCAGAGTCTGGCCGACGCTGCGCAAAAAATCGGCGACGTCGTCTCCTTCATCAGCGGCATCGCCGAGCAAACCAATCTGCTGGCACTCAACGCGACGATCGAGGCGGCGCGCGCGGGCGAAGCCGGCCGCGGCTTTGCGGTGGTTGCCTCCGAGGTGAAGGCGCTGGCAACCCAGACCGCCAAGGCGACCGAGGAGATCGGCGCCCAGGTGACGGCGGTACAAGGCGAGACCACCGGCGCAGTGGACGGCATCCAATCGATCTGCGCAACGATCCAGGAAGTCGACGAGATCTCCGCCGCGATTGCCGCCGCCGTCGGCCAGCAGGGCACCGCGACGCAGGAGATCGCGCAGAACGTCCAGCAGGCGGCCGCCCGCACCGGCGAGGTCTCGCAAAACATCGCGGGCGTCACCGCCGGCATCGCCGCGACGGGAACAGCGGCGGAGGAAGTCCTGGGCTCGGCGATCGAGCTGTCGAAACAATCGCAGCGGCTGCGCGATGAGGTGGATCGTTTCCTGGCGCATATTCGCGCGGCGTAGGCGGGGCTACAAACTCAATGTCGTCCTGAAGCTGCGGCGCGACGGCGGGAACTCCGAATCTTCGCCAAACCAGACTCGGTGGCTATGGGTCCTGGCTTTCGCCAGGACGACGTTTGGGAGATAGCTCGCGCCACGCAACCGCCTAGCTCTTTCCTCCCAGCATCAGGTCGATCGCCCCCTTCACGATTGCCTCGAGCTCCTTCCGCGACACACGCGCGCGGGAGCGGATGGCAATTGAGTGCACGGTCGCTGAAGCGAGCTGCGCCAGCACGGCGGGATCGGCGCTGTCGGGCAACTCGCCTTTCTCCTTGGCGCGGCGGAAGCAACTCGCAAATGCCTTGTCGAGCTCAGACAGGCCATCCAGCACCATGGCGCGGATGTCGGGATCGCCGACCGCCTCGGAGGCCGCCGTGACCACGGTGAAGCAGCCGCGCGGGCCGGTTTCGCCGGAAAGATAAATGTTCAGCGCGGAAGCGAAGATGCGCTCCAGCCGCCGGCGCACGGGCATCTCCTTGCGAAAGATCTCCACCATCGATGCGCGCGCTTCCTCGCGGTAGCGCTGATAGCTCTTGATGTAGAGCTCGCGCTTGTCGCCGAAGGCGCCATAGAGGCTCGGGCGATTCATGCCGGTGGCTTCGCTGAGATCGTCGAGCGAGGTCGCCGCGAAACCCTGCGTGCGGAACAGGTCGAGCGCCTTGCCAAGCGCGATGTCGGGTTCATAAGCGCGCGGACGGCCGCGGCGTTTAGGCTCCGTGGCAGCAGTTGGCGGCTTCGATTTTTGTACCATTTCGCAATTTAATCCTTGACCGCCCCCATAATATGCAAGACAGTACAAAAATCAATCTGGCCGGGTTGAGCGACACTCCAAAAGTCACATCGAAGAATTGCCCAAGGAGGCTCAAGATGGATCTTTATTTCTCGCCGCTCGCCTGTTCGATGGCGAGCCGCGTCGCGCTGTATGAAGCCGGCGCCGAAGCCAATTATCTCGAAGTCGATCCGCCGACCAAGACAGTGCTGAGCGACGGCACTGACTTCCGAACCGTGAATCCGATCGGCCTCGTGCCGACACTGCGCACCGACGAGGGCGTGGTGCTGACCGAAAACGCCGCGATCCTGCAATACATCGCCGACCGCTTCCCGCAATCGGGCCTCGGCGCTGCAGCGGGCATCGATCGCACGCGGCTGCATCAATGGCTCTGCTTCATCGGCACCGAACTGCACAAGGGCCTGTTCATCCCGGTGCTCGACCGCAAGGCGCCGCAGGAAACGAAAGCGTATGCGCTGGAGAAGAACCTGTCGCGGCTGGACTATCTCGACAATTACCTGAAGGGGCGCGACTTCCTGCTCGACCATTTCAGCGTCGCCGACGCCTATCTCATCACGGTCATCAACTGGACCATGGCGACGCCGCCGATCGAGCTCGCGAAATGGCCAAATGTGAAGGCCTATTACGAACGCCTGCGTCAACGGCCGTCGATCGCCAAGGCGATCGCGGAAGAGTTCGAGCTGTACAAGGCCGAGCAGGCGCGGAAGAAGGCCGCGGCGTAAGCTTTGACGATTGAGGCGCCGTCCCGGCTGAGCGGCCGGGGCGGCGCAATCTATCCGTACAGCACCCTCGGGAGGATCGTGACGATGCCGGGCCAGAGCGTCAGCAGCAGAACGAAGCCGACCATGATGAGCAGGTACGGCATCGTGACCCGCGCGATGTAGCCGAGGCCGTCGTCGGTCAAGCCCTGGATCACGAACAGGTTGAAACCAACCGGCGGCGTGATCTGGGCCATCTCGACGGCGAGCACGAGGAAGATGCCGAACCAGATCTCGTCGAAGCCCGCGCCCTTCACGATCGGCAGCACGATCGGCAGCGTCATCACGATCATCGAGAAGCCGTCGAGGAAGCAGCCGAGGATCAGGTAGAAGATAATCAGAACCACGATCAGCATTAAGGGCGATAGCCCCAAGCCTTTCACGAAGGCGGCGACCGCCTGCGGGATTCCGAGGAAGGCCGCGGCGTTGCCGAGGATCGAGGCGCCGAGCACGATCAGTGCGATCATCGAGCAGGTCACGACCGAGCCGATCAGCACGTCGCGGATCACCTGCTGCGACATCGAGCCCTGCGCCCAGGCGACCAGTGCCGCGCCGAGCACGCCGACCGCGGCGGCCTCCGACGGGGTGGCCAGCCCGCCATACATCGAGCCGAGCACGCAGGCGATCAGGAACAGCGCCGGCGCGAGGTCCTTCAGCGCCGCAAAACGTTCGCGCCACGGCACCTGCGAGAGCTTTGCCTCGGACTCCGGCACCAGCGTGCGGTTGAACGTCGTGTGCAGCATCACCCATCCCATGAAGGTGGCCGCCAGCAGGAGGCCGGGCAGCACGCCGGCGGTAAAGAGCTTGAGAATAGAAACGTCGCCGAGCACGCCATAGATGATCATGATGTTGGACGGCGGGATCAAAAAGCCGAGCGTGCCGGCGCCGGCGAGCGAGCCGATCGCGATGTCGCGGGAATAGCCGCGGCGTGTGAGTTCGTTGAGCGACATGCGGCCGATCACCTGAGTCGTCGCCGCCGACGAGCCGGAGATCGCCGCGAAGATGGTGCAGCCGATCACGTTCACATGCAGAAGACGACCCGGCAGGAGCCCTGCCCAGGGCGCGAGCCCCTGGAACAGCGAACGTGACAGACGGGTGCGAAACAGCAGCTCGCCCATCAGGATGAACAGCGGCAGCGCCAGCAGCTCCTGCGTCGTCAAGATGTTCCAGGCGTATTGCGGCAGCAGCTTGTCCAGCGGGATCGAGCGGAACATCGCCAGCAGCAGAGTCGCAGTGAGCGCAAGCGTCAGGCCGATCCATACGCCGCACGCCAGAAGCGCAAACAGGATCGCAAAGAGAGCAACGACTTCGATGGTCATGAAATGCGGTGTCCGCTGGCTGGCGCGTGGGCGATCATTCGACGGGCGAGGCCTTCATGCGGTGATCCTCCAGCGGCAGGCCGAGCACGGCCTGGATCGCGCGGGCCAGGAACTGGAGCGTCAGCAGCAACATGCCGAAGGTGACGACGGCCTGCGGAAACCACAGCGGAGTGTCGCTCGAGGTCGAAAGCTGGCCGCGCACATAGGCGCCGAAGGCGAACTTCGCCATCGAGGATGTCAGGAAGGCCATGAAGGCGAAGCCGGCGGCGGCCGACAGGATTTCGATCGCGCGCTGAAACGGAGCGGGGACGTTCTTCAGCAGCAGCACGACACGGATATGGCCGCCGACACGCAGGGTCATGGCGGCGCCGAAGGTGAAGGACGCCGCCATCAGATAGGAGGAATACTCCCACGCGATCGAGATCGTGGGCGGGAAGAACGGCAGGAAGTTCGAGAGGAAGCGCGTTGCGACCTCGCACAGCATCAGCAGCGTCAGCATCAAGAGGCAGCCGCCACCGATCCAGCCGTCGAGCCGTCCAAGACGGTCGATGCCGTCGAGCAGGATGCGCAGCGGCGCCGGCGCCGCTGCGTTGAGACTATGCGGAGCTGCGGGCGAAACGCTGACCACGGCCCGTCCTCAGCGCTTCATTTCGGCGAGATAGGCCCGCACCGGCTTGTCGGCCGCCGGCACGCGCTTGACGAAAGCGTCAAGCTGCGGCGCGGTTTTGGCGCGAATGTCCGTGATCATGGCCTCCGAGACCGGCACCACCTCCATGCCGCCTTCCTTGAGCCGGTTGAGGCTGTCGACGTCGGCCTTGAGCGAGTTCGCCCAGAAGCCCGGCTCCATCTTGGCGGCAATGCCCGCGACGAGCTGTTGCTGATCGGCACTCAGCGCCTTCCAGGAATCGAGGTTGACGGTGAGCATCTGCGACGACCAGACGTGATTGGTCGGGTAGATGTATTTCAAGAATTCCCAGAATTTTCCGTCGACGCCCGACACCGCCGAGGTCGATACGCCGGAGACTGCGCCCGACGCCAGCGCCGGGATGGTCTCGCCCCAGGGAATCATCACCGGCGCCATGCCGACCACGGCCAGCATGTCGACGGCGTTCTTGTCGGGCACGCGGATCTTGATGTTCTTCAAGCCGTCGACATCGGCGACCTTGACCTTGAGGTGCAGATACTGCGTCGGCCAGGGCACGATGTAGAGGATCTTCTGGTTGTTGCGCGCGGCGACCTTCTCGTATTCGGGCCGCACATATTTGTGCAGCACCTTCAATTCGTCCATGGAGCCGCAGAGAAAGGGAATGCTTTCGACGCCCATGAAGGGCTCGTCGCCGACCTGCTGGATGTTGAGGACGTCGGCAAGCGGCACCAGGCCGTCGCGCACGGCGCGCAGATGCTCGGGGCCCTTGAAGCCGAGCTGTCCGCCGGCCTTCACGGTGATCGCGACCGAGCCACCCGTCTGCTTCTTCACCTCGTCGGCGAAGGCAAACGCGTTCTGGGTGTGGAAATTGCCGTCGGGCCATACCGTCGACATGTCCCAGCTCACCGTCGCAGCTCGCGCGCGGGTCGAGATGTGGCCGGCTGCGAGCAGCGTCGCTGCGCCCGCGGTAAAAGTCCGTCGCGTGATCATTGAGCCCCTCCGTTTATTACGCGCACGACGCCTGAAGCGTCATCGCGTATGCCCATAAACCGCAACCGCGTTGTCGGCCGACACGAGGCCGCTTTCGATGTCGTCGTTGACGGCTGTCGGCGCGCGCTCCCTGGGATCGCCGATGCCGGCGCCGCCTGGTGTGAGCACCACCAGCCGATCGTCCGGTGGCACCTGCTGAAAGCCTTTTCCACGCAGCTTCTTGCCGGACTTCAGGCCGACATAGCCGGCCTCGCCGTTCTTGCCGCCATCGCGGCCGCGTGGCGGATGATCGATGCGGTCGAACGCCGCCAGAATGTCGAACGGCGCATCGACGCCGCTGCCGACCTCGATGATCTGGCCAAGGCCGCCGCGGGTGCGCCCTGCCCCTCCGGAATCCGGACGCAGCTCCTTGCGCCAGAAGATCAGCGGCGTCTGCGTCTCGGCGATCTCGACCGGCGTGCCGCGCACACCGCTGGGATAGGCAGTCGCCGACAGCCCATCCTTCGCGAAGCGCGCGCCGGTGCCGCCATTGGAGGTCACCGCCATCGAGAATCCGTAATTGCCGCCGGCACCCGAGCGGGTCTGGCCGCGCACGTTGAGATTCCACAGGCACGAGGTGCCTTCCGCGGGCACGCGCTCGGGAATGATCTGGCGCAGGCAGCCGAACACGACGTCGGGCAGCATCTGGCCGATGATGTGACGCGAGGCGACCGGCGCCGGCTTCGGCGCATTGAGGATCGCGCCAGGGGGAGCCGACACCGTCAGCGGCGAGAGCGAGCCGGCATTGTTCGGGATCTGGGAGGCGACGACGCAGCCGAGACCGAACACGGTGTAGGCGATGGTGTAGGACAGAGGCACGTTGATGCCGAACCTGGACGCGGCCGAGGTGCCGTCGAAATCGACGTGAATGCCCGCGTCCGAGATGGTCAGCGTCGCCTCAAGCGAGACCGGCGCATCATAGCCGTCGACCACCATGGTGTTGCGCCAGGTGCCCTTCGGCAGCTTGGCGATCTCAGCCAGCACGGCCTCGCGCGAGCGGTCGCAAATGTAGTCGCCGAGTGCGTCGAGCGTGTCGATGCCGAACTCGGTCATCATCTCGACCAGGCGCTCGCAGCCGACGTCGTTGCAGCCGGCGAGCGAGTAGGTGTCGCCCTCGGTGTCGATCGGCAGCCGCGTGTTGGTGCGGATCATCGCCATCAGCGTCTCGTTGACGACGCCCTGGTCGATCAGCTTCAGCATGGGGATGTAGAGCCCCTCCATGAACACGTCGGTGGCGTCGGGCCCGAAGCCGATGCCGCCGATGTCCATGAGATGGCTGGTGCAGGAAAACAGCGCCACCGGCTTGCCGTCCTTGAAGCAGGGCGTGGTGACGACGAAATCGTTGAGATGGCCGGTGCCCATCCAGGGATCGTTGGTGATGTAAGCATCGCCCTCCTTCATCGTCTCGATCGGAAAGTGGGCGATGAAGTGCTTGACCGATTCCGCCATCGAGTTGACGTGGCCGGGCGTGCCGGTCACCGCCTGCGCCAGCATCCGGCCCTTGAGGTCGAACACGCCGGCCGAAAGGTCACCGCATTCGCGCACGATTGGGCTGAAGGCGGTGCGGAGCAGCACCTGCGCCTGCTCCTCGACCACGGCGATCAGCCGGTGCCACATGATCTGAAGGTCGATCAGGCTCGCGCCGCTTGCCTTGCTCATGATCAGGCCGCCTTCCGTTCCATGACGATGCTGCCAGCACCGTCGATATGGGCATCAAAACTGTTAGAGACGAACGTCGAGGTCTCGTCCTCCGCGATCACGGCGGGGCCTGCAATCGTCGCGCCAGGCGCCATGTCCTCGCGGCGGTAGAGCGGGATCTCGATCACCTCCCCGGCCCTGCCATCGAAGAACTTGCGGCTGCCGGTCGCCTTCCCGGCGGGCTTGCGCGTAACGGCCGCGACAATAGCCGGATTGCGCGCCTCGGTCGTCGCGAGCACGGACCAGCTCAACACCTCGATTGCCGCACCCGGGATCGACCGCTCGAACATCGCCGCATAATCCGCCTCGAACTTCTGGCGCAGGCCGGCCAGGTCGGCCGTCGCCAACCGGCGGTTCGGCAGTTCGATCGAGATCTCATGGCCCTGGCCGACATAGCGCATGAAGGCGGCGCGGCGCTCGCGCACCGGCGCACCGGCCGCACCCGTCTCGACCAGCGCACGCGCTTCGGTCACCATCTCCTGGAGCAGGTCGGAAACACCATCGGTGTCGAAATCGTCGAGTCGGACATGACGGCTGCGCACCAGTTCATAGGCGATCGGAGCCGCAAGGAAGCCGACGGCCGAGCCGACGCCGGCATTGGAAGGGACGATCACGCGGGAGACGCCGATCTTCTCGGCGACGCGCGCCGCATGCAGCGGTGCCGCGCCCCCGAAGGCGATCAGCGTATGCTGACCGACAATCTCGCCGCGCTCGACCGCATGCACGCGGGCCGCACTCGCCATGTTCTCGCAGACGACCTCGTGCACGGCATAGGCCGCAGTCTCAGCCGACAGACCCAGCGGCTCGCCCACGGCGCGCAGCAGCGCCTGCTTCGATAGCTCAGGGTCGAGCTTGATCGTTCCACCCGCAAAAGCGTCGGGGTCGATCAGGCCGAGCGCAACGTCGGCATCCGTCACGGCGGGGCGCAGGCCGCCGCGGCCGTAGCAGGCGGGTCCGGGCTCCGAGGAGGCACTCTCGGGGCCGACCGTGACGCGCTTCATCGCGTCGACATGGGCGATCGAGCCGCCGCCGGCGCCGATCTCGACCATCTCGATCACGGGAATCCGCACCGGCAGACCCGAACCTTTCAGGAAGCGCGCGGCGCGATCGACCTCGAACACGCGCGAGGTCTCGGGCTGGTATTTTTCGATCAGACAGATCTTTGCCGTGGTGCCGCCCATGTCGAAGGACAGCACCTTGCTCTCGCCGAGACGCGCCGCGATCTGCGCCGCGAAAATGGCGCCGCCGGCCGGACCGGATTCGACGAGACGCACCGGAAAACGCCGCGCCGTCTCGATCGAGGTGACACCGCCGCCGGAGGTGACGAGATAGATCGCGCCGCGGTACTGCTCGACCTGCAGGGCGTCGGACATGCGGGCGAGATAACCATCGATAAGCGGCTGCACATAGGCGTTGGCCACCGCAGTCGATGTCCGCTCATATTCCCGGATCTCCGGGCACACCGCGGAAGACACGGTCACGGAAATGCCGGGCATCTCCTCGCTGATGATCGCGGCCGTGCGGCGTTCGTGCTCGGGATTGGCGTAGGAGTGCAGGAAGGCGACAGCGACGCTCTCGACGTTCAGCGCGCGCAATCTCGGCGCGAGCGCGCGCACCGCCGCTTCGTCCAGCGGGAGGCGGACGCCACCGTGGGCGTCGATACGCTCCGGCACCGTGAAGCGCAGGGACCGCGGCGCCAGCGGCTTCGGCTTGTCGATGCTGAGGTCATACTGGTCGTAGCGGCTCTCGGTGCCGATGTCGAGCACGTCACGAAAGCCCTCCGTCGCGATCAGCGCCGTCTTGGCGCCGCGACGCTCGATGATGGCGTTGGTCGCGAGCGTGGTGCCGTGAATGAAGACGTCGATGTCGCTGATATGCGCTCGCGCATCAGCGAGAATGAGCCGCATGCCGTCGAGCACCGCCTGTTCGGGCCGCTGCGGCGTCGTCAGCAATTTGCGCGTCTTGCGATCCTGACCCACGTCCAGCACGATGTCGGTGAACGTGCCACCGATATCGACGGCAAGCCGCACCTCGGCTCCCTCAAGCATTCCAAATTCTCCGTGCTGATCGTCAAGACTGAGGACGAAAGCGCAGCAATTTCCATGCCATGGACGACAGGAACATGCTGTGTCCAGCTATTCTGCTTGGCACCTATGCAATAGGCAAGGCGCGTTCGCAGCCTGCGCCATCAGAGCAGGAATGCAAGCGCCGCTTCGCAGCGCTCCTCGACCTTCAGCGTGAGGAGATCATCGGCGCGGGTGCGTCCGAGATTGACCGCAGCGATCGGGATTTGCCGGTGCGCGGCAGCCTGCACGAAGCGGAAACCGGAATAGACCATCAGGGACGAGCCGACGATGAGCATGGCGTCGGCCTGCGCCAGATGATCCTGCGCGGTAGCGACGACGTCGCGCGGGACGTTCTCGCCGAAGAACACGACATCGGGCTTGAGGATGCCGCCGCAGGCTTCGCAAGGCGGCACCTTGAACGACGAAAAGTCGGCGTGCTCGAGATCGGCGTCGCCGTCCGGCGCATCCGCGGCATCGAGCGTGAGCCATGCGGCATTGGCGCGGCCGAGCTTGTCCTGGAATTCATTGCGCGGCGTCTTCGCTCCGCAGCCCATGCAGCGGACCAGATCGAGCCGGCCATGCAGGTCGATCACCTGGCGGTGGCCGGCGGATTGATGCAGCCGGTCGACGTTCTGGGTCAGCAGCATTCCGCAACGCCCGCTCGCCTCGAGCCGGGCCAGCGCGTGATGCGCATCGTTCGGCCTCGCCTGGCCGAACCGCCGCCAGCCGATCAGGCTGCGCGCCCAATAGCGCCGGCGCGTATGCTCTTCCGACATGAAAGCCTGGAAGTTCACGGGCTGGGTCCGCTTCCAATTGCCGTGACTGTCGCGATAATCGGGAATGCCCGAATTGGTGCTGCAGCCGGCGCCGGTCAGCACGAACAGATTTTCGTGCCGGCCGACGAAATCGCGGAGCGGATGATTTGTCATGGCGCAGATGTAGTCTGCTGCACTCGGTTTTGCCAGATGGGCCAGGACGCCCGCTAGCTCGCCCAGTTGTCGCGAAACTCGGGAAACAGCGTCAGACCTCCACAGGCGTAGATGGTCTGGCCGGTGATGTAGCTGGCTTCATCGGAGGCGAGGAAGGCGAACACGGCGGCGATCTCTTCCGGCGTGCCGACGCGGCCGAGCGGAATGTGGCTGGTGACCACACTGCGCTTTTCCGGATCGCCGGTCCAGGCCGCGTTGATCGGGGTGTCGATCGCGCCGGGACCTACCGCATTGACGCGAATGCCACGGCTCGCGAATTCCAGCGCCAGCGTGCGCGTCAGATTGGCCATGCCGCCCTTGCTGATGGAATAAGCGAGATAGCCGGGTTTCGGGATGATCTGGTGCACGCTGGAGCAATTGATGATGCTGCCGCCTGCGCCGCGCGCCACGAAATGCGCGAGCGCCTTCTGGGCGCAGAATACGGCCCCGTTGAGATTGACGTCGATGATGCGGCGATAGGTTTCGATGTCGAGCGACTCGCTCGGCGATTCCCGCTGGAAGCCGGCATTGTTGACGAGGCAGTCGAGGCGCTTCCAGCGCGCCAAAACCATCTCGAACATCGCCGCGACCTCCTGCTCATTGCTCACGTCGGCCTTGACGATTGCATGATCGAGCCTGCCGTGGCCCCGATCGCTCGATGCCGTCCGTGCCAGCGCGAGCGTCTCCTCGGCCTTTTCAGGGTGATCGACATAGTTGATGGCGACGGTCGCACCTTCCTGCGCGAGCCGGATTGCGACGGCACGGCCAATGCCTTGGGAGGCGCCGGTCACCAGCGCGTACTGGCCGACAAGACGCGAGTGAAACGAGGTCGAGCGATCGGTTTGTGGCATGGGTTCTCTCCGGGATGCCCTGATCAGCGACGGAACCGGCCTTTTGTTCCATCCCTCAGCGCATCGCTGCGATTCATTCAGCGCGGCGCGCGAATGGCGATGTCAAAATTTGGTACAGGATGATGGCGCCAAAGGTTGCGGTGCCGATCCCGCCGATCGTGAAGGCGCCGAATTTGACTGTGAGGTCGCCGGCGCCTGCGGTCAGCGCGACTGCGACGGTGATCAGGTTTGCCGGACTTGAGAAGTCGACCTTGTTCTCGACCCAGATCCGGCCGGCCATCGCGGCGATCAATCCGAACAGCACGATCGAGAGTCCACCGATGACAGGGCCCGGGATCGACAGGACCAGCGCGCCGAACTTCGGCGAGAAGCCGAGCACGATCGACACCAGGGCCGCGAAGGCAAACAGCAAGGTCGAATAGACCTTCGTCGCCGCCATGACGCCGATGTTTTCAGCATAGGTGGTAACGCCGGTGCCGCCGCCGCAGGCCGCCACGATGGTCGCGAGGCTGTCGGCGAGCAAGGCGCGGCCGAGATAGTCATCGAGGCTCCGGCCCGTCATGGCGCCGACTGCCTTGATGTGACCGAGGTTCTCGGCGACGAGGATGATCGCGACCGGCGCGATCAGAACGATCGCATCGGTCTGGAAGGTCGGCGTGGTAAAACTCGGCAGGCCGATCCACGGCGCGGCCGAAACTTGCGTGAAGTCGATCGGCTTGCCGAAGCCAAAGCCGTTCGCGAACAGCAGGTACAAAAGATATCCGCCGATCGCGCCGAGAATGATCGGCAGGCGGCGCCACAGGCCAGGCGCGTCAACGGCAACCACGCCGATGATCAGAACGGTCGCGAGCCCGATTCCCGTGTCGAACGCATTGGCGCTCACGGCCTTCACCGCCACCGGCGCGAGATTAAGGCCGATCGCGGCGACCACGGCGCCGGTGACGGCCGGCGGCAACAGCTTCTCGATCCAGCCAACTCCCGACCACATCACGATCAGCGCGATCACGCCGTAGAGGACGCCGGCTCCGACAATGCCGCCAAGCGCAACCGACAGGTTCGGGTTCGGCCCGTGCCCAACGTAGCCGGTTGCGGCGATCACGACCGCGATGAACGCGAAGCTCGAGCCGAGATAGCTCGGCACGCGCCCCGCGACGATGACGAAGAAGATCAGCGTGCCGATGCCGGAAAACAGCACCGCAACATTGGGATCGAACCCCATCAGCAACGGCGCGATGATCGTCGAGCCCGACATTGCGACGCAATGCTGGAGACCGGAGACCACGGTCTGGCCAAGCGGCAGCCGCTCCTCGGGCATGATCACGCCGGAGGACTTCAGAGTCCAATGCGGGAAATAGCCTTGCGCTCGCTCGTCGGAGCCCGTTGCAATCGGCATGTTCCCCCCAGTTGCGGTGCAGCGACCGATCTTCGTGCGAACAGACAAAAATGTGATTGTCGCTTCTGCAGCGGCCATCACATGATGCAAATCAAACAAGATCAATACGTTCCGGGGCCTATTCTATGACACAGATCGCGATCCAGCCAGCCATCCACCGCCGGCACCAGCCCTGGTACAAGATTCTCTACATCCAGGTGCTGATCGCGATCGCGCTCGGGGTGCTCGTTGGCTATTTCTATCCCGATCTCGGCAAGGCCCTGAAGCCGCTCGGCGACGGTTTCATCGCGCTGATCAAGATGATGATCGCGCCGGTGATCTTCTGCACGGTGGTGCACGGCATCTCCTCGATGGGCGACCTCAAGCGCGTCGGCCGGGTTGGGCTGAAGTCGCTGATCTATTTCGAGACCGTCTCGACCGTGGCGCTCGCGGTCGGCCTGCTGGTCGGCGAGGTGCTCCAGCCCGGACATGGCTTCAATATCGATCCCGCCACGATCGACCCGAAATCGGTGGCGACCTACGTCACCAAGGCCAAGGAAGAAGGCATCGTCGCCCATCTGATGGCGATCGTCCCCGACAGCTATCTGGGCGCCATCGCACGCGGCGATCTGTTGCAGGTGCTGCTGATCTCGATCCTGTCGGGCTTCGCCATCGCCTTTCTCGGCAAGGCCGGCGAGCCCATTGCGGAAGCGATCGACAAGGCCGCAAAGATGTTCTTCGGCATCATCCGCATCATCGTGCGCGTCGCCCCGATCGGGGCGTTCGGCGCGATGGCCTTCACCGTCGGCGCCTACGGCCTCGGTTCGCTGCTCAACCTGGCCGCCCTGATCGGTACGTTCTATCTCACCAGCATGCTGTTCGTGCTGGTCGTGCTGGGGGCGATCGCAAGGCTCGCCGGCTTCTCGATCCTGCGCTTCATCGCCTACATCAAGGACGAGCTCCTGATCGTGCTCGGCACCTCGTCGTCGGAGACGGTGCTGCCGCAGATGATCCAGAAGATGGAGCATCTCGGCGCCTCGCGTTCGGTGGTCGGCCTCGTCATTCCGACCGGTTACAGCTTCAACCTCGACGGCACCAACATCTACATGACGCTGGCGACGCTGTTCCTGGCGCAGGCGACCAATACCCATCTGACCATCTGGCAGGAGCTCGGCATTCTCGGCATCGCCATGATCACCTCGAAGGGCGCCTCGGGCGTGACCGGAGCGGGCTTCATCACGCTCGCAGCGACGCTCTCGATCGTGCCCGACATCCCGATCCAGTCGATCGCGATCCTGGTCGGCATCGACAAGTTCATGAGCGAGTGCCGCGCGCTCACCAATCTGATCGGCAATGGCGTCGCCTGCGTCGTCATCAGCATCTCCGAAGGCGAGCTCGACCGTGATGCGCTGCACGAGACCATGGCCCATCCGCTGGAGATGGGTGAGGCGCTTGAACCGGGCGGCAGCGCCGCCTCCTAGGCCGGGCGCAGGTTTGGCGGAGTCCGGTTCCAACGCGGTAGTTTCCCGGAGTGGTAAATTGGCGCAACGCGAGTCACAACTGCTGCGTTGGGATCACGGATTGATAGTCATTTTTTCACCCGACGCGCTGGGGGCAGGGCGTCGGGTTTTTGTTAATCAACGATGGGCAGCGGACTTAGCCGGCCAGTTCGACCCTGCGCGTGATCCCGATCGCCTGCAAGAACGCCTCGTCATGACTGACGACGAGCAGCGCGCCGTCATAGGCCCTCAAGCCCGCTTCGACGGCTTCGATTGCCTCAATGTCCAAATGATTGGTCGGCTCGTCGAGGATCAGCAAGGACGGCGGCATCGCTCCGCCCAGCACGCAGGCGAGGCCGGCGCGAAACATCTGCCCGCCGCTCAAATGTCCTACGATCTGCAAGGCGGCATCGGCGCGAAACATGAACCGGGCCAGCGCGGCATGGCATTCATTTGCACCCGCCTTCGGATGGAAGCGCCTGAAATTGTCCAGGATAGAGACCGCGGGATCGAGCAGGCTGACCTTCTGATCGAACAGCGCAAGGTCGGGCCTGACCCGCACGGTGCCGGAGAGCGGACGTAGTTCGCCAGCGATGAGTTTCAGCAGCGTCGTCTTGCCGGAACCGTTGGGCCCGACAATTGCCAAGCGCTCCGGACCGACGATCGCGAGCGATAGCTCGCGCAAGACTTCCCGGTCCGGCCGATAGCCGGCACTGACACAATCGAGCCAGACTACCTCCCTGCCGGCCGGCAGCTGAGTCGAGGGCAGCTTCACCGACAGCGGCTGAAGAATCTCGATGCGCCGGCGTGCCGTGTCGAGGGCCTCAAGCGCATCCGCACGCCGCCGCTCGGCGATCTGCGCGTTCTTGCCGCCGGTGTCTTCGCTGCGGTCCTTGCGCGCGCCGGCCAGGATTCGCGGCATGTCGCCCTTGGCGCGCTTCTTCTTACCCCCGCTGTCCTTGCGCGCTTTCCTCTCCGCAGCCCGCTGCGCGTTCCCATCGATCGCGGACAGCCGCCTCTCGGCATGCGCGAGGTCGTGCCTGACAGCCGCGAGAGCGACGGCTTTCTGCCCGCGATAACTGGTCCAATTGCCGCCGTATCGCGTGGCTCCGAGCGACGTCAGCTCGACGATCGCATCCATCGTTTCGAGCAGGCTCCGATCGTGGCTGACGACAATCGCCCCACCGCGCCAGGAACCAAGGAAATCGATCACGGCCGCGCGCCCCTCCCGATCGAGATTGTTGGTGGGCTCGTCGAGCAGCAGGAAGTCCGGCTCCGCGAAGATCAGCGCGGCGAGACGAACCCGCGTGATCTGCCCGCCCGACAGGCCGGCGAGCTCGATCTCCGGAGCGACGTCGAAACCGACACGCGCAAGGGCGGATGCAAGCCGCGTTTCGAGGGTCCAATCGACATCCGAGACCTCCTCAGCCGAGGCATCCCCGCGCTCGGCACGACGAAGAAGATCGAACGCGGCTCGCGCCTCGAACAGATCGATTACCTTCGCGCCCGCAAAGGGCTGGACGTCCTGCCGCAGCAGACCGACCGTACCGTTGACGGCAATGCGCCCCGACTGGGCGATGTGCTCGCGCGAGATCGACGCGAGCAGCGTCGTCTTCCCGACGCCGTTGCGGCCGACGAGGCCGGTCCGCTCGGCGCGGAACGTCAGATCGATGCCGGAGAGAAGAGGACGGCCGTCAGGCGTGGACAGCGACAGGTTCGACAGGATGATTGAAGCAGGCATGGAATTCCCCGTGAGCAAGGCAGGTCGGCATTGCGGTCGGGGTAAAATCCATGGCTCTCGAATATCCTGTTTGAGGAGCTTCTAACTAGTCCCATCAAAGCGCGAGATCAAGGCGAGGCTCGCAGGGGCGACGGCGCGCGGAGCGCCGACGTCCGCCGCGGCTTGCGCGATCAGCCCTTGAGCGCGGTGACCACGACCTCGATCAGCGCGCTGCCGCCGAGATCGGCGACGCCGACGGTGGCACGGGTCGGCAGATTGTCGCCGAAGAACTCGGTCCAGACCGCGTCCATCTCCTTCTTCTTGGAAAGATCCGTGACAAAGATCGAGGTGCTCACAACGCGCGACTTGTCGGTGCCCGCTTCCTTCAGATAGCCCGCGATCTTGCCGAGGATGTTGCGGGTCTGCTCGCCCATCGACACCGAGGTGTCGTCGGCGATGGTGCCGCCAATGAAGACGAAGCCGTTGGCTTCGACGGCGCGGTGCATGATGGGCGTGCGGATGCTGCGGGTAATGCTCATGATGTCCTCTTGTTGCTAGAGCGTGGAGGGATGGAAACGGTCGATGCCGAGATCGCCGATGCGGGTCTGGGTGCCGCCATTGACAATCAGCTCCGCCATGACGGCGCCCGCGCCGGGGCCGAGTTGGAAACCGTGGAGCGAGAAGCCGAACTGGTGATAGAGGCCCTTGTGGCGGCTGCTCGGCCCGAACACGGGCAGATCGTCCTTCGTCTTGGCCTCGATGCCGGCCCAGGCGCGGACGATCGTCGCGCTGCGCATCACCGGGAACAACTCGAACACGGTGCGGGCGCTGGTCGCGAGGCTCTTCCAGTCCAGCACTGTCTCGTTACGATCCTGGTAGGGCGTTGCCAGATGGCCGCCGCCGATCAGCACCGTGCCGTTCTTGAATTGCTTGAAGGACAGTTTGCGCCCGCGCAGGATCACGACGGGGTCGATGAAATGCGGCACGCGCGAAGTGATCATCAGCATCGGCGCCACGGTCTCGACCGGAACGGGCTCACCAAGCGCCGCTGCGATGGTCCCGGCCCAGGCGCCGGCGGCATTGACGAGCACCGGCGCGGCAAAGCTCTCGGCGCCGACATCGACGTGCCAGAGGCCATCGGTGTGCCGGATGTTCGTGGCGGCAATGCCCTCGCGCACGGTCGCACCGAGCTGCTCCGCCTTGCGACGGAACGCCGTCGTCGCCTGCGCGGGATTGGCGGCGCCGTCGCGGCGCGAGACCACACCGCCGGGACAGCTCTCGGCGACTGCGGGCACGAGGCGTCGCAGCTCGGCCGCATCGATCAGCTCCTCGTGGGTGAAGCCGAGCGCGTTGAGCTCGGCCACACGTGCGCGACACACCGCGAGTTCCTCCTCGTTCTCGGCGACGAGGACCTGGCCATAGCTCTCAAAGCTACAATCGTCGTCGAGGAGATCGGTGATCTTCTCCCAGATTCCCATCGAGCGGATCGAAAGCGGGATTTCGGGGATGTGCCGCGCAAGCTGGCGCACGCCGCCTGCGTTGACGCCGGAGGCGTGCCGGCCGGCATAGTCCTTCTCGATCAGCACGGGCTTCAGGCCGGCGAGACACAGATGCAGCGCAGTCGAGCACCCGTGGATGCCGCCGCCGACGACGATCGCATCCACGTTTTTCGTCATCCGCGCACCACCGCCTTGATGTCGTCTTCGCTCTTCGGAACCGCGGCAAGCTCGGCGAGCGTGATCGGCTTGACTGGCGCGCGCAGCCGGTAATAGCCGATCTCTTGCGGGCTCTTGCCCCGCGCCTGCGCCATCAGCTCGGTGACGGTGAGGCCGCAGAGCCGGCCCTGGCACGGCCCCATGCCGGTGCGGCGATAAGCCTTGAGCTGGTTCGGCCCGGTCGCGCCGATCGCGACGGCGTCGAGAATATCCTTTGCGGTGACCTCCTCGCAGCGACAGACGATGGTGTCGCCAGCGGGAATGCGAAACTGCGGCGCCGGACGGAACAGCGTGTCGAGGAAGACGCGGCCACGCTCGGCCTTGGCGAGATCGGCGCGGAGGCTCGCCATTGCTGGAAGCTTCGCAGCGGCCGCGGGCGCCAATGCTTCCACCGCCGCGCGCGCCGCGATGTGGCCGCGCACCACGGCTGCGTTCGCGCCGCCGATGCCGGCGCCGTCGCCGGCAATCGCAATGCCGGCGACCGACGAATTTCCGCTGGCATCGAGCACCGGAGACCAGCACAATTGCAGATCATCCCAGCGATGCTCGATTCCGGCCGACATCGCCAGATTGACGTTGGGCACGACGCCCTGGTGCAGCAGCAAGAGATCCGCAAGGACGGTCTCTCGCTTGCCGCCGGCGACATAGCTCACGCTCGCGAGCTGGCCGTCGCCAGATGCCGAAAGCCCGGTGACACCGGAGACGACCTGCACCTTCGCCTTCACCTCGCGCATCATTGACAGGCCCTTGGCGAAATAGGGCGAGGTCAGGAAGGCGAAGGCGTGGGGGAGAGCCGCAAAATAATTGCCGCGCTCGGTGGTGTCGAGAATACGATCGATGCGGCCGCCGAGACGCAAAATCTGCGCGGCGAGCAACCAGAGCAGCGGTCCCTGCCCCGCGATCACCGTGCGGCCGTCGGGCACCAGGGCCGACGATTTCAACATGGTCTGCGCGGCGCCCGCGGTCATCACGCCCGGCAGCGTCCAGCCGGAAATCGGGAAAGGCCGTTCCAGCGCGCCGGTCGCGAGGATCACGCGCCTGGCCTTGACGAAGGCGGACGCACCGCCGATCGAGACGGCGATGTCGAGATTGCGGTCGAGGCTCCAGACCGTGGCGCGGTGAATGACCTCCGCGCTGCCTGCGCGCAGCGCCTGCACGAGATCGGAACCGACCCAATAGTCCTCACCGAGCTGTTTGCGGTCGGTCACGGGCGTCGAGGCGATGGCACGAAACACCTGGCCGCCGGGGCCGATATTCTCGTCGAGCAGCAACGTCGACAGGCCGGCTTCGGCGGATGTCGCGGCGGCGGCGAGGCCGGCAGGCCCGGCGCCGACCACCACCACATCGTAGTCTTCGCGCTTGGGAGCCACAGTCATTTTCCGATCTCCCGCTTGCCCTTCTGGATCTCGACCTGCATGCCCTCGGCGACGGGCACAAGGCAGCCCTGGCGGTTGCCGACGCCGTCGATGGTGACGAGGCAGTCGAAGCACACGCCCATCATGCAATAGGGCAGACGCGGCGCGCCGCTCACCGCGGTCCAACGGCGCGCATCGCAGTTCGAGGCCAGCAACGCCGCGGAGACGGTATCGCCCTGCCGCGCCGCGACGGCAACGCCGTCGACGAAGATCTGCACTGGCGGTCGCTTGTCCTGTTCGGATCGTTTGAACATCTTGGTTCCTTCAATGTCCCTAGTAGCCGCTGTTGTTCGCAGCGCCCGCGCCGCCAAACCGGCTGGCCGAGAACGCGCCGACCAGCTCCGGCTCGAGCGCGCCCTGCGCGACCATGCGCGCGATTTCGAAGGCGTGGTTGGAGGCGAGCGTCACGCCGGAATGGCAGCAGGCGACGAAGGCGCCGGGATGAGTCTCCGACTGGTCGTAGATCGGAAAGCCGTCCTGCGGCATGACGCGGATGCCGGCCCAGCTCCTGACCACGTTAAGCCGCGCGAGATGCGGGAACATGCGCTGGGCACGATCGGTCATCACGGCGCTGATCGAGTGCTTCAGCGTGCGATCGTCGAGCTCGTCTTCCTTGCTGTCGCCGATCATCACCGTGCCTTCGTCGGTCTGACGGATCGTGGTCAGCGGATGCGGCAGGAACGGCATGGTGCGTTCGGTCACTACGATCTGGCCACGGGTCGGGCCCATCGGGGCGTAGAGACCGACCATCGGCGCCAGCGTCTGGTTGGCATTGCCGGCGGCGAGCACGATCTTGGCGGCACGGAGTTCGCCCTGCGGCGTCGTCAGGCGGAATTCGTCGCCACTCTTGCTGATCGCCGAGACCGGACGCTCCGGAAAATAGTCGATGCCGAATGCCCTAAAGCCGGTGTGGAACGCACGAAAGGTCCGCAGCGAATTGACGTGACCGTCAAGCGGGCAATAGCTTCCGCCGGAAACTTCGGGGCCGATCAGCGGCAGTGACTTCTTCACTTCGGAGGCGGAGAGCATCTCCATCTTGTAGTCGGCGGCGCCCGTCTGGTTGTGCATGCGCTTGACCAGCTCAGCGCGCTGGCCGAATTCGTCCTCGCCGAGCGTGAGATGAAATCCGCCATTCTGCTGAAGAGAGACATCCAGGCCGGTCTGCTGCTTCAGCTCGGACGCGAGCCGGCTCCACGCCTGCGACGCCTGCACCGTCCAAACGGTATAGGCCGGCATGCCAAGCCCTTTGCTCTGTACCCAGACCAGCGCAAAATTCGCGCGCGAAGCACGCTTTGTGATGTCGCCTTCGTCGAGCACGGCCACCTTCTTGCCGAGCCTTCCCAGGCCCCACGCAATCGCGGAGCCGAGCAATCCGCCGCCGACGACGGCGACGTCGTAATCTATTCGCATGGATTCTCCTATCGCCCTGTATCGCCCTTGCCGGCGAGCACGCGGTCGAGCCCGTAGAAGCGGTCGAGCAGAATGAGGGCGGTCATGGTGATCGCGATCACGCAGGCCGAGACCGACGTCACCAGCGGATCGATGTTGTCCTGGATGTACAGAAACATTCGGACCGGCAGTGTTTCGGTGCCGGGTGCCGCAAGGAAGACGGTCATGGTGAGATCGTCGAAGGACTGGATGAAGGCGAGCGCCCAGCCGCTGATGACGCCGGGCAGGATCAACGGCAGCGTCACGCGGCGGAACAGCGTCCAGCCGCCGGCGCCGAGCGAGACCGCCGCCATCTCGACCGACAAATCCATGCCGGTCGCCGCCGCAAGCGTCAGCCGCAGCGCGAACGGAAACACGATGATGACATGCGCGATGATCAGCGCGGCAAAGCTGCCGCCGAGGCCCGCCGACGTGAAGAAGCGCAGGAAGGCGATGCCGAGCACGACATGCGGGATCATCAGCGGCGAGAGAAAGAGGGCCGCGAGCGCATCTCGACCGCGGAACCGATAGCGCGCGATCGCGAGCGCCGCCGGTACCGCGAATAATAGCGCGACGAACGACGATAATGCGCCAAGGCCAAGGCTGACCCAGAAAGCATGGACGAATTCGGGATAGTTGGCGATCGCCCTGAACCAGCGCAACGAAAAGCCGTTGGTCGGCAGCGACAGGAAGCCTTCTGGCGTGAACGCGACGAGGCAGACGACGAGGATCGGTGCCACCATGACGATGACGAAGACGGTGTGGAAGATCAGCGCAAGCGGGCCGTTCCGGCTCATCGGAACACCTCCGCGTAACGACGCTCGATCAGTGCGTTGCTGCCGACGACGATTAAGACCAGCGCGGCCAGCAGCAGCGTGGCGACCGCCGCACCCAGCGGCCAGTTCAGCGTGTTGAGGAACTCGTCATAGGCGAGCGTCGCCGCGACCTTGAGCCGGCGGCCGCCAATGATGGCGGGCGTCGCAAACGCACTGGCCGAGAGCGAGAACACGATGATCGCCCCTGACAGTACGCCCGGCATGATCTGCGGCATGATGATGCGGCGGATTATGGTCACAGGGCCGGCGCCGAGCGACAACGCGGCATTCTCGATCTGCGGGTCGAGACGCTGCAGAGCCGCCCACACCGACAGCACCATGAACGGCATCATCACGTGCGCAAGCGCGACCACCATCCCGGTTTCGGTGAACATGAAGGGGATGGGCGCGCGGATCAGCCCGGCCGACATCAACAGCTTGTTGACCAGCCCGTTGTTACCGCCGAACAGCAGCGCCCAGCCGAGCGTCCGCGCCACCACGGAAATCAGCAGCGGCCCCAGGATGACCAGCAGGAAAACGCTCTTCCAGCGTCCGCCCATGCGATTGAGGATGTAGGCTTCGGGTGCACCGAGCAGCGCGGTGAGCAGCGTGGTCAGGATCGCGATGCGAAACGTCCGCCCGAACATCTCGGCGTAATAGGGATCGGTTGCGATCTCGTGCCAGTTCTTGAGGATGAAGACGGGCTCGATGCCCTTGTACTGGCCCCAATCGTGGAACGACAGCATCACGGTCATTGCGAGCGGAATCAGGAGCACGCCGACGAACAGCATCAAAGCCGGCGCGGTCAGGGCCCAGGGCGTGCGTGCGTTTCGTTCCTCGGCGGAAGCGCTCATGCGACGCCCCTCACGCCCATGTCCTCCGGCCGCCAGGTGAGGTGAACTGCCTCGCCTTCGGCCGGCTGCGACCGGCCGTCATTCTGGCGGATCACGGTCGCCGGGCCACATTCGCTCTCGCACTGGAACAGCCAGTGATTGCCCTGGAAGATGCGCGTGACGATCTTTGCACTGAGGCCTGCGTCGCCAAAGTCGATCCGCTCGGGGCGAATGCTGATGGTGACGGGACCATTGCGCCCGGCAGGCGCAGGCGCACTCCACGAGCCGGCGATCAATCGCGCAGGCGCACTCGCCCGATCTATCGTCGCGGCAAAGTCGTTGGTCTTGCCCAAAAACTGCGAGACGAAGGCCGAGGCCGGCTTCTCATAGGTCTCCTGCGGCGTGCCGATCTGCTCGATCTTGCCCTGGCTCATCACCACGATGCGGTCGGACAGCGACATCGCCTCGTTCTGGTCGTGGGTGACGAGGATCGTGGTGGTGCCGATGGTACGCTGGATCTGGCGCAGCTCGATCTGCATCTCCTCGCGCAGCTTGGCGTCGAGATTGGACAGCGGCTCGTCGAGCAGCAGCACGCTCGGCTTGATCACCAGCGCGCGCGCCAGCGCCACGCGCTGCTGCTGGCCGCCGGACATGCGGCGCGGATGGCGATCCTCGTAGCCGGCAAGCCCGACCATCGCGAGCGCGGCGCGAACGCGCTCGGTCCGTTCGCCGCGCGGCACATTGCGCATCTCGAGGCCGAAGGCGACATTCTCGGCCGCGGTCATGTGCGGAAACAGCGCGTAGCTCTGGAACACGATCCCGAGCCCGCGTTTGGCCGGATGGATCGCGGTCAGATCCTTGCCTTCCAGCCGGATCGCGCCGCGGCTGGGATCGAGGAAGCCCGCGATCATCTGCAGGGTCGTGGTCTTGCCGCAGCCGGAGGGGCCGAGAAAGGAGACGAACTCCCCCTTCCCGACGGCGAGACTGAAGTCGTCGACGACAGTCTGCGCTCCGAATTGCTTGGCGACCCCTTCGAGCTCGAGATAGGCCATCGCACTGTCTCCGGTATGACCGATCAGCGCTCGACCTCGCGATTCCAGCGCTTGGTCCATTCCTCGCGCTTCTCATTGATGACGGTCCAGTCCGGATTATAGAGCTTTGCCGCGCGCTCGCCGATCGGCGCCATCTTGCCGAGCTCGGGCGGGATCACCAGCGATTTCAGCACCGGGCCATAGCCGTAGTCCTTCAGCATCACGAGCTGGATCTTGGGTTCGAGCAGCATCTTGACGAAGCTGGACGCAAGCGGCGAGGCGTTCGGCTTGGTGATCGGACAGGCGGTGGTCAGCAGCGTCGCGGCGCCTTCCTTCGGATAGACGAAGTCGACGGGGAAGCCGGTATTGGCAAAGCTCTGCACGCGACCCGTGCCCCACACCGCGATCACGGCCTGGCCGGACTGGAACAGCTCCGTCATCTTGCCCGGCGACGGCTCATAGGCCAGCACGTTCGGATTGATCTGCTCCTTGAAGATCTTGAAGCCGGAATCGACATTGGACTCGCCGCCGCCATTCATCTTCGACAACATCACCAGCGCTTCGAGGCCATAGGTGTTGTTGATCGGCGGGATCACGAGCTGCTTGGCGTATTTCGTGTCCTTCAGATCGTTCCAGGAGATCGGTGGCGACCAACCTTTTTCGGCAAACACCTTGGTGTTGTACATCAGGCCGGTGGCGACGATGCCGATCGCGACCGCGCGATCGTCCTTGAAGCGCGCCGTGTCGTAGAGATCGGCCGGCAGTCCCTCGAGCTTGCCGCAGAAGCCGAGCTGGATCGCCTGGTACATCGGGCCGTCGTCGACGATGGCGACGTCGATCTGCTGGTTGCCCTTCTGCGCCTGAAGCTTGGCCAGCGTGTCGGTGGAATTGCCGGCGACGTACTCGACCTTGACGCCGTTCTCCTTCTCGAAAGCCGGGATCACCTCGTCGCGGATGGTCTTTTCGAACGAGCCGCCATAGCCGGCGACATAGAGCGTCTTTTGCTGGGCCGTGGCGACCGACGGGGCGGCGATGAGGGCCGCGATGCTGACCGCTGTCAGAAGGCGAAAAGTCTTCATGTGGTCCGATCTCCATACCGGGATGAGGTGACGTGCCGACGAGTCTCGTTGGCCGAAGTCTTCCGCATTTCCTTCCGCGCAGATCCCTCTCCGACCAGGGCTCCGGCCCCTGCGCTGCGGATTTTGGCGCGATTCGGAGGCTCGAACCCTCCAATCTGCCGAAAAAGCGGGCTGTCTCCAGTCCTGATGAAAAAGATCGCAAACCCGGGCTTCCGTCGTCCAATGAATAATGGCACCCTCTGCATGCCTAAATGTTATGAATGGAATTCGGGATGGCGCGGATCAATTCGCGACAGGTGGAAGCCTTCCGGGCGACGATGCTGACCGGCAGCGTGACGGAGGCGGCGGCGCTGATGAAAGTGACGCAGCCGGCGGTCAGCCGGTTGCTGCGCGACCTCCAGGCGCTGTTGAAGATGGAGCTGTTCGAGCGGCGCGGCACCGGCCTCGTGCCGACCGCCGCGGCGATGGCGCTCTACACGGAGGTGGAGCGCTCCTTCGTCGGCCTCGAACGCATCACCGCGGCAGCAGAAGAAATCCGTGGCCGGCGCACCGGCTCCTTGCGGATCGCAGCGCTGCCGGCGCTGTCGAACGGCTATTTGCCGCGGCTCACCGGGCACTTCCTGAAGGAGCGGCCCAACCTCAACCTCGCCTTCTTCGGCGTGATCTCGCCGATCGTGGTCGATTGGGTGCTGAACAACCAATGCGACGTCGGCTTTGCCGAAGTGCCGATCGCGCATTCCGGCTTGCCGAGCCAGAAGCTGCCAGCGCCGGCCCGCGTCGCGGTGCTGCCGACCGGTCACCGCCTCGCAGAAAAGGAAGTGCTGGAGCCCCGCGATTTCGAGGGCGAGACTTTCATCTCGTTGTCGGCGGGCTCGTCGAGCCGGCATCTCGTCGACCAGGTCTTCCATCGCCACGATGTCCGCCGCGTGCTCAGGGTCGAGACCACGCTGTCGGAGATCATGTGCGGCATGGTGTCGTCGGGGCTTGGCGTCGCCATCTGCGATCCCTTCACCGCGCAGGAATTTTCCACCCGCGGCGTCGTCGTGCGCCGCTTCCTGCCTCGCATCGACTTCGAATTCTCGGCGGTCTTTCCGGCGCAGCGCAGCCCCTCGCCGGTGGCGCTGGATCTGGTCGAGACTATGCGCAAGGCGCTCGCCGAATTCGAGGATTAGAACGCGTTTGGGTTGAAGCGATTTCGCCACGGGCTCGCTGCAACCTCTCCCGCTTGTGGGGGAGGTCGGCGCGAAGCGCCGGGTGGGGGCTCTCTCCTGATCGGGAGTGTCCCAGTATGGAGAGAGCCCTCTCCCCTGCCCTCTCCCGCAAGCGGGAGAGGGAGCGCACCTTCTTCGTGGCTCCCAGGAGAACGCTCAGCCGGTGAACGCGGCCTGAGCCTCCGGCAGGTCCCAGATCTTGCCGATCGCAGCGGTGCCGGCAGCTGTGATCGCCGCCTCGTCAGCGCCGAGATAACGGCCAGCATCGACCAGCATGCGACCGTCCACCATGACCTGATCGATATTGGCGCGATTGGCGAGCGCGATCAGCGCACGGCGCGGGTCAAACAGCGGTTGAAGATGCGGATGGGTGAGATCGACGATCGTGAGGTCGGCGGTCGCGCCGGGCTCGATGCGGCCGAGGTCAGGCCGCTTGATGACATCGGCGGCAATTGCCGTGTTCGCCTCGATCAATTCGGGTGAGTTCGCGACATCGGCCCGCGCTGAGGTGATCTTGGAGATCAACGACGCGGCATTGAGTTCGCCGAGCAGGTCCATGTTGTAGCCATCGGTTCCGACCACGGTGCGAACGCCGTGTTCCGCAAACCGGCTGAACGCGGCGGTAACGCCGGCGCGCGCGAACACGCGCGGGCAGTTGAGAACCGTCATGCCGCGCGCGGCCATCAGCTTGAGATCGTCGTCGGTGCTGAACATGCAGTGCGCCGCCATCAGATCGGGCGCCAGCAGGCCCAGCCAGTCGAGATATTGCGCCGGCGTGCGGCCGCCATAGCGTTTGCCGATCGTTTCAACCTCGGCGCGACTCTGCGCCATATGGGTCGTGATGGGCACCCCAAGCTCGCGCGCCCGCGTGGCGCAGGCTTTCAAGAGATCGGGGCCGCAGGTGTCGGTGGCGTGTGGGCTCATCGCAAGGCCGATGCGACCGTCGCCGCGATTGTTCCAGCGTTGGTAGAGCGCATCCCAAGTCGCCATGTCGGCGGTGCCGTCATCACCGGAATAGTGCACGATGCCATCGGGGCCGGCCTTGGCGTCCGACGTCGAGAACAGATAGGGCGCGCCGTAGAAGCGAATTCCCATCTCCTCGGCGGCGTCGAACATCTCCGGGATCGAATTGCGGAACGGCTCCATCGCCGTGGTGGCGCCGCCCTTCAGGAGTTGAAGAATACCGAGCCGCGCCACCGCCATACGCTCTTCCGCCGACAAGATATCGGCGCCGCGCTTGGTCAGCGGCAGCAGCACCGTGTAGACGATGCTCTGGTTGTTCTTGCGGCCATTGCCGTCCTCGGTGTGGCTGCGCGCCACCGCTTCCGAGAAGCAGTGATTGTGCAAGTTCAACAGGCCCGGCAGCACGAAGCGGCCGGGGCGGTCATGCACCTCGTCAGCCTGCGGCTTGTCGCGCGTGACCGCGGCGATGGTCTTGCCTTCGATCAGGACCCAGTGGTCGCGCAACACGTCCTGCGCGCCGTCCTTGCGTGACAGCACATAGCTGCCGAAAATTGCTGAGGTGCTCATGCGGGGCGTACGTTCCAGAACACGGCGGTGCCGTCGAGAATGCCGGTGATAGCTTTGCGATAGGCAGTCGGCTGCTTGTACAGGCCGATCGGAATATAGGGGATTTCCTGGAAAGCCACCGCCTGGATCTCGCGGCAGGTGCGCTGTTGCTCGGCGAGCTCCGAGGCCGCGAGCCATTGGCTGCGCAGGCCGGCCATCTTCTCGCTCGCATACCAGCCGGCGACCTTGCCCTCGCCACGGATGTTGGTGTTGCCGGCCGGATTGAGCCAGTCGATGCCCTGCCAGTTGCCGACCGCGGCGCTCCAGCCGCCCTGCCCGATCGGGTCCTTCTTGAGCTGGCGCTGCAACACCACGGCGAAATCAAGTCCGGCATATTCCACGTTCATGCCGGCCTTGCGCAAGGAATCGACGGCGATCTCGCCGAGCGGCTTCTGCGCCAGTGAGTTGGTGGGGACGAGCACCACGATCTTCTCGCCATTATACCCCGCGGCCTTGAGGTCGGCCTTCACCTTGGCGTAGTCACGCGGGCCGCGGAACACGTCGAGGCCAACCTCGCTCGCCATCGGCGTATTCGGCGCGAAATAGCCGATCGGGGAGACCTGAAAGTTCGGGTCGGTACCGGCCACCGCGGTCATGAAGGCGGATTGATCGATCGCCCCCAGGAGCGCGCGGCGAACGGCAGGGTTGTCGAACGGCGGCTGAAGATGGTTGAGGCGCAGCATGCAGGCATAGCCGCGGGGATCGAGGATGCGCGTCTCGATATCACCGGCGGCCTTGATGATCGGCAACAGATCGTGCGGCGTGGTCTCCTGCCAATCCTGCTCGCCGGTCTGAAGCGCGGCGACGCCGGTGCCGGCATCGGGCGTGGTGGTCCAGACCACCCGATCGTAATGCACGATCTTCGGGCCCGCGGTCCAATCCGGCTTGCCATCCGTGCGCGGCTGATAGCGCTCGAACCTGGCATAGGCGTTGCGCGCACCCTGCACGCGCTCGTCGGCGAGATAGCGGAACGGGCCGCTGCCGATCACTTCGGTCAGCGGCTTGAACGGGTCCTGACTCGCGAGCCGCTCCGGCATCATGAAGCACGCGTTGATCGCGGCCTTGCCGAGCGCCTGCGGCAGCAGCGGGAATGGACGCTTGAGGCGGAAGCGGATGGTGCGGTCGTCAGCGGCCGACAACTCGTCGGTCGCCTCCATCAGCTCACCGCCAAAGCCGTCGCGCGCGGCCCAGCGGCGGATACTCGCGACGCAGTCGCGGGCGAGCACGCGCTCACCGTCGTGCCAGAACAGGCCGTCGCGCAACGTCAGATCCCACTGGAGCTGGTCACCGGAGATGGCGTGGCCCGACAGCATCTGCGGCGAGACTTGCAGGGAGGAGCTCATGCCATAGAGCGTGTCGTAGACCATGAAGCCGTGGTTTCGCGACACTTGTGCCGTGGAATAGATGGGATCGACGAAAGCGAGGTCGATCACCGGAATGAAGCGCAGCGTGGTCTGGGATTCGGCGCGGGCGATGCCGGGGAATGACAGCGCCGGTACAGCGGCTGCGGCCCTAAGGAGCGAGCGGCGAGAGATAGGCATTACGGATGGCTCCTGTGTGACGCGATGTCCAGCCGCAGCGTCGGTGCGCCCCCTCCCCCGCTTGCGGGGGAGGGCTGGGGAGAGGGTGCCTCCGCAGGCGAGGACCCCCAAGAGCAGAGAGCCCTCACCCGCGCCTTCGGCGCGACCTCTCCCGCAAGCGGGAGAGGTTGCAGCCAGTGCGCGGCCAGAACGGTGTCAGAAAAGCCAGACCTCATCACTCGCGTCTCATCCGTTGAGCAAGACGGCACCGATCGCGGCCGCGACCGCCTGTTGCGTCGGCTCGACCACGAGAACGCCGATGGCCTCCGCAATCGCTGCGCGATGCGAGGCCATGCCGGCGCAGCCCATCACCACGACATCGGCGCGGCATTGGGTGACCAGCGCGCGGCCGGCTTCGATCAACCGTCCCCGGATGTCCGCGCCTGCCGTCTCCGCCGCGCTCGCGCCGACCGACCAGCTTCCGGCATAACGGCTATCGACGCCCATCACCCGCACCATCCGCTGCTGGCAGCGAATGCTCGATGGCGACAGCGCGATGATTCCGAAACGTTCGCCCAGCATCAGCGCGCGAAAGATGCCGCACTCGGCGATGCCCATCACCGGGCGACCGCCGGCGGCTTCACGCACCGCATGCAGGCCGGGATCGCTGAAGCAGGCGAGCACGAACGCATCCGCATTGTCGCGCGACACGCGGTTGACCAGCGGCATCACGACGCTGTCGGCATCGCGCTGCGAGCTGATGCCCGGTGGCCCCTCGGCAAGGCCAACCACCTCGATGTCGGGCCCACCGGCGATGCGCAGCGGCGCGACCGCGTCGTCGATCGCCGCCGTCACCGACGCGGAGGAGTTGGGGTTGATGACAAGGATGCGGGTCATGGCGTGGCTCAGCTTTTTCCGGCCTCGTGGCGCAGGAAGTTGGCCGCGATCTTCTCACCGGTCGTGATCCAGACATCCGGGCACGACTTTGCGTAAGTCAGGAACTCGCGCAGCAGGCGCAGCCGCATCGGACGGCCGCTGCATTGCGGATGCAGCACCGTCGTCACCATCGCGCCCCAGTCTCTGGTTTCGTCGAGCTCGTCCTTCCAGATCGAGAGCACATGTTCCTTGGGGAAGATCGAGCGCGGGCTGAAGCGCGCGGAGAGCCCGTGCATCCAGTCGTCATAGCTCGCCGTGACCGGCAGCTCGATCGTGCCGGGCTTGCCGTCGGCAAGGCGATGGCGATAGGGCCGAACGTCATCACGGAAGGAGGACGTGTAGACGATGCCATGACGCACCAGCGCGACGCGCAGCTCCTCGGTGAACTCGCCGTAAGGCGCGCGATAGCCGGTCGGCCTGACACCGAGCCGGCGCTTCAGCGCCTCGAAGCCGCGTTCCAGCTCCTCCTCGATCCAGGGATCGCCGGGATCAGGCAGCAAGTGATGATAGCCGTGATGGCCGATCTCGTGACCGGCCTTGAGGATGGATTCCGCCATTGCCGGATGCGCGTCGACCGACCAGCCCGTGACGAAGAACGTCGCCTTGAGATCGAGCTGGTCGAGCAGCTCCAGCAGTTTTGGCGTGCCGACCCGCGCCTCGTAGCCGCCATAGCTCATGGTGATGAGCCGCTGGGCGTGAACGGCGTCCTTGCTGGTCCACGCGCTCTCGGCGTCGACGTCGAAGGAGAGGAACATCGCCGATTTGTACGGCTTCGGCCACGGGTATTCCGGCGCGGGATCCGCGGTGTTGGCCGGAACGAGCGGGATGCTCTTGAGTGCCTTACTGTCCAGCATTGATGGTTGCCTTCTCTAATCCGTTGTCGTTCAGTTTCCACTTGGCAAGCAGGGTACGATAGATGCCGTCAGCGATCAGCGCATCGAGCGCCTCGACCACCGCCTGCTGCAACGCCTTTTCCTTGACCGGCAGCGCGATGCCCGTGAACTGCGTCGCGAAGGGCTCGCCGACCGGCGCATAGGTGCCCGGCTCGAGGTCCATCAGATAGGGCAGCGTTTCGTTGCCCTGCACGGCAGCGTCGATACGGCCCTGCCTGAGCTGGTTACGCGCATCGGCCGAGCCGTCGGTGCCGACGAACTGGATCGAATTGCTGCCGCAATTCTTCTGGCTCCACTTGTCGATCTCAGCCGGAAACATGGTCCGGCGGCTGGCGCCGACCTTCTTGCCGCATAGCGCCGCCATGTCCTTGAACTCGGACGCGCGGGACTGCTGCACGAAGAACTTTGGACCGCTGCGCAAATAATCGACGAAGGATGCTATCTCGTGCCGGCTGGCATAGTCCGTAAAGCCGGACAGAATGGCATCCACCCGGCCCGTCGAAATCGACGGCATGAACTCGGCAAAGCTGGTCTCGGTCCATTCGATCTTGACGCCAAGCTTGCGCCCGAGCGCCTCGCCGAGGTCGATATCGAAGCCCGACAGCGCGTTGGTGGCGGGATCGCGGAACTCCATCGGCGGATAGTTCGGCACCACCGCCACCTTGATGCTGCCGCGCTTGGCGATCTCCGCCGGCAGCTCGATGGCCATCGCCGAGACACTCATGGCACCGAACAGCGCCACAGCTACCAAAAGTCTCTTCATCAACACGTCCCCATTTCAGATCACTGCCGAAAGAAATGCCCTGGTGCGCTCCTCGCGCGGCGCGCCCAAGACATCGGATGCGCGCCCCTGCTCGATGATCGCGCCCTGGTCCATGTAGACGACGCGGTCGGCGACCTCGCGTGCGAAGCCGAGTTCGTGCGTCACGACCATCATGGTCATGCCGCTTCGCGCCAGCTCCTTCATGACCGCCAAGACCTCGCCGACGAGCTCGGGATCGAGCGCGCTGGTCGGCTCGTCGAACAGCATCAGCATCGGCTTCATGGCAAGCGCGCGGGCAATCGCGACGCGCTGCTGCTGGCCGCCGGAGAGCTGGGCGGGATACGAGTCCGCTTTGGCCGACAATCCGACGCGCCGCAGCAGCTCGATCGCCTCCGCACGCACCTCGTCGGATTTTCGGCTCTGGACCTGGAGCGGACCTTCGGTGATGTTTTCGAGCGCGGTCTTGTGTGGAAACAGGTTGAAGCGCTGGAACACCATGCCGGTCTTCAGCCGCTGCCGCCCGATCTCGCGTTCGCTGAGCCGATGCAGCCGGCCGCCCTGCTCCCGCACGCCCAAGAGCTCGCCGTCGAGCCAGATGCCGCCACTGTCGATCGCGGCGAGCTGGTTGATGCAGCGGAGCAGCGTGGTCTTGCCCGAGCCGGAGGCGCCGATCAGACACATCACCTCGCCGGGCCGGATGTCGAGCGAGACATTTTTGAGAGCCTGAAACTCGCCAAAACTCTTGCTGACGGAGCGGATCGCGACGAGGGGTTTTGTCATCGCGCGAGCCGCAACGTGCCGCGCGCAAAACGGCGCTCGAGCAGCATCTGGAGCGGCGTCAGGACCGAGACGACGAGCAGGTACCAGAGCCCGGCCACGATCAGGAGTTCGATCACGCGCGAATTGGCGTAGTAGATGTTTTCGGCGTTGTGCAGCAACTCCGGATACTGGATGACGCTGGCGAGCGAGGTCGCCTTCACCATGCCGATGAACTCATTGCCGAGCGGCGGGATCACCACTCGCATCGCCTGCGGCAGCACGATCCGGCGCAGCGCACGCAAGCGTCCCATGCCGATCGCCTGCGCCGCCTCATATTGCCCGATATCGACCGACAGCATGCCGGCGCGCATCACTTCGGAGGTATAGGCACCCTGGTTGATGCCAAGCCCGAGCAGCGCGGCAAGGAACGGCGTCATGACGTCGACGGCGCGCGCGCTCCACAGGCCGGGAATGCCGATGGTCGGAAACACCAGCGCGAGATTGAACCACAGCAGCAGTTGCAGGATCAGCGGCGTACCGCGGAATAACCAGGTGTAGCCGGCGGCGACGGTCTTCAGCACCGGATTGGGCGACAGCCGCATGATCGCGACGACCACGCCGAGGAAGATGCCGAGCGCCATTGCCAGAACCGCCATCACCATGGTGTTGACGATGCCTTCCAGAATGACCTTGACGGTCAGGAAGCGGCTGACATACGACCATTCGATCTGGCCGCCCGCGAAGGCGCGAACGATCAATGCGAGCACAGCAACGATCAGCGCTGCGCTGAGCCAGCGAAACCAATGCGGCTTGCGCGCGATCCGCATCCCCGACAGATCGGGAAAACCCTCCGCGAGTGCCGGTGCCGGCATCATTGCGCCGCCGCGTTCAGCATGGGCTGGGCGACCGCGTTGGCGCCGAGACCCCATTTGTCGAGGACAGCCTTGTAGGAGCCGTCGGCTATCATCGCGGTGAGCTTCTCGGTCACCACCTCACGCAGGGCCGAATCGTCCTTGCGGAACATGATGCCCTGATATCCTTTGGCAAAAGGCTCGCCGATCACGCGGTATCTGCCGGGTTCCTGCGTCTGCGCATAAGGTAGCGTCTCGCTGCCCTGTACCGCGGCGTCGATGCGGCCCTGCTTGAGCTGGTTGCGGACGTCGATCGAGTTCTCGCCCGGGACGTACTGGATCGCCGGCTTGCCGGCCGGCTCGCAATTCTGCTTGCTCCACTTCTCGATCTCGACCGGGAAGCTGGTGCTGCGGGTGGTCCCGACCTTCTTGCCGCAGAGATCGGTCGCAGCTTTGGCTTCGTTCTCCGCCATCACGAAGAACTGTGGGCCGGTCCCGAGATAATCGACGAAATCTGCGGTCTCGCGCCGCGAGGCGCGATCGGAGATGCCGGAGATGATGAAATCGGCGCGCTTGGTCTGAAGCGACGGGATCAATTCGGCGAACGGCGTCTCGCTCCAGACGATCTTCACGCCGAGGCGCTTGGCGAACTCGTTCGCCAGATCGACGTCGAGCCCGACGAGCTCATTGGTCGCGGGATCGCGATATTCCATCGGCGCGTAAGTGGAGTTGACCGTGAGCTTCAACGCGCCCGCCTGCTTGATCTCGGCCGGAAGCTCCGCCGCCTGCGCGGACGTCGCGGCCGCCAGCGCTGCGATGCCGAGGAAATACGAGAGGCGCGTCATATCGGCTCCTTTGCCAACGTTGTTGGAACATCCTGTCAGTCCGCGTCGAGAACCGCGGGTTCGATGACGCCGGCGCGTTCGGTGATTACCCTGTATTGTTCCGGCCGCCGGTGCGCGGCGAAGTTGAACATCTTGTCCTTGCCCTGGCGGCAGAGGTCGAGATCGATGTCGGCGACGATCACCTCGTCAGTCAGCGTTGCGGCCTGCGCCACGATGCGGCCATTGGGATCGACGATGCAGGAGCCGCCGATCAGCCCGGAGCCGTCCTCCTCGCCCGCCTTCGCCACCGAGATCGCCCAGGTTGCGTTCATGTAGGCGTTGGCCTGCGTTACCAGCGTAGAGTGGAAGGTCCGCAAGGAGGCATCTTCCGTGCTGCCGCCATTGGGATCATAGGCCGCCGAATTGTAGCCGATGCAGACGAGCTCGACGCCCTGCAGGCCAAGCACGCGCCAGGATTCCGGCCAGCGGCGATCGTTGCAGATCATCATGCCCATGATGGCGTGGGCCCAGGCCGAGCCGGAGCGGAAGGCCGGAAAGCCGAGATCGCCATATTCGAAATAGCGTTTCTCGAGCTGCTGGTAGCGCGCACCTTGTCGCGGCTCGACCGAGCCCGGCAGATGCACCTTGCGATAGCGGCCGAGCAGCTCGCCATCGCGGTCAACCAGGATGGCGCAATTGTAGCGCCGTCCATCCGGCGTCAGCTCGGCATAGCCGACATAGAAGCCGACGCGCAGCGCACGCGCACGGTCGAACAAGGCGGCGACGTTCGGGTTCGGCATGCCGCGTTCGAAATAATGGTCGAGCGCCTCGCCTTCGAGCAGCCAACGCGGAAAGAAGGTCGTGAAGGCAAGCTCGGGAAACACCACGAGGCTGGCGCCGCGGCCGGCCGCCTCCTCCAGCAGCGCGAGCATCCGCGACAGCGTATGCTCGCGTGTATCGGCTTTTTGCGTCGGCCCCATCTGTGCGGCGGCGGCGCGAAGGACACGAACCAAGATTGCCTCCAATCTGTGCGCAGTGCCGCCTCAATGGGCGGATGAACCCTTTGATGCGACGTGCAAATCCGCTGCCATTACGCGGAAGCGGGGCTGCAAAATCAATTCGTCCTGCTATGATGTTTTGGCCCAGAGTATAATCGGCAGTGATATGAACCTGCGCCAGCTCGAGATTCTCCGCGCCGTCATCCGCCACCGCACCACGGTTGCGGCCGCCGACGAACTGGCGCTGTCGCAGCCCGCCGTCAGCAACGCGCTGAAGACGATGGAGGCGCAGGCGGGTTTTGCGCTGTTCGAACGCGTCAACAACCGGCTGTTTCCGACCACGGAAGCGATGGCGCTCTACAAGGAGAGCGAGGCGATCTTCGCGCTGCACGCAAAGCTCGAGAACCGCGTGCGCGATCTGCGCGAGAACCGCTCCGGGCATCTCGCGCTGGTCGCGACGCCGCCGCTCGCCTACAGCATCATCCCTTCGGCACTGTCAGCCTTCCTGCGCCGCCGCCCGGAGACGCGGGTGTTCTTCGACGTGCGGCGCTATGAGGGCATCATCGAAGGCGTGCTCAACCGCGTCGCCGAGCTCGGTTTCGCGCTCGGGCTGACACATCATCCGGGCATAGCCCATGAGGTGGTGCACACCGGCGAGATGGTGTGCGTGCTGCCGCCGCAGCACCCGCTCTCCGACCGGCCCGTGATCTCGGCCGCGGACCTGTCCGGCCTGCCCTTCATCGGGCTCGAGCGCGGCACGCGGCTTGGTGAGGCCGTGCGCGACAGTTTCGCACGCGCCGGCGCGCCGTTCCAGCCGACCGTCGAGGTGCGCTACTGCAACACGGCCTGCGTGCTCGCCGCCGCCGGCGTCGGCGCCGCCGTGGTCGATCCCTTCTCGCCGCGGCAGAACGGCGGGACCGGCCTCGTCGTGCGGCCGTTCGCGCCGACGACGCACGCGGTGGCCTATATGCTATGGTCGGAAGCCGAGCCGCTGTCGCGCCTGGCCAAGGCGTTTCTCAACGAGGTCCGGAAAGAGAGTGTGCTGCTGGAGCGCACAGCGCCACACCAGCAACATGGGTCAGAAAGCGACCAGGCTTGAGCTTTACCAGAGGGCGCATGGCACGCATCACTATCATCGAGACCGGGCAGGTCCCACAGAAATATCGCGAGCGCCACGGTTCGTTCCCCGACATGTTCAAGCGCATGGTCCGCGCTGAGGATCCGACAGCCACGATCGACATCGTTAGCATCCCGAGCGGCGATGCGCTGCCCGATCCGCGCAATTTGGAGGCGGTGCTGATCACCGGCGCCGCCGCCGGCGTCTATGACGGGCTCGACTGGATCGCGCCGCTGGAAGATTTCGTGCGCACGGCCTACGCCAGCAGGACACCGATGGTCGGCATCTGCTTCGGTCATCAGCTGATCGCGCAGGCGCTCGGCGGCACCGTACGCAAGTCGGAGAAGGGCTGGGGCATCGGCCGGCACGTCTATCAGGTGCTGCCGGACAACGGCGTCGTCGACGGCGAAGCGGTCGCCATCGCCTGCTCGCATCAGGACCAGGTGATCGAGCCGCCCAACGATGCGCTGACGATCCTCTCCTCCGAATTCACCCCGCACGCCGGCCTGCTCTACGCCAACGGCGCGACGCTCACCGTGCAGCCGCATCCGGAGTTCGACGTGGAGTTTGCGCAAGTGTGCTGCGAGCTGCGCGACGGCAAGGCGCCGGACGCCGTCGTTGCCACGGCGAAGGAGTCGCTGGCGGAGCCGATGGACCACGCCAAGCTTGGTGGGGCGATTACGAGATTTCTGGCGCGCAGGCCCATCTCCTCATCCTGAGGAGCGCGCCATTTGCGCGCGTCTCGAAGGATCGAGGCCCCGCTACAGCAACGGGGGCCCGCATGGTTCGAGACGCCGCTTCGCGGCTCCTCACCATGAGGCTTGAAATCTCAGAACGGATCGGTTCCCAACCCCGCCACATCCGCCGGCCTCGGCCCCGGTGCCGGCCAGTGAAACCGCCGGTCCTTCTCCGTAATCACCACGTCGTTGATCGACGCTTCGCGCCGCCGCATCAGGCCGTGCTCGTCGAACTCCCACTGCTCGTTGCCGTAGGAGCGATACCACTGGCCGCTCGCATCGTGCCATTCGTACTGGAAGCGCACGGCGATGCGGTTTTCGTCGAACGCCCAGAGGTCCTTGATCAGGCGGTAGTCGTGCTCCTTCTCCCATTTGCGGGTGAGGAATGCGACGATGGCTTCACGCCCCTGAAACATTTCGGAGCGATTGCGCCAGCGGCTGTCCTCGGTATAGGCGAGCGAGACGCGCACCGGGTCGCGCGAATTCCAGGCATCCTCGGCCATGCGGGCCTTTTGCGCTGCGGTCTCACGGGTAAAGGGCGGAAGCGGCGGGCGCGACATGAGGACCTCATCGGTTGGCGGGAGTGCAATCTATCGCCGCGCGCGGGGGAGTCGAGGGGCCGCCCGCTATCGCCCGATCACGAAATCAGATCAGCCTTCATCAAGGCGCGGATCGATTTCGGGATCGGCTGGGCGCGGCCGCCGCTGATGAAGGCGACGCGTACCTCGGCTTTGACCAGCACGTTTTCCCCGCGCCGCACCTCCTGCGCCAGCATGATCGAGGCGCCCTTTACCGCGACCGGCCAAGTCACGACATCGAGCACGTCGTCCATCCGGGCAGGCTTGAGGAAATCCAGATGCATCGAGCGCACCACGAAGGCGAAGCTTGTGTCTTCCGCCTCGGCCTGCTCGAACAATGCCTGCTGCTCGGCGCCCATCAGCCGCAGATGATTGGTCCGTCCGCGCTCCATGAAGCGCAAATAGTTGGCGTGATAGACGATGCCGGAAAACTCTGGCTTGCCGAAATCGCAACACAGCGCCTTGATTTCATTGGGGCGTTGGAGGGCTATAGCGTAAACAACCGTAGATTTCTACGTCCCTTCCAGCGCGACCCGCAGCACCTTCGGGATTCCCGTCAATGGCGTCGAAGTCGTGCTCGCCGTGCGGATCGTTATCCCGCGTGAAGCTGTCGAACCTGCGCACCGCTTCGAGCAACTCGGCCAGACGATTCGGTTCGAGGCAGGTCATGCCCCGGGGTAAGCAGGACGTTACAGCCAATGACAGGTTGCGCCGGAGACTGTCGTTAAGGCTGCGGATTTTATCGGTTTGGGTGTCGTTGAGCATTTGAGTTTCTCCCGTTGTTATCGGCTGCGCCATCGCGGCTGGTCGGGAGAATTCGAGGGCGGCAGGACCGAGCGGGCAGGCAAGGAGGCTCCGCCCGAGGGCTCCCGTCTTTGGCATGCGGGTGGCGGTCTCGTCCGCCGTTGGTTTCAGCGCTTCGATCACGATCAGACGTTCTCGCGGGGCACTCATCCGAGGATGTTTTGTGACTCAGGCGTGACCCCGGTGGTCCTTCCACCTTCTCGCGAGAGGGTCATGCCAAGTAAGCAGTCGTCCGTGAACAAGGTTCACCTATCGGCGCTATCGCTGCGATGCTGGCCATCGTGGCTATCCACGACGCTCTCCGTCGCGATGGTAAGCCAGCACGAGCGAAATGGTTCTACGGCCTCGATGCCGGGATCGCCTGTCCGAGGATCGAATAGAGAATCTGTTGGTCAATGGCGGACGTAGGTCCGGCGCTGGACCCAGGGGTGGGGCGCCCCATACTTAGGATCAGAGTATTTGTATCCTTGCGCGTGCCTGAAAGGAAATTTCCGGAGGTGGGTGCGGTCACCCGCACCAATTTCCAGGTCGGTGTGACGCCTCCCGTCAGTGTTATATAGAAATTGACTGTTTCACTTATGGTTGACACCGGATCGAAGACCGCCGGGCCTTCTCTCTTCTTTGCCTCTTGAATCTTCTTGGTCTCGACCAAACAGGTGAGCATGGCATCTCTCATCGTATTGGTGGCGACGATGACCTTGTCGCGGGCCTCGATCAATTTTTTAAGATCAGCCGCGGATTGCTCTGCGGCTTCTTTCAATCTTTCCTCGTCGGCTTTGGATGGCGGTGCGGCAGTCGGCCGGTCGGAAGCGAGTTCGGCTGCTTTGTCGATGTTGATTACGAACGTCGAAACGTTGGCTGATTGTGCAATGGCCTCAAATTGCGCTTCAGCGACCGGCTTTAGACACGATCCGTCGAGCGCTCCCTGCGCAATACTGTAACGAGGCTTCACCACATTGTTTATGATGGCCTGCGTCTTCGTCTCGATGCGGGTGGCTTCGGCCGAGTTCGCAAGAATCTGTTTGATCCGTTCCGCGCTTTCATTCTTCGGCGACGGTGTCTCCTTCAGTTCCTGGGTGGTCTTATCCGCCAGGTCAGGAATGTTGAATTTCTGAATGAGCTGAGTTGAGAATTGCCTCATCTTTTCGGACTGGGCCGCAATCGTTCGTATGGAATCCTCAGGTATGGCTTTCGGATCGACCTTTCGCCGTTCGGCAACGATTGTCGGGAGGTCCAGTTTGGGAATGGCAGGAGGCGGCGACGCGCCCGGTCCAAAATTGTTGCCTGGTCGCAAGACGCCGGTCTCGACGGGCTTAAGAGCCGCGTCAATGAGACGGTCTAGACCCAGGTCGCTCTCAAGCAGCAATCCGGGCTCCGGACGACAGAAGTCGTAGAGCCCGGTTTTCAAACGTCCGCTGTCGTTCTCCGCATCGAGATCCTTAAAGGACATAAGAAACTCTACGTCCTCCTGCCTGATCGCTTGCGTCGTCAAGCCACCTCCCGCGCCGATCGTGAAGGTTTGGGCGACGTTGTTCACCGTACGGAGTGGCTGCGTATACGAGGCCCCCGGATTGATCTGGAAGCTATCGTCGATGGCGACCGTCAGTCGAATCTTGGCGGCCCACGAGCGCAAAAAGAGGAAGGGCTGCCGCCGTTCGGGTAGCTTTTCTTCCGGAAAGAGAGTGTACGCCTTATCCAGAACAGCCCTGTTAAGGTCGCACTTAATCCGTTTGACGACAGCATTGACGTCCACGGCAGCGATTCCATCTCGGCGCGGGATTTGCACGCAGCCACTGGCGGCGCATGCAAAAACAACTAGCCCCGAGGCAGTAGCAAGCAAAATTGTACGCAAGGTGAGGCCCCCCGGTCCCACGTCCCGAACGAATGTAAAACTGTTCAATACATTAGGCAGGCTCGATGCTGCCCGTAAAGGTTGTAACTTGCTGCGCGTAGGCAGGGAAGTCAATCCGGCCGTGGCGCATTCGACGAAAGATTTGCGGACGCGATGGTAGGCGCTGAACCTTGGGAATTTAAGGCCGCGTGCGCGGCCTGGCCCCTTGCTCAGTCTAAAATCATGCGCCGTGTGATGCCGGCGTCCGATGTGGTAGACGCAATACCTGCGGCAACCAAACCCTGTCGGCCGGCAACCGCTCGGCGGCCTCCGCCATCGCAGGCTTCTTCACGTCCGCCGACTGCGCGGCGGCTTCCGTGGACACCCCTTCATGTACCGCCTTGACGATAACCGCCTAGTGTCCTGAACCAGAAGTTCGCGACATTGGGTCGTGTTTTGCGGGGGCATTGTATCGGCAGAAGCGTTCGATGGAAGCAAGGATGTCATCGGCGGACTTAGTCCATCGGAACGGTTTTGGATTGGCGTTGTGTCGTTCGATGAACGAAGTGATGTCAGCCCTGAGAGCGGCGACGCTTCGATAGTTGCCGCGCCTGATCTTCTTGTCGGTGAGGAGCGCGAAGAAGCGCTCGACCTGGTTGAGCCATGACGAACTGGTCGGGGTCAGGTGCACGTGCCAACGCGGCCGTTTAGCCAGCCATCTCCGGATCATTGGGGTCTTGTGCGTAGCGTAATTGTCCATGACGAGATGAACGTCGAGTTCACGCGGCACGGCAGCTTCGATCTCGTCGAGGAACTTGCGGAACTCAGCAGCACGGTGGCGTCCATAGCACTTGGCGATGACCCGTCCACTCGCAATGTCGAGGGCGGCGAACAGCGATGTGGTGCCGTGCCTGTGTAGTCATGGCTTCTTCGGGCCGGCTGGCCGGGACGCATCGGCAGCATCGGCTGACTGCGGTCCAGCGCCTGGATTTGGGACTTCTCATCCACACATAGAACGATGGCGTGCTCCGGCGGCGAGACGTAGAGGCCCACAACGTCGCGCACCTTGGCCACGAAGTTTGGATCGGTCGAGAGCTTGAACGTCTCCATCCGGTGCGGCTGGAGCCCGAAGGCCCGCCAGATGCGTTGCACCGTCGACACCGACAGGCCGCTGGCCTTCGCCATGTCGCGGGAACTCCAATGGGTGGCGTTCTCGGGGCAACTCTCCAACGTCCTCACGATCACGGCTTCGATGCGGGCATCGTCAACCGAACGCGGCGCCCCGGAGCGCGGCTCGTCGTGCAGCCCGTCCACGCGCCGCTCCACAAAACGCCGCCGCCACTTGCCTACCGTCGATCGGTCCAGGCCCAGCTTGGCCGCCACTTCCTTGTTCTGACCGCCTTCCGCGCAGGTCAGCACGATCCGGGCTCTCAGAGCGAGCGCCTGCGCCGTCTTCCGCCGCATCGTCAGCGACCTCAGTTGGGCACGCTCTTCATCGCTCAATGTCAGGGGTGCAAGTTGCTGGACCGCCATCAGATCCTCCGTCGCTGCTAGCCTCCATCCCCGGCACGGCGACGCGAATCTACTGCGAATCTATGATTGCGAACTTGTGACTCAGGACACTAGAGTCTAGTGGGTACTGGTTGCGGGGATAGGATTTGAACCTATGACCTTCAGGTTATGAGCCGCCCAACGATAGGACTAATGAACTGATATTTCTACATAAACCGCCATGAAAATATTTTTGTGCTAGAATATGTGCTAAATTAGCACTTTAGATATACCCGAATGTGACATATGTCACACTTTTAGGCAAACGCCTTGACGACCCTCCCAGCTGGGCGCGAGGGGTTTGTTATCGCTCGCTACCGAGCTCATCGGGCCCGAAGCTTTGTCCTTCCGGGAAGCGACAGCACCCTCCCCTCTCCTCCGAATTGAATTGCCAACCGGCAGAAGAAGCGGCAACAAGCTATTGTAATATACGGAGATTAACCGGCAAAGAAAGCGGCAAAATTGACTTCCCCCGTCACTATGGAGCCCCTCTTCCCCGAAGAGAACAAGGCTCTCTCAGACCTCGCCACCGACCTCGTTGCCAAGGGCAACGCCTTGGCGGGCCGCCTTCACCCCGTCATCCAGCAGGCCATCGGCGACCTCGTCCGGTCGATGAACTGCTACTACAGCAACCTCATCGAGGGGCATCATACCCACCCGGTCGACATCGATCGCGCCCTGGCCGGGGACTACAGTGCCGAGCCCGAGAAACGCAACCTCCAGCTCGAAGCCCGCGCTCACATCGATGTGCAGCGAAAGATTGACTTCGGCTCGGCACCGCAAAGCCCCCGAGCTTACCGGCTACCAGCAACGCCAAGCCAGAACGGTCCTCAACTCCCTTATTGCAAAAGGCTTCCTGGTCTCTCCGACCTCGCGCTCGGCTGTGCGACTGGGCTTCCCTCTCGCTGTCGTCGATAGGTGGTTTCCGCGCCTCTACACGGGACCGGCAGTTACGGCATGACGGACACTTTGCGAGAGCGCTTTTCAAAAATCCCCTGGTCCTCTTTCGGCCGCCAGACACCTGTGGCTACTCTTGCCCGTTCCGTTCTGCCCGGGGCAATTTCCCAGGGCGATTGCCGTCGCGGGACGCCGGAATCATGGCTGCGCTAGGCGAGCCGGACTACGAAAAGTACCTGATGGACATTCAGGGCACGGCTTTCCAGGTTGGGCGCGGAAAACTGGTGACGTGCTGGCACGTCTGTGAAGCTCTCAAAGTAAAAGAGGGCCATTCGTACATCCAAACGACGCATCAACGCGCGGATGGCGTATGGGTCAAGGGCTATTGGCCCGTTGAAAGTCAGTTCAGCTTCGTCGATCCCCGCATCCAAAGGGGAAATCCTGATGTCGATATCGGTATCTTGATCAGCACGGCGGTCGGCGATGACGCGATTCCCTATGACGTTCCCCCCGTAACTTGGGGAGACTCCACGCAACTGGGAGTCGGCGACCGCGTGCTTATAGGCGGCTATCCATTGGGGAAAGATATGTTCCTGGCCCTCTCGACTAATCGAGGCATCGTCCAACCGACCTTCTACGACGGCATTGTCAGCGCAATTATCCCGGCCACCAAGGAAACCGAGACACGTCTCATCCAGATCAGCACGATTTCGATGGGGGGCATAAGCGGTGGAGTCGTCTGCGATCCGACCTCAGGCACCATTCTCGGCATGGTGACCAGCGGCCTTGAGACGGCAGGCCAATCAATGCCAATCACCTATGCGATTCCCAGCGAGGTCATTCAACCTTACGCGGAAGCTATCAGCTTCAAGGTCAAGGGCGGCGAAGTTTGGCGTTAGCCATGAATACGCGGCTCGTCGAACCAAAGCTGTCACGGCATACGATACTTCAATTTGAGATAATCAGTCTGTGAGTCGGTTGGGAGATACATCCTCGTCTTGCACAACCAGTCCTCTTGACTGTTTGCGAGAACATACTCGGCATGCGCAAACGGCTGAAGCAACGACAAGGACCTTTTCCAATCCGTAATTATCTCCGATGACGAGCCGTACCAGTTCTGATGCAGGCTAAGGGCTTTCGTCACGATATCTGTGCGTGCCTGTATCGCTGCTTTCGGCCCGAGGCATTCGATGGCATATCCGACAACCGCATAATCGAGGAGCGACGCCCGTATTTCTTGCAGATGAGCACTGGGATCGGATCGATCGAACCCCCATGTCGACCAACGATCATAGGCCAATTGCCACATGGCCTCGCGTTGGCTGCGATTGGCACGCGCTTGAAATGCACGCAAGCAAGTAGCTACATTCTCTCTACCTACGTCATTTAACGCGACATCATTTAATTGGATAGCAGCGATATATGACTCCATCGCCCCCAACGAGACGCCCGCAAGAGCCGCACCGAGCGCTTCCTGTAGTCGAGGATACCGAACCGGATAGCGATTGAAAACATCCATGAGCGTACACCACCGGCTCGGTTCAGCCGACATTTTTAAGAGTAATGCATCCAGCCCATGGACTGTAAGCGTCGGCTGGCCGCCGCGATATACAGCGCTCCGAAGTACGGCAAATTCAAAATACGGACTTGAACACGCAACTGCCAGCGTGAGACAGGACTCTTCATCAGCAACAGCATTTACAAACGAGACGGCAAGAAGAGCCTCGTCAATTCCCGAGATAACACTCAGCAGGTCATTTTGCCCGCATCGCATAAGAATACGGGTGGCCTGCGCTTGAAGAAGCGATGCAGAAATGTAGTCACCGAAACCATCCAGACATTCGTCGATCCCCTTCCAATCCTTCGTCGCATTGGCGACTGCCAAACGTTCCACGGCGGCCTTTGTGGAAATCGGAGATCGGGTACCTTGCGAAACATCGATGGTTACGCTGCATGATCGAAGTATGGCTTGCAGTATTCCGACGAGATGATGATTCGCCGCAAAGGGGTTCGACAAGAGTTTCCATAGCTCATGGTCGATGTCGCTCATTGCCCCGGCCACAAAAACGGTAGCAAGTGTCCGTTGATGCGGGTCGCCCGCCGGACTCCAGCCTGTCAGTTCTTCAACCATCCACCGTAAAAGCGCGCTCCATTTCTCCATATCAGCTGCACAGGGCCTTACCCCGGCCACCCTGGCGAGCTGAATAAAGCTGTACTCGCCACTAAACGAGCTACATAGCGTCTCGCATGCATCCCAGCTGGTCAGCAAGTCCATTGGTCGATTGATGCCTGCAAGGGCTGCCAACAAATCTCTCGGGCCCGTAGCAGAGCCCGCCCTGCGTGCGTCGGCCAGAACGTCCGCCAAAACAGGATGGGTCATAGAGTTTTCCAGATCAGATGCTCGGACCTCGTCAATTCATCCCATAGGTCGAGGAAAGCATCCATGATGCGACGGCCATCATCAACACGCTGCAGAATATGGTGTGAGCGCCCAATCTGATTCACGGAGATCCCCAGGGACCATGCGAGCGCGCTACCATCTTCTTTTGGAAAGATAAGGAATCGGTCGTGAAAGGGCCAACCCTCCTGGCCTGCCTTCATTCGATACTCAAAGCGAAGGCCAATATCATTCGATTCGGCGGCCTTGAGTTCCTGCCGTTGACGTTCAGCAAAGCTTAGTGGGGGCGGTGGCCGCAGATACGGCACTTTAGCGTGAAGGACCGCAAGAGCGTGGAGCATGAGGGATCTGACGGTCGGCTTCGTGCGAACAGACGGCAATGGCTCGTTTGCCGCCGTCAAGGCACGCAGGTCGGCTCCACTGTGCGTGCAATAGAACAGGGTCTTTAGAACGTCATGGGCGGAAAGATACGGGTCCCACAGCCAGGCACCGTGCCGACCGTGACGGTTGATTAGCCGACGTATATCCTCGAGTGCCGCTTCATGCATATGAGATGACGACGCCTCTCCGGGCGTATATTGCTTGAACAAGCTTTCCTGAAGAAGGCGAGCATTTTCCTCGCGGTAGATGCGCGCGCGCGTCCAATCAAAGGCGCGCTGATCGGTGAGCGGACCAACCGTAGAATTGATCGCACTTGAAACAGGAATCTCTACGAGCTGATATTTTCCCTCGTCATCCCTGATCTTGAAGGCCCGAGGCTCCGCATTCCTTGATACTGTATGAATGCCAAAATTGATCTGCCTGATGAATCCTGTGCGGCCCTGGGCCGCGAGAAGGATACCTTCATGGTCATCCCAGAGGTAGCTCTCCATCTGTCCATCGCCTGCCGCCGTTGGCAAGGTGGCTTGAGGCGAGGCGATGTCTTGCGATGCATATCCGTCGATGACGTTATCGAACTCCGTTGCGCTTACCGCCCGCAATGGACGCGGCGTCGCACTAGGGTGCCAAGCAAGGGTAACGTGAGTATCTCCCGATGCAGGCAACTGAGCAAAGCGTGCCAACACGATGCTTACAGGTATCTGAACGACGATATTGCCTAGCTTATCCGACATGCTACCGATACGGATCGGCACACGCTCCATGATTTTGGCGGAGAGGTCTAATAGTAACCGAGGCGTATCGAAGAACGGACGTAAGCTTTGCTTAGTCTGGTCGAAAAATTCGAATATATGCGACCCGTTATCGAAATTGTTTTTAAGCAGCCTGTTCCAAGGGACATCGAATGAACTGTCCGGTGGCACGAATGCAGGTGCACCCGCCCCCATCTCGCCGAGTTCTATGGTGTCGCTTGAGGACCGCCAACTACCATCAATGATGTCGCTGAGACGAGGCAGTATAGCCGCAATCGGCTTTACAGTTCTGCGAACGCCGAAAAAGGAGTCCTTGAAGTGAGGCAGGTGCATGCGCTTGCCGAGCCAAACCGGGCTCTCACTGGTGTCGGCCGCGTGTTCTTCAGCCACCATGATCGTGAATACATTGGTTGCCTTGCGGGTCGTATTAGAGAACTCAAATATCTCTGTAATTTCGAAATGCGTGTGAAACCCCACTACGCCCGGCACTGTTATTTTCGTGATCCCCGCCATGGCATTCGCGAAAGACACCCCACGCACCTTTGCTAACTCTTCTTTAGTAGGGCGTAACGCGTGGCTCATTTTGCTCGACAATCGACTTTGGTGATTTTGGTGATTTTGGCATTACGAGATTGCGGTGACAGTGCACCTAACGCCATGGGAGAGAGCGATGGCTGCAATCATAACCGGATCGTTGGCTCGGACGCACTGCTGACCCACGTGAGCTACCCGAACGTGACATAGATCACACAATTAATCAACTTAGACGAGCCACCGACTGGGAGAGAATATCTGCTATCGCCTTGGCTATCCGCTCAGCCACCCAAGCTGTGCCCCCCCTGAGCTAGCCGCAAATAACCAAACCCGGTAACTGCGCCTCCGTTTTGGCCGCTTGATTGACCTGCGCCAGACTCAGGCTCAAACTCCGACTCATGAAGTCGCCCTACGACCCCCTCCCTGGCCATTCCAGTGCTGAGCTATTGGACCAGCTCGACATGATGCGTCGAGCAACGACGGCCATGGAACTGCAGAAATATCTTTCCCCTGAGAGCTCTGCGCTGGCCAATGCAATGAGAGACATCGATAACACACGGAAGCTCATTGAAGCCGCCAGCATAGGTTCACGCCTCACGGAAACCATTCGAGGCATCACAGGCCCGCTGGATCAAATCAACGCCAGCGTGGCCAGTGCCAGACAGCTCCACGAGGTATTTGGGGTAAATAGCGTAACCTCACGGTTTGCCGAGGCCGCCCGCATAATCTCTGACACCCTCGCGCCCGTCGGCACGAGCTTCTCAAGTGCTCAACAGATTTCTGAAGCGTTAGAAAGCGTGAAAATTAACGCACGCATGTTCAACGACCAATTCCGCGTAGCAAACCAGGCTGACTGGACACGGATCAGCGAGATGGTGAGCGCAGCAAGCCGGCCACTGCAAGGCATCGCTGAAATCACACGACAGTTCGACCAGCTCTCTAAGCTATCGTTGCCGATCATCAAGCTTCAGGACAGCTTGCACTCCGCCCGCGCCATTGCCGAGCTATCCACGATCGGCGCAGCGGTCAACATTGCGCCCCCGTTCAATGCAGGGCTCGTCAGGAGCCTCCGCGTCGACCTGGGCGACTGGCGCGATACCATCCTCGATCCGACCGCAATGCTGGACGATCCGGACGCACGGGTTGCGGCCTATGTGAGCCAAGGGTTCAACACGGAGCTTACGGATTTCCCGGCTCAGAGCTTCGATGCGACACTGGCCGCCACCAACATCAGCCTCGGCACCGTCCATGCAGATCTGGCGCCCCCACCAAGTGAGGACGTCCCGGAAGGCAATCGCAAAGGATATGACTGGATCTATATCCTGGAGACCCGGCTACGCGCCTTCATCGTCAGCCGACTCCAGGCAGTGCACCCCCGCTGGGAGCAACGCCTACCGAGCGGCATGTACGAACAGTGGCAAGAGAGAAAAGCTAAGGAGATAGCGGAGGGACGCCCTGAACAGCCCATCATCCACTATGCCGACTTTGCCGACTACAACGACATTATCCTGGGCAACGCTAACTGGCGCGACTGCTTCAAGGAGACGTTCAAGCGCCAGGAAGCCGTACGTGAAGCGTTCAACCGCCTGCGCCCTATTCGCATCGTAGTGGCGCACATGCGCATCCTGACCTCCGAAGAGCATATGCTGCTTAACCTGGAAGTGCGGCGGCTGCTGAGGGCCATTGGCTACTTCTAATTGCCCCTGCCAAGCATTCGTTCATGTCAGAATCCATAGATACCAAACCCGAAACGAAGACGCTCGAAACGACGGCTTTCGATGAGCTGGTCGGGGAGGACATCATCGCGTTTCTCTTCGCCCATGCACCAACCAAAGTAATCTCGCGAGTCGCAAGGGCTCTCACGCACTACAACCGAGCCTCGGATTTGATCGGCCTTGATGAGGAAACGGGTGCCGTTAGGCTGATTGCAGCTGAAGAAGAATTAGTCGTCGCAATCTTTGAGTGGCTCAAGCTCAACGATGACAAGTTCCCTGAACACAGAGACTTTGTTCGCAAATTCAAGAACCACGTCGTCAAGCTGTCGGTCTATCCGGTGATTGCGCAATTTCGCTTCATCCTGGGAGATATGCTCAAGAACTTTTCACCAGGCGGCCTTGAGTTCATCAGTTGGAGCGCCAAACCCGTAATCGATGGGACGAGCATCAAACTGTCGATTTACGGGGCAAAGGGCGAGGAGATCTTCCGGCATACCCCTCTTGCCGTCATGATTTCTCAGGACGAAACCTATGGTGACGATGTTATCCCATCCTTGCTGGCGGACTTAGAGGAGAACATCCGAGATAGCCGCAACCTCACGCTAAAGCAGTTCTTGCTCGAACGGGCCGACTACCGAAACAAGCTTCTCTACGCGACTGATGCGTGGGGCCAAATTGTTATGGACGATTCTCTCGAAGAACTCATCGGCATGTTTAAGCAGACTTATCACGACCTGCTCTGGGTCCTCGTCATTCTGATCGGCGCAGAAATGCCTAGTAAGGAATGGGGCCTTGTAAGCCAGTTTATCGGCTTGTATCGCGAAGTCTTAATCAAAGCTGGTGTCCTTCGCGCCGACAATACGGTTTCAGAGATTCCTTCCGATCTGGCTTAATCTACCCTAGCTGTCGCCTCCCCGGCTTTGGCAGGGTTCACGATCTGCCATCCGTCGGCTTCCAGCTTCGTGAACCCCCTTCGCAGCACCTTGAGAACATCGCTGGTGGCGTCGTAAATCTCCTGGCAGCGGCGATCTTTTGTAAGCGCTTAGCCGGAACCCTTGCTTCGGGATATGGATAACTATGCGAAGAAGCCTCCGGCTTGGACGGAGGTTTGTGATGGGATTGGACAGCGAAAAGGACGTCCATTCGGACGGCCCATCGGCGCGGTTGGTGAGCCGGCTGGAAGTTCTTGAAGGACCGTCGGGGCGCCGCGTGCGTTCGGAAGCTGAGAGAGCTCGGATCGTCGCCGAGAGTCTGTTGCCCGGTGCCCAGGTGTCCGAGGTTGCGCGCAAGCACGGAGCGACGCGCTGGCAGATCTACGATTGGCGGCGGCGGTTTCGACAGCGAGGCATGTTGCCGCCGTGCGGGGCGTCCCCGCCGACATTCGCGCCGCTGGTCGTGGAAGCTGCGTTGGAGGAGCGTCAGACTCCGGCGATCAAGCTTGAGATCGCGATCGGTGATGTCGTGCTGCGGAACGGATACGGCCATTGATGCCGAACAGCTGTCCCGGGTGATCCGCGCGCTGCGAGCGTCACGATGATTGCGGCCGGTGCTGATCTGAAGATCTGCAACGCGGCCGATCGACTTCCGCTGTGGCCATGATGGGCTTGCGGCGAAGGTGCAGGAGATGTGTCGTCTCGACCCATTCAGTGGCGCAGCCTTCGTGTTCCGATCGAAACGAGCGGACCGGATCAAGATTTTGGTCTGGGACCAAACGGGCCTGGTGTTGGTGCACAAACGCCTCGAAGGTTGCAAGTTCGTTTGGCCAGCGATCGCGGACGGCGCGATGCGCATGTCGCCGGCGATGTTCGCGGCCTTATTCGAGGGTCTGGATGGAGGCTGGTCCGCCCGGAGGAAGCGCGACGCCCGCAAGCGGCGGGATGACTGCGGCAGAATGACTCGGAAGCTATTTTGAACGTGGCATGCGCGGCGACGATGTGCTCGAAATAGCCCATGAGCATCGCGGCGCTGCGCGACGAAAATGAAAAACTGAAAGCGCTTGTGGCGCAAACGCAAGCGACCTAGAGCGAGCATCAGGGGGCATTGGCGGCGTCGGAGGAAGCGCGGCGTCGGCTGGAGGTCATTCTCGGTGTCGCGCGCCATGGAAAACTGAGGGGGCAGTTCCGGATGGCGTTTCACATTCTCGGCGAATTGCGACGCGACAAGTTCGGCGCAAACTCCGAGAAGCTACGATCAGATCAATATCATTTGCCGCTCGAAGACGTGGAGACCGCACAAGGCATCCTGGACGCCGCGCAGGAAAGAGCCGAGGCGGTGATCCAGGGTCGGTCGCGGAGCGCGCCGGATCAAGGTTCTCATCGCAGTCCCGGCTGCTTGCCTGCCCATTTGCCGCGAGTGGAACGGATCATCGAACCTGCGAGCACGCTCTGTCCGTGGGGTTGCGGCGCCAAGACGAAGATTGGCGAGAACGTCAGCAAACGCCTCGATGTGATCCCAGTGCAATGGCGGGTGTTGGTCACGCGCCGCGCGAAATATATCTGTCGCCGCTGCTCGGGCACCGTCGTGCAGGCGCACGCACCGGAGCACGTCGTGCCCGGCGGGCTGCCGACCGAAGCGGCCATCGCGCACGTGATCGTCTCCAAGTTTGGCGACCATACGCCGTTTTACCGTCAGGCCGAGATCTATGCGCGCCAGGGCATCCGCCTTGATCGGGCGACAATGGGCAACTGGTCCGGCCGCGCCTGCTTCCATCTTCAGCCCATCGCAGACCACATGTGCCGCCGCCTGGCCATCGCGGATCGTCTGTTCATGGACGAAACCACGGCCCCAGTACTCGATCCCGGGCGGGGCCAAACGAACAAGGGCTACTTCTGGGCGATCGTCTCCGACGACCGCGGCCACAGCGGCCCATGTCCACCGATCGTGCTGTTCCGATATGCCCCCGGTCGCAGCGGTGCCTTCGCTGAGAAGTTCCTGGATGGCTTCAGCGGACGCTTCCTGCAATTCGATGCCTATGAGGGTTATGACCGACTGACCGAAGTCGCTCGACGGCAAGGGCCATGGACGCTCGTGCATTGCTGGAGTCACTTGCGCCGACGCTTTGTCAAGTTGGCCCGGAACAGCAAATCGCCGATCGCACATGCCGCCGTTCGGCACATCGCACAGCTTTACGCCATCGAAGCCATGGTGCGCGGCTCGTCGCCAGACATCCGGTTGGTCGCGCGCAAGGAGCACTTGCTGCCCATGGTAGCCGCGTTAAAGCCGTGGTTCGGGAAACAGCTGTCAATGATCTCCAGCGGTTCGACGCTCGCCGAGGACATCCGCTATGCCCTCAATCATTGGCAGGGGCTGACCCGCTTCCTCGAAGACGGACGTCTCGAGCTCGACACCAACCCGGTCGAGAACGCCATCCGGCCAGTCTGCTTGGCCAGAAAAAATGCTCTCTTTGCCGGTCATGAAATCGGGGCAGAAAACTGGGCCTTGCTGGCGTCGATCGTCGCCACCTGCAAGCTCAACGACGTCAATCCGGCCGCCTACATCGCCGAAACACTCGAGGCGATCATCGACGGCCATCCCCATAGCAGAATCGGCGACCTCATGCCGTGGCGCTTCCGCAAGGCGTCAAGCCAGGCTCAATAGGGCCCCGGCTGAGCGCTTACGATCTTTTGTGAGGATGCCGTCAAAGTACGTGGCGTACGTTGCGAACATGGCATCCACCATCTGGCTGCCGATATTTTCCGCCGACGCGCCATTGGCACCCCCCTCTTTGATGCAACGAAGGGCGCCGACATAACCCGCCACAGCATAGCGAAACGGGAAGGCATTAGGGAGAGTCTTGAAATCTGGCAGTTTTTTGAAGTAAGGGTGCGTAGCGAGCAGCCAAAAGGAGCAGGTCGAAGATATGGCCTGTTATCTTGCTGAAAAGCTCAGGTTTTATCGGCTCCCCTTTTCGCAAAATCTTTAGTTCTGCCTCGGTATAGTTCTTCGCATGCTCAGCCAGGTTAGCCGTAAACGTTTCTTGATTCTTGACAATCTTCTCAAGGTCGAACGAGGCGGCTTCGCACCTGCTTTTCAACTGCTTCTGCAATAGTTGATCACCATCCTTGGCACCTTCCACCTTGCCACAAAACGTTTTGAAGAATGCTGTCTGCTTCTTGTCTACCAATCGCCGCTGCAGCCCTCGGCTTCGTCGCAGTGAACGGAGCCCAGCTACAGAGTACGTTGGCTTCAATACCTTGATCTGCTTCGGGCGTTCGGCGCAGGTCGCTCTGAAATTCCCTTCGCGTCGCCGATCTTCAGCGTTTCCGGTATTGCAAAGTCAGGGAGAACGGCGACATTAGACGGATCGGATAGGTATTCCTTCAGCTCGTCCGACTTGAGGCCGTTCGTATCGATAACCATCCGCTTCAAGTGCTACCCCTGGTTATAGGCCAATATGGTCTCCCAAAGCTCAGTAACGGCGGCATCTTCAAGCCCCGTCGCTCGCAGCCCCTCAAAATTCTTCTTTACGCAATCAATTGCGCTTCCGCTCGTGCCGCTCGCCCTACTGACAAGCGCGACCAACTCGGCGACGCTGTTTGACGGGTCACTGCCCGCACCGTCGAGATTTTCCACAAGGGCGAGCGGATCGCAGCGCATCAGCGCATGAGCGGCAACCACAAGCACACGACCGTGCCGGAGCACATGGCGTCCAGTCATCGGCGCTACGCCGGCTGGACCATCGAGCGCATCCGCAAGGACGCCACCACGATCGGGCCAGCCACCGCGGCGCTATGCGACCTGATCCTCGATGAGCGCGCACACCCCGAGCAGGGCTTCCGCGCCTGCCTCGGCATCATCCGGCTCGCCCGATCCTACGGGCAGGAGCGGCTTGATGCGGCTGCCATGCGAGCGATCGACATCGGCGCGCGCACCTACGGCTCGGTCAAATCGATCCTCGCCAACAATCTCGATCGGCGTCCTTCACCCAAGCGCACCGCGGACGATCCGCCGATCCTCCATCCCAACATCCGCGGACCGCGCTACTACAATTAGGAGATCGTGCCTTGCTCACGCATCCGACTCTCGATCAACTTCACGCGCTCGGCCTTCACGGCTGTGTTTCGGCATGGAATAAGGGCTCTGACTCATATGTGGAACGGCCCGGGCTGCAAGATCTTTCTCTGGTTGAACAAGGGAAGACGGTGCGGTCATATGTTCGGCCTGTGAAGCGGCGCCTGGCCGCTGGCCACGATGATATCCGCGGAAGCAATCGCCCAATCAATTTCTCGCGCTCGAAGCGCAGTGAGTCAGGCGGTCTGATTGCTACCGGGAATGACGTCATTCGGGGTTCATCCAGATTTGCACCTTGCCTCCTCGGCAGCTTTCTTCTTCCGCCGGAGAGCTCTTAAGATTAGGTTTTCAGCATTGCGGCCGGCGCCTGATAGATGCCGCCTCTGACCAGCAAGGCCCAGATCGTGCGCGCAATCTTATTGGCGAGCGCGACCGATACGACCTTGACCGGCCGTCTTTGCAGCATGGTCCGAATCCAGAGTGGGACTTTCAAGCCTCGTTTAGCAAGCTTGATGATAGAGGTCGCACCAACGATCAAGAGCGTCCGTAGTTGCCGATTTCCACGCTTTGATATCGCGCCGAGCCTTTCTTTTCCGCCGCTCGACTGTGCCCTCGGTGTGAGCCCCGTCCAAGCCGCAAAATCTCGTGCAGTCGCAAAATTGCGAGCATCCAAAACCGATGTCCGAACGGTAGCGGCGATGAGAGGACCGACACCCGGAATGCTCATCAGACGCCTTGCATCGGGGTCCTTTCTGGCGGCAACCAAAATCTCTCTGTCGAGCTTCTCTATGCGGGTTGTAAGCAGCTCAATCTGTTCAGCGAATAGAATCAGGGCAAAGCGAGCGGGGCCGGGAATCCTATTGTCTTTTTCGTCCCGGAGAAGCACCAGGAGTTTTGCGATGCTTGCCATGCCTGTGCCGGCGATAATGCCCAATTCGGCCATATGAGCACGTAGGGCATTTGCAGTCTGGCTGCGCTGCCTCATCAGCAGCTCTCGCGTTCGCAAAATCATGCTGGCCGCTTGTTGTTCGGCAGTCTTCACCGGTACGAACCGCATTGTCGGGCGGGTGACCGCCTCACAAATGGCTTCAGCATCCGCCACGTCGGTCTTGTTTCGTTTGACGTAAGGCTTCACGTAGGCTGGCGGCATCATGCGGACAGCGTGGCCCAGCGCCGCGATCTCGCGTGCCCAGTGATGGGCACTCGCACAGGCCTCCATACCTACCAAGCAGGCTGGAAGGCTCCGAAAGAAGGGCAGAACCTGCGATCGCCGCAATGTGCGACGAACCAAGACTTTCCCGTTTTCGGCGATGCCGTGAACTTGAAAGATCGACTTGGCCAAATCCAAACCCACCGTGATAATCTTCTCCATGGAACGGTCCTTCCTTTGTGGCGCCTCTCTACGCGACCACGTTAGGCACTTTTGATGCCGGTTCGAAGGGCCGTTCCACACCATCACTTTTGATGAAGTTCAGGCGCCGGCTCGCGTTGGTTTCACAAAGGAATCAATATGATGCAGCGAGCCCTACGTCCGTCGGTCTTGGTCCCTCGCGGATTTGACGTGGAAAGCGCCTTTTGTAGTGGCGCTACAACCGTGATCACCGTACATCCCACGAGCAGGACGAGTCTCTGTCCCGGTTGCGGGACCAGTTCAGAGAGGATTCATAGCCGATATCAGCGGCGCCTCACTGATCTGCCGCTGGCGGGGCGGCAGGTTCGCCTGGTGGTCGTGGCGCGCCGCTTTCGCTGCGTTTCTGTTTTGTGCGATCGGCGCATTTTCACCGAGCGCTTCGATGACGGAGCTCTGGCACCGTGGGCGCGGCGAACGACCCGGCTCGATCTAATCGTCCATCACCTTGGCCTTGCTTTGGGGGGCCGCCCGGCGGCGAGTTTTGCCCGTCGACTTATGCTGCCCGTAAGCAACGACACATTGCTTCGGGTGGTTAGAAGGCGCGGGTGTCCGCCCTTTGCTCCGCCGAGCGTGATCGGAATCGACGATTGGGCCTGGCGGCGCAATCAGAGGTACGGAACGATCATCTGCGACCTCGAGCGGCGACGACCGATCACTCTCTTACCCGACAGAGAGCCAGCCACTGCGCAGGCCTGGCTCGCGGGCCAGCCACAGATCGCTGTGGTCGCGCGCGACCGCGGCGGTGGTTACGCCCTTGCTGCGGTCAAGGCACTCCCGCACGCCACCCAGGTCGCCGACCGTTGGCACCTCATGGAGAACGCCAGCCACGCCTTCCTGGATGCGGTTCGCAAATCCATGCGCCAGGTCCGCATCGCGGTCGGCTCCGCCACCATAAATCCCAGCTTGTTGACCGCCGCCGAGCGCATTCAATATGAGGGCTATCTTCGGCGAGAAGACACCAACGCGGCAATCCTCAAACAGGCTGAGACGGGCATCTCCATAAAGGAGATCGTACGGCTCACCGGCCATAGCCGGGGCCTCATCCGCAGGGTATTGCGCGGTCAGCGATCCGACGTGTTCAGGGTGCGCGAGAGCTCGCTCGAGCACTACCTGCCGTGGCTCGACGCTCAGTGGACTGCTGGCCGTTGTAATGGCGCCGACCTTTGGCGTTGCCTCAAGGCGCAGGGATTTAGAGGCTCGCTGCGGGTCGTTACCGAATGGACGACACGCCGTCGACGTGCCGAAATGCCCGATGCTCAGAGCCTGCAGCGCGTACCATCCGCGAGAACGATCGCTCGCCTGATGACCAATGGCCGCGATACGCTATCAAAGTCAGAAACCGTCACCATTGCGGCGATCGAGCAAGGCGTTCCTCTTTTGGTGGAAGCTCGAGAGATCATAGCCGCTTTCCATGCGATGATCCGCAAGAAGGCTCACGTAGAGCTTGAACCATGGTTGGAACGAGCGCGCGCAAGCCTCGTCATGTCCTTCGCCAATGGCGTCATCAAGGACAAGGCCGCTGTCAGCGCAGCGATCGCGACGTCATGGTCCAACGGACAGACCGAGGGCCAGATCACCAAGCTCAAACTGGTCAAACGCCAAATGTACGGACGCGCCAAGCTCGACTTGCTACAGGCTCGGCTAATCGGCGCCACATGACCAGTGCTGCACCAAAATTGCGTCAGAGCCCCAGTCGAACGCCGATTGACAACCTGCTTGGTCTTGATGCGTGCTCTGGATAGCTTTGCGACAGGTTTTTCCGTTTTGGGGCTCAGCCCTGCGATTAGGACTTCGAGTTTGCGGTCGCAATCCAACATCTTTGCCTGATAGGTGTCGTAAAGTTCCAACGATTGAGTCAGGGCGAAGACATGTTCCTCCCGGTCGTTGCCAACCAGTGCTGCGCGGATTGTCTCAGTCGAAGAATGGCACCGGACGTCCCGGTAGGTTGCCAACACGTCGGGATTGCGCTCGCCTCCAACAATGGCGCGAATGATCCGCATGCCCGTCGCACCGGTGATATCCGAGACGACATGATGGAGTTGGAGGTTCATCTCCATCAGGGCCTTCTGCATATGCTGGATGTGGGCGGCAGCATATTCCACAAGCCGCTCCCGCTGGCGCAGATAGGCCCGCAGGGTCGCAATCTCGGTATCAGGTCGGAAGCTGCCACGTAACAGGCCGTAGGAATGAAGCTGGCGCAACCACGCGGCATCACTCACATCGGTTTTGCGTCCGGGCACGTTCTTGGCGTACCGCGCATTGACCAGAATGACATCAAAGCCGCGCTGCTCTAGGATCTCGTAGACCGGGATCCAGTAGACCCCAGTCGATTCCATCGCAACACTGGTCACGCCGCAAGCCTTAAACCAGTCCGCCAGATCATGCAGGTCTGAAGTGAACGTCCCGAACGTGCGCACCGGGATGTCCACGCTGGCCGGGTTCACCGCGGCCATGTGCATCTTCGAACCAATGTCGATGGCTGCGGCACCAGAGTTGACCGGCTTCAACTCCGGGCGGTTATCAGTCGTCGTCTTGGGCATAGCATCCTCCCTTCAATCGTGAGCAGGAGGGTCTGGGTTATGCCAATCGTCATCTTCCTAATCGGGATCGTCGCCGGAGCGGCGTCACCACTCTCAAGCCCGCATGAACCCATGGACCACGTTTTTTAACGGGGATTGCGCCTCCAATAAGCTGACGGCCGCTACCCTCCCTGCCGCAGAGAATAGCACAAGGCCGTTTCTACCCCGCGCAGGCGTGCAACGGCTCTGGACAGTTTTTTAAAATGTCGCGCTCCATACGCAGCTGTTCGTTTTCCCGCTGCAACCGCGCAATCACGTCAGCTTGGTCCGCCGACGGCACCGCCGCCTGCGATGTGGGCGCCACGGCGCTGCCGCCGGCTCTCGCCGTGCCCTGCTCCGCCACCCATCGGCTCAGCACGGAGCCGTCAAGCCCGAGCTCCTTCGATACCGACTTCGCCGAGCGGCCGCTCGACAAAACCAGATCAACTGCCTGCCGCTTGTACTCGTCCGAATAAGAACGTCGCTGCCGTTTCGTCATCTGACACCTCTTGCTGTCTAAGCTATAGGTGTCCACCGATTTGATTTAGGGGAGGCTCAATGTACAGTAGCATCGCATTTGCGATGTTTAGCTGCGCTTTATGCTAGTCGTCCGTCGAATTTCTGCGCGGAGGTGGCTAATTGTCGTCGGCAGGCGTTTGTCCTATTCAGCGATCACACCCAACGGGAAGATCACCGTGAGACTACGCGGATGACCGGTTCGCTGTTCGTATTCCCTGATATCCACTTCGCGCGTAACATTGGACAATGAATCGTCGAAGCCGGTTTGAACCTGACCCTCTTCGATCCATGATCGGCCACCGTCGCACTGATCCGCTTGCCGACATACTGTGGTCGGCGCGAGCGCTTAGGGCGGTAGACCGTGTTTCAACAGTCCAGTGGGTCATCTTCCCTCATCGCTACAATCGGTTTTTTTACCAAAGGTTGTGGCGGGAATAAGTTAGTCGGGGCCTCGGCGCACGTCTGAAACCACCCGAAAGATCATGCCAAGCAGCATGCCGATTGTGAGTCCCATCACCGCGATCATTTCCAGCCCCCTTCGCTCGTGCTCGATGATAAAAGTGAACCAGAGCCTTTAGCGGGCGTTTACTGGCCCACATGCGCTGCATTTCTGCTCAGCACAGGCGCTTATTGCCGCGGTTGGGAGGGGCGGGGCCCTCGGGGCGTTCGGCCTCGGCGATAGGGGCCGCCAACCAATCGATAACCAATACTACGGCGCAACCAAGCGCGAACAGACGCGACTAATCATCGCCAATTTCATTAGGGTTTTCAGTGTTCTGCGGGCTCCCTTCCCGCTCATAACGGTCTGGTTGCAGGTTCGAGTCCTGCCTGGGCCCACCAACGTGATCAATAGTTTACTTCGTCTTTGTTGCCTGCAGCGCTGCCGCCGCACCAGATACGTGCACTTGTCGTTCGTGGCCGGGTTTGGCATCGAATCATTCGCCAGTGTTAGATGGATAGGGGATGGGAGCAACAAACCCACGCGGCACCAGACTGGAGCGGTGGAGTGCTTGCTGCATGCCTCCAATCAAAGCTCCACGCACCCCCAAACTGCATCAAACGTTAGTCAGAGCCAATATTGTAAGCCGAATAACAACTTTCTTGGAGCGCAACACCTCCCCTATGTAGGCCTAATGCTCTGAGCTCCGATGATGTCCCTTGTCAGGTCAACCCGCGATCTCGATCGCTCTTGAAGTAGGATGCCGGAGCGCTCGTCTGAACTCAGCGAACTGGTGGAACGTGACAAACAGCGCGATCATTCCGGCGCCCAGCTCAGCGATTGCTTGACTGGCCAACAGTCCGTTGAAACCCGATATGACCGGGAATAACAGTACGGCCGGTATGAAGAGATAGCCCTGCCTTGCCAAGGACACAACCGCACTGAGGCGCGCTCTCCCGAACGACTGAAGCATCGTCGCAACGAAACTCTCAACACCAAAAAATCCAAAAAAGAGATGGAAGACGATGCAGGTCGAGACGGCGATTTCCGTGACCTTATCGCTATCGCTGAACAGTCTGACCAAAGGCCGCGCAAAAGTCACAACGGCCACAGAATACGCAACGGAAAGAGCGACAGTCATGGAGAGCATGAACTTCGCAGCCTTCAATACACGAGCAAAGTCGCGTGCGCCCCAAGCGAAACCCAGGACAGCTTGAGAGCCTATGCAGAAGCCGGTGATAGGCAGTGCACCCATCGTCATGATTCGCACTGCTATTCCCACGGCCGCGATGGAATCGTCGCCGAACGGCGCAGCAGCTCCGTACAAGAGCATAACGGCAATAGCAGATAAAATACTGGTCATGGTCGACGGCGCCCCTATGAACGCGAGCTGTCTGATGCGATCTGCTCGCAACGAGATGTGAGCTATCCCGATGAGGACTATCCCGCGAAGCTTCGCAAAATACGCGATATAGAGGCTAATAGCAGCGATTTGAGATACCAGCGTCGCGAGGGCTGCGCCTCGCACACCGAAGTCCAGCAAGAATATGAAGACGGGATCAAGCACAGCGTTCAGTATGAAGGCTGTAATCATCGTCCACATGCTGAATCGTGTGTTGCCTTCGGCTCTGACGATGAAGCCGTTGACAATGTTTAGAAGCATCAGGGTGTACCCGAACAAAAGCGTCGCCGCGTAGTCGAGCGCCACGGGCATGATGGTTGGACTTGCCCCGAGCGTTACGAAGATCCCTCGCAGGTTTAGAAGCAGAGCGACGGTAACAATGATACCGATCGGGGCGGCGAGCGCGAGTGCAGTACTCGCGCCTCGACTCGCCTCCAGGTACTCACCAGCGCCAAGATGACGAGATATGAACGACGCTGTTCCAACACCGATCCCCTGTCCGGCTGCCGCGAGCAGGACCACGATCGGCAAGGTCATGCTGACAGCTGCGATCGCCTGCGCGCCAAGTGCGCCAACAAAGATCGCGTTGACGACCTGCTGTAACGCGTGGATCGATAAGCCAACAACAGACGGAATGGCGAGCCGCAGGATAAGGCTCGAGAGATTGGGATCCGATAGATCGATGTGCTGCTTTTTCTTTGGCATCACATCGCGATCGCTCTCGACGGCGAATTTCGCATCCGGCTCATTCATGGATGAAGGTGTCCCCAGCTCTTCCGAATTCGCTGATCGTCTGCAACAGCTCCTGTTGCAACACCATGCAAAGATTACGGGTCACCTCATAACCGACCTGGGTTGGATCATACCTCGTTTCGATCTGTAGATGGCCGGCTTGATATCCGACATCGAACCAGAAGAGGTGAATCACGGCCCCTTCATCCATGTCTTCGCCGATCCAAAGTGGAGAAGGATCCTTGGCTAGGAGACGGCGTGGAAAATGGCGCTGCAAACCCGCTCGATAATTCAATCCAATCCTGGGTAAGGGCAGGCGATCGATCCGGCTCCGCACGGCTGGATCTCGGTTTAGGAATTTCATGGCCCGAAAGCCTATTCCTCCGCGCGGCAGGGCATTGCGCTGGCGGTATATTGAACGAGCACGATCGGGACGGGGCTCCGTTCCGGTGAGACTCAAGGGAAGCGGAACGAGCTCGCTGATATGGCCGATGATCTGAGATGGATCGAGATCGTCAAACAGCCGACCTCGGGTTGAGGTAAGGCTATCAATCCAGAGCGAATAGTTGCCGAAAACGCGTCCAAAGGCGCCAGAAATGGCGGCAAGAAACACATCAAAGTCCTGACAATGCGCCAATCTGGCTGAAATATTGAGGAGATCAGCTGTCGCTTCTTCGTCAATCTCAAGAAGGTACTTGCCCTGATCTTCCCAAAGGGATCGGCAATTCGCTTCATCCATGCGACCTTCAAGGCGTGCATAGTGAAGCTCTCTCGCGGTCACTTTCGAAACGCTCGCGCCGCCCGATGAGGTGGCGCTGACGTGCAAATTGAACTGATGGTAGTCAATCCTCTCCCAGTAGTTGAGTTCGGCTGGCGCTTCGCTGTTCGCGTAGTGCTCAAGGCGCTTCAACCATGCAGAGAGCATTTGTATGTTCTCGGGACCACTCACGGCGTGGCCTGAGGCAAGGGCGTACGCCGCATCCAATGCTTCCAGGAACAGTCGATAGCCTATCCCGTCCGCTACAGAATGATGCATCAGGACCAGCAGATAGTAATCGCCGCTTTCCGATGTGCGGAACACCGTGACGTTAACAAGAGGCGTCTGGCCGTCAAACCGAAACATGTGCTGACGTCTTGCTGAGATGCTCTCGATTGCCTTACGCTGCTGTGGGTCGGTCATTCCGACAAGATCGATCTCCTCCACGAGGCGTTCGGCCACGGAAGGCTCGATTGTCAGACGTAGACCATCGGCGGTTCGCGCAATACGGAGTCTGAGGCCTTCGTGCCTATCCATGACATGGGCAAGAGCACGTTCCAGCATTCGGATATTCAGGATGGCGCCGGGCAAGAAGAACAGATCGCCGATGTTGAAATGCTCATCGAAGCCGACAAGACGGTTCCAAGATGAGATTGCGGGGGTAACTGGCAATGAGCCATCCCCGGAAAGGAAGGTATCGAGTGTAACTGCCGCTCCGTCTGTCGCCAATTCCCTGATGGTCGGTGTTCGATAGAGTTGGTCGACAGTGAGATTCAGCCCGACTTTGCGCGCCAGCGTGACGCAGCGCACACTCAGAAGAGAGTCGCCGCCGATATCAAAGAAGTTTTGATCGAGTCCGACCCACTTGGCGCCTAATAGATCCTGCCAGATTCCAGCAAGAATACGCTCCTTCCTCGTGCAGAGCTCAGCAGATGGAACAGGCCCGACCTCGCAGTAAGGAACGGACGACAGGCGAGCACGATCTATCTTTCCGCTCGCCGTAAGGGGGATACTATCAACCAAACGAAAGGCGGCTGGAACCATGTAGGATGGCAATGTGTGGCGCAAATAGGTGACAATATCTGCAGAGCTTAGACCGTCGCGAGCCGGAACCAAGCTGGCCGTCAAGCGACGATGGTCATCGATATCTTCTGCGACGACCGCGGCCTTTGCGATTGCCGGATGAGACTCAAGGGCCGCTTCGACCTCCTCCAGCTCGATGCGAAAGCCCCGTACTTTGATCTGGTTGTCCGATCGGCCGCAAATCTCGAGAAGGCCGTTTGTTGAGATGCGCGCGATATCGCCACTTCGATAAAGAACGCCGTATTGCCCGCCGTCGTACGGATTCGGCACGAAACAGCGGTTGGTCCGATCTTGATCCCGCCAGTACCCAGCGCTCACGCAGCGTCCCGCGATGCAGAGTTCGCCGGCGGCTCCGACCGGGACTCTCTTCAACTGGGCATCGAGCACGTAGAGTTTGACGTTATCGATTGGGCGTCCAACGGGGACGTGCGACGTGCCGTCGCAGGCATCCGATGTTTCGTAGACTGCCGCATTGGATGCACATTCCGTAGCACCATAGAAGTTCCACAACGGCACGTCCGGGAAATACTCACGCCAGCGAACAGGGAGCGAGGACGGCATCGGTTCGGCGCTGCTTGTGACCAAGCGCAAGGCGGTCGGTCGCGAGCGCCGTTCTTGGGAAGCAATGAGTCCGGACAGGAGTGGCGGCGAGGCAAACAAGTGTGTCACGCGATGTCTCGCCAACGTGCACAACAACAGATCTGGATCCAGCAACTGCTCTTGGGTTAGGATCAGCGCGGGCACGCCTCTCAAAAGGCCGCCAAAGTACTCCCAAGCGGACGCAACAATTGATGCGGACTTCTGGACAACCATCACGTCGGTACTATCGAACGGAAAGCGTCGCCACATCCAGTTCAGTCGATTGAGAATTGCCGATTCCGGTATAAGAACTCCCTTCGCCTTCCCGGTTGAGGACGAAGTGTATATAAGGCTCGCAATTCCCTGATCTGGTGGTTTGTCGCTGCACTCAAAATCGCGCGCGGGCGCGCCGCACGCTTCTAGAGTCAATAAACATCTCGACGTCACTCCAAAAGCAGGCTCAGAGGTATTTGCGTGAACCAAAAGCTTTGCTTGACTATCTCGCAGGATATGTTCGATCCGATCACGCGGATAATCCGGCGATATAGGGACAACAATGGACTGCAAAGCTCGTGCGGCAAGAATAACAGCGGCAACGTCAGGCGACCGGTCGACCAGCACGGCGACCATGTCGCCAGCCCCCACGTCAGAAGTCTGCAGTAACGACCTGATAGCTGTTACGCGCTCACGCAACTGGCCGAATGTGATCTCACCGAAATCACCACAATACGCCACCTCGCTGCGATTAGAGACGCTGATTTGCTCGAACGCTCGGACAAGCGGACATTCGGTCTCATATGACTGCGCCGAGCCCTCTAGCGCGTCCAGCATAGTGACGTCTGACTCACTGAGGCAGCTCAGATCTTGAATGGGCGTAAGCGGCTTCTCAATGCACGCTGCAATCAGACGGCGCAGATTGTCGGCCATGCGGATAATCAGATCACTGGAAAATATGTCTTCCGCGTACGCTAGCTGGAGGGCAATTTCCTCGCCCTGATCTTGTGCGTACAATGTCAGATCGAATTTTACGTAGCCGGTCTCGAATTCGCGGAATGTCAGATCCAACTCATGTTGGCCACGTGGCTCCGCCGCCTCGGAGTACATGTTGAACATAACCTGGAAGATCGGTGATTGTCCCGCTTCGCGATGTAGCCTGGTATCCCTTACTATCCAGCCGAACGGATATGCCGAATTTGCGATGGCATCGCTGACCACAGCCTGGATGCGCAAGGCATGAACCGCAAAGGACTGGCCCACATCGATCGCGGTGCGGATTGGCAGCATGTTCAGGAAGAAACCAACAATTTCGGCACTGCCAGGTTGATCCCGTACGACGTGCGGTATGCCAACGATGATATCATCCTGACCGCTATACATCCGCAGCAGAAGCTTAAAACATGCGAGGAGTGCTGTCGACGTGGTGCACCTATGTCGGCGCGCAAACTCCCTTATCTGATGGGATAGATCGCTGCCAAGTAGCACCGCATGCGATGCGCCGCGAGACGAATTTGTCTGCGGCCGCGCCCGTGCCGTTCCAAGCGAAAGCACCGGCGGATCATCACCAATCTGACGACGCCAATAGCTACATTGGTTGGCAAGCGCCTCCGGAGTAGCGTGTTGTGTTTCCCAGACCGCGTAGGTCGAGAGTGACACTCGGTTCTCTGGCAGAAACGCCGCGGCATCGACGTACCTTTGTCGAAGGTCCCTGAGCAGAACAGAGATCGACCAGGCATCGATGATAATTTCGTGAGCGGTGATCAGTATGAGATGGTTGTCAGGGCCAAAACTGATCATACGCGCGCGAAAGAGATGACCTTGGCTGAGATCAAAGCTGCCGTTCAGCTCTGTTCGCCTTAGCTCTGCGATCAGCTTCTCAGCCCCCTGCGACGTGAGATGAGATGCATCAGTCAATTCGAGACTTGCGCAATGCGGAGCATCAAAAAGCTGAACCGGACCGTCCTCGTCGATAAAGCGTGCCGAAAGTGCCTGATGGGAATGAACGACATCGATCCAGGCGCGATTGAACGCGGCCAGATCGATGATGCCCCGCATTCGCAGGCCGCCCTGAATGACGTAGTTCCTGGCAGACGGATCGAGCTGCGAAAGAAACCACAGGTGCTCTTGAACTCGCGTCAGAGGCGATCGTGTAAGCTTTCCGCCAGCCGGTGCTGTGCACGGCCTAGATTCTGCTCGCGCCGAGATCGAAGCCGCAAGAGATCGGATCGTTCCATTCAGGACCAGCCTGAAATCCGTTCTCACTCCGAGCTGGGTCTGCAAACGGCCTAATATGAGCATTGCCCGGAGCGAGTCTCCGCCCAGGCTTATGAACTGATCATTCACACCAATGTTCTCAATGCGCAGAACACCGGACCAAATTTGGCACAGCTGGGCTTCGAGGTCGGTTTGCGGCTCCTCGAATGGCGTCGGCAATGGAGGGCGAAGACTGGTCGGGTCGGGCAAAGCTCCAAAATCGACCTTTCCATTACTGGTCAGTGGAATACCGTCGACGTGGATGATTCTGTCTGGGAGCATGTAGATTGGCAGCGCTTCAGCAAGGAAGTGCTGAAGCTCGCCTTCCGTTACCTCAGCTGGAGCGGACACATACGAGATGAGTCGTCTCGTCCCGCTTTCCCCCTCGGCCCTGGTTATGTCTCTCGCCATAAGCTTTACGCCTGCGCAGACGGACGCGACCGCGACGGCGCCACGCACCGAATGATGAGCGGAGAGGCGAGCCTCGATTTCTCCTAGCTCAATTCTGTGTCCGCGGATTTTGACCTGACGGTCCCGTCGACCGAGACATTCCAAAAGACCATCGGAACGAACGCGCCCGAGATCGCCCGTCCTGTATAGGCGCTGGAAGGACGGAACGTTTGAGAACCAGTTTGGCCCAAAGGCATCCTTGGTGCGGACGTCGTCATTGACGTAACCAGCAGCGACGCCAACGCCGCTAACGCAGATTTCACCGACCTCTCCCGCCTTGCACAGCCGGGGCCCGTCGGCGATATAAACCTCAAGATTAGAAATCGGCTTGCCGATCGGCACATAAGCGTCAGCCAGCGCAGGCGGCGCGGAAACCAGATGATGCGTGACGCCGTCCGCGCACTCGGTCGGCCCGTAGTGGTTGAGAATGGGGACCCGCGGATATAAGGCAAGCCACGCGCGCGCCAGTGCGGGTGTCAAAGGTTCTCCGACCGTCGAAATAATCCGCAAACCGTCCAGAGCTCGATCAGCCGCCGCAAGCGGCTGCAAATATTCAACAAATACTGCAAGCATCGACGGAACGAATTGAACTACCGTCACGCCGTGTCCCTGAATCGCTTTGAGAAGCGACACTGGCGATTTCAGTGTCGCATCATCAATGAGCGCGGTACAGCCTCCGACGCAAAGCCCCGCCAAAAGCTGCCATAACGAGATGTCAAAGCAGTGCGATGCCGTCTGCGCGATGCAATCCGTCCGAGTGAGGGTCAGGGCATCAATCTTTGCCGCCAGATGATTGTTTAGGGCTGCACGTTCGATCATTGCCCCCTTAGGACGGCCCGTTGAACCAGAGGTAAACAGAATGTAAGCGAGTCCATCCTTGCTCCATGATGGCACAACAGACGAAGTCTGGCCCTCGCGCAGCGCCGCCTCTATCGTCATGAATTGCGTGGCGCCTTTGCTGCTCGCCCGGATTGGGCTGACCGAATCCAGCTGGCCTGGCCCCATAATCAGAGCACAGCGACTCTGCTCGATCATGAATGATGTACGCGGAGCCGGTAACGATGGATCGAGCGGCAGGTACGTTGATCCAGCCTTCAAAATTGCGACTACCGCCGTCGCCCAGTCGAGGTCCCGCTCACCCCAATAGCCAATCACTGTGCCGCGAGCGCACCGCTCTCGTAACGTCCTCGCGAGGGATTCCGATCTTACTCGCAGCGCCTTGTACGTAAGTTCGTCTGCGCCGTACCTCAGCGCAACCCTCTCCGGATCCGATCTTGCAAGGCGATCGATCGCCGTGATCGCGTCGACCGGCTGACGTTCCACAAGCTGATTTTTGCCTGATCGATCTTCCGTGGGCATACGCGTCTCGCCATTCGTCGCCGTCTGCGGCCCTCAAATCAGAACACCGGGGATCCTGATTGAGGTGTGCATTGCGTAGCCGCCCTGGTTCTGCCAGTCATAGTGTGTCGTTTCTCCCATTCTCAGCTTCTCGTCCTTTGCGTTCGCTTCGATTTCCTCGATGATCGGCAGGGAACACGACCGGACGCTAGCGCCTCAAGTTGGCGTTGGCATCTCCGGGTTCTTGTAGTAGACACGCGATAGTCTGCATGGCACTCGCAACCAACGCGCTCAGAGACTCGTTCCGGCTTGTGGTTTCTTGCATTTGTGCTTTCCTCATCAAAGTGGACTTGGCGCTCGCCAGACTGCAGGTCGCCTGCGGCGCCTAAGCGATGACATCGATTGTGCAAGAACGAACACAGAGGTGTGTTACCGTTTTCAACGAGGCCGGCGTTGTTTGCCATAGCCGTTGAAGGACAGTCGTTAAGCGTTCAAACATTTTGATGCTCGTGGCTATCACGAGATGGCTAAGGGGCAGCCTAACGACTCGTAGGCGTGCAGAATCATCCGCCGCGAGCTCCTTAATCCGTTGATGTTCGCAGTCGTCCGCCTTGGTGCAAACGACAATTCACTCAGAAACGTTTGCTGCGGACCCGCAGGCGACGTCCAGTCTAGGCCAAAGGGCGTTCCGATACGGCTTTCCGAACCGGAATCGAATTGCGCGTAGCGCCTTCGCTTACCCTCCACGACATGCATGCTCGGCAGTTCTCTTCGCGCGTCACAGAAGCTTCGTCTCGGCGCCTACAGCAGAACCGATACGAATAATGTTGCGACCAAGCCGCTTAGCACTACGGCGAAGCCGGAGCCAGACTGTTATTACCGTCCTCGTATTCGTGGTAAGCTGGAAGACGCTGATGATGAGCCTTTCCTGCGCCTGCCGCGTTGCGTGATGATCCCTCGTGACGGTTTTTCCCACGAGCCGGATTTCGATGACCGCGGCGTAGCCGTGCGATCCTGTGTGGGTAGAACTGTCCAGCTCCAAACCGGCTCCGCTCGCCGACGATATCCATTGGCTTTCGCCGTTACGGCATGTGTCTCGATTGATCGAAAATCCGTCCAAGGCAACAAAAGTGTCCTTCTGCTGCCGCAGCGGGAAAGGGGCTTCCTGCTGCGCAGCATACTGTCGGACGGTCAGCTTTAAGACCATTGTCCACAACGTGACGTACCCACCCGGTACGAAGCAACTGGGGACCGCGCACTTCCAAGCGGCACGCTGCTTGCTTCATTCGTGGTGCCATCACCGGTGCCAGCTCGATCGGTAGTGGATCGGGAAAGCGCCGCGGAGTGTTTGATGCGATCTGGAGTTCGTTTTTGGGGAGCGACAACGATCACCGTAAGCGGCACAGCCAATTCGGCGGACGTACAACTGCCATCGGCTCTGTGGACCTGGTCCGGAGGACACATTGGCGGGCACGCCGGCCGTGCTTACGGCCAAAAATCCTTCACTAATCCCTGCGGTCCGTCAGTCTATGGCGGCGGCGATACTCCTGTTTTTCTGGCAGGCGACCAGATCGGCTACGACCGGCAGAAGAATAGCTGGGTACTTAGCCTCAAACTCGAAGCCAGCAGTGCTATCTCCGACGGCACAAATACCCGCCTCGCCGCGTCCGGCATAGTACTGAGCCCAAGGCGAGTCCAAACGTCTTTGTCACCGGAGCCGGTCGCCTCGGTTACGCCTTTGGCGCGCAGCGCCACACGCCCTCAAGGGAGGTGTGGCTTGGCAAAACAATTGAGGGCGCCGTCATCAATGACAACGAGTTTGGCCAATGTCGGCGATGCCGCGGCTGGGTGCACAAGACCGTGAACGTCCTGGACAAGCTCTCAGTCTCGGTGCAGGCCCCCATGAGGAAGGATTTGCGCGAGGTCTACTGGGCGCGAACCGAGCGTCCGCCGAAGCGGCGACCGACGTTTTCGCCGATTGCGCCAAGTACGGCCGGGCGGTCGAATGCCTGGTCAAGGATCGCGAAGCGCTGCCGGCCTTCTACGATTTTCTTGCCGAACACTGGGATCACTTGCGCACCACCAAACGCATCGAGCGCGTGTTCGCCAGCGGGCGATACAGGACCGTGCGGCCGAAGGCCTCCTTGTCGCCAGCCACCGCTAAGCTGATGGTATTCAAGCTGGTGATCGCCGCATCAAGGACCTGGCGGCGGCTCAAAGGCACAAATCGGCCCAAGGTCGTCGCAATTCGGATTCAACGCGTCATTGAGAGCATGCAAGTGCCGGCAAGCCAAGCGCCTGATCACCTCGTCACCTAAATCCCGAATAGCTCAGCTCATTGGGCCGATAATTCAATGGAGATTTCTTAATGACTATTGATGACGAGAAGGACGCCCCACCGGCTCTGTCTACCGGTGCGACGCATATACTCATCGAACTATGGGGAGCGAAGAACCTCGACGACCCGGCCATTGCGGAAGACGCAATTCGAAAAGCCATCCGTGCGGCGAGTGCGACATTACTCCACCTTCACGTTCATAAGTTTTGTCCGGGTCACGGCGTCTCCGCAATAGCCTTGTTGGCTGAATCGCACATTACCTTGCATACTTGGCCTGAGAGGTCCTACGCGGCCGCTGATGTTTTCGTATGTGGCGACAGCGATCCTGCGGGCGCCGTGCCAATTCTAGTTGAGGCCTTTCAGCCCGAACGGTCTGACGTTCGCAGCTTCCGGAGAGGTGCGTCGATCATGCCAACGCATTGAAGCAGATGATCGATCTCCTTGGAATAGCTGGTCATGTTTCCGCCCGCGAGCTATCGCTGAAAGTTGGTGACGGCGGGAATCGGGAAGGCGGCATGTGGGGGTGCTTGAGGCCTCCACTTCTCCACCGAAGGAGCGATATGCCATGTCCAACGATAACAACATCAAGCTGAGTCAGCCAGGAAACGTCGAGGATCGACTCACCGAAATCTTGCGCAATGCCGCCTCGAGCGCGTCGGGATCCATACAGTCCCGAGCTGGATGCCGATCGAAGATGTGGTGAGCCTTCCCATGCTCATTGGCGAACTGGCGCAGGTAGACACGTAGTGCTGGTTTACAGGCTGTTTCGAGTTTTCCTCAGGCATGGTCTCCCGGCGAGTGGCCATCTTCTTTCCAGGCCTGGCATGTTTGGACAAAGGCAACGCGCGATATCCACATACTCGGCCAGGGGCGACATACCTACCTGCGCCGTTGCATGTCCGCTAGTGTCCGTCCTGCGATGTGGCAGTCCATCGAGCAGGTCCGAACCTAATTTTCCGTCGACGGTTTAGGCCAACCAGATGTAGGGATATCAGGTCAAGTCGGGAATCTAGAGTCTGGTCGTTCGGCACGCGCAACAATAAGCGGGGCCTCAACCCGCACCGCGGATGGCAGGCTAGGATTGCTCCGCGAGATCGTGTTCGCGACAGCTAGCAAGTTGTCGAGCCACGGAATTCCGATCCCGCCGCTCGACTTTGATGAAGCAGTTCGAACGACCAAGGTCTCGACCGAGATCCCAACATCGGAGGCCGGGGCTCTGTATGGCTTGCTATCCCAAGCATCGGTGGTTGCGGGAATTGGACTCTGCGCGGAAGCCATGTGTGAGCAGTGCATCCCTTACGGCGCCAAGATCGCCCGCTATCAACGGCTGTCACGCCAAATCAACGTCCGGCAAACGCTGGACGGAATTGCGCGCCTTATTGCACAGGCGACGGACGCGAAAAGCCGTTTTCCAGCTGGCTGCGCCGATCCTTGGGGGCGTCTTACCACAGCCAAAAATCAGCCTGCCTGAGAAGCACCCTTAACGCTCGCTTCCGTGGCATCCCTCGAGCTCTTGGGGATGCGTTGAGCTTTGCCAGCCGAGACGAAGGCCACACGCACACGCGTCTCGACTAGCAAGTCGGCTCCACGCCTGCACTGTTGGTGCAGCGCGATCGAAGCCCGCTTCACCTCCTCAGGAGCCGCGATCACATCAATCACGTCATCCATATAGCCAGGTTTGAAGAAGTCCAGTTTCATAGAACGCACCACGAAGGCGAAGCCGCTCAGCTCCTCGCCGCTAGCCTCGAACAATCTGCGATGATCTGTCCCAGAAGCCGAAGGTAGTTCGTTCGGCTGCGCTCCATGAAGCGTAGATAGTTCGCGTGATATACGATCTGGCTGAAATCTGTGTCCTCAAAATAAACGCGGACTTGCGTGTGGTGCCCGCCGTCCCGGATTTCGCCGTCAAGGTCGGGCAAATCGGTCCCTCTAGAGTCGCATTGGTAGACCCACAATGGCGCGGCCTTGCGACCAAAAGTACCACGGTCACGCGCCATGCAACTGTGAGAGGCAAGATAGACACTGAGGCATCAATCGCCAATAAGCTGGCCCGGCACAGTCCCGACTGCTTTGCGGTACCTTGTTTGCCACTGGATTGGAGGGCGTGGCCCTGGCGCTCGCAAGGCGAAGTCCGCTGGGGACCACGTGGCCGTTTCCATTCACATAGATAAGTGCAGTTGGCGGTATCGTTCTTGGCGGAGAGTAACGCTCGCTGCTGGCGCATCCAGATTTCAAGCTCGGCAATGAGCGGCCGCGATTGTTCACGGCGCGCGGCAAGCCGTTGCTCCGGCGTTTGGCCGTTAATGCGCTCGATCTCGAAGAGCATTTCTATAGGACGTACCGCTTCGCTGGCGATCGGCGCCTCTATTCGGCTTCGCGCCGAACTGGTCGGTGAGCGTCGAATACGACCACTTGTTTATGCGGATGCCGACGTGAACTTCACCGTTGCTGGTGGTTCACTGGGCGGCGATCGCGTCCGCCAGGATTTCGATGTTATGACTGCGCGGCTCAACTATAAGTTCGGCGGTCCGATTCTTCTCAAATACTGATCTATCGTTCAAACGACGGATCGAAAGCCCGGCCATTGGGCCGTTTTTTTTGACCTGTTGGTCTCATGTACAGGAGCCATAAACGGTCTTATGCATTCCGGCAGACCGCAAAGCCGGGCATGCTGGCCATCCTCGGGATTTGCCCAGCTCCTTGGACAGACCTTGCGTTCGCCCCCGGGTCGTGGGGCGTTACTTCGAGGCCATCGGGGCATCCAACCGCAGAAAGATCGGATCGGTAGTTGCTGACACCTACGTTACGGCGCAGGCCTGGAATGCCGACGGCCACCAGATCGTGGGCGCTATTGCGGACGAGATGCTGCTGACTAACGCCAAAGCTCAGGTCGCCTCGATCTTGGGCGCTGACCTGCGAACGGCAGGCCCTGGCTAGATTGCGTTAAGAGCGTCCACAAATGGGCGGACATCAGTTTTAAATACATTGTCGAGGACGCGTTTGAGGCGCCTTGCAAAGCCTTCGAGGACCATCATGGCCTGATGGAAGCGTGCGTTTCGCGGAATTTCGTGCAGTGCAGCTATACGACGCACCGCAACGATCACGGTCATGAGTTTGATGAAGAGATGGGATGTCACAACCACCTATCATTTTGATGACGTCGCGATCCAGCGCGGCCGTTTCGACCGTAACTATCAAGGCACCAACTAGCATGACATCGTAGCCGTGATTAATGCTGCGGTCGCCGTGCTGTTAAACCGCCCCTCCCCGTCGGCCTTCAATGTCGCCACCAAAGCTGAAGCGCTGTTCTTCCTGGCGCATCTGATTGGCGATCTACACCACACGGCCTTCTGGTTGCAGGTTCGCGTCAGCCTGGCCCACGGAGCTATCATCGGCTTAGCGCAGTTCTGGCTTTGGTGAGAAACATGCCGCAACAACTACCGCGCGCAGATGCCGACCAGTGTTCTGAACGCACGCTTCATTGGGGAACGCTGCATTAAGTTCCGCCCAAGAGATCAGCGAGGCCTTGAATAATGGCAATCAAGAAGCTTATGAACATTAACACTAGCCCAAGTGTGGTCCACACTATGTCGGCCAGCTTGGGGGACTCAATTTTCTGACGGATTGAACCTTCGACAGACACCTTCAGCCTGCCAAGCCGTCCTGTTGCCTCGACTCGCTCGAGTTTCGATCTGCGAGCGCGCAGCCAAAAATCTCTGAACCACGGCACGGCGATACATACCGGACTCGCGGCGCCGAGCACGTCTTTGAGAGCGTCCCACCAAGAGTACGCCATGTATCTCAGGCTCTCATCGACGGCAGACTACACAGCCATTGGCATGTGCGCCGCGAGTTCTAGGTCATCGCTAGAGGCAGCAACGCCAAGCGTCTTGCCGCATGCAACCGAAATTCGTTCCATCAGATCCCAAGTTGGCCCCTGGGTCCCGACTCCCGATTCGATTTCGCTAATTCGAGCCTGGCTAATACCCAACTTATCCGCCAATTGTGACTGAGAGAATCTGGCATCCTTGCGCATGGCCCGAACTAGTTCGCCTGCACGCATTGCCGCACTCGACAGTTCCTTTTCAGCTGCAAGGCTTGCATCAGCTCTTTCGATTCTTTCGACCAGATCAGCAAGCGAACGACCACGCCCCTTACTGCTAACCTCAGCAACGGCTCGCACTCTACGTTTGTGACTTTTGTCGACTTTGAGTTTGACCATTGCAGCCTCCACTCTTCATACGAACCAAACTGAAGCTCGCGCATTCAGTATTCCGGCCTTCAAAGCGTTATAATCGCCGCCATTCCAGGAAGACCCTCCAGCGTACATCAGCACGCCATGCTCAGCCGCGAGCATTAGCGTTACCGTCACATCGCCATCATCATCAATTTCGACAGCAAAGATCGCAAACTTAGCCGCCGCGGAAGCATGGAACATCTCGACGCCCCTATACGTATAGAAGGGCAACAGATCCCTGCTATCCACCGATCCGCTGTGGACTTTCTGCAGGTAGAGCAGGATCTCGCAAGCGAAATTGTGCCCAAGCTGCTCCAACTCATCAGCCGCGTCTCCCAATCCGGGATCCTCGAATGAAACAAGCATATATGGAATTCCTTATATTCTGTCAACCCCGAATCAAGGCGAATGTTGGAAAAAGAAGCTATAAATGTAGTCGACGGCGTGATGCAACTGTAACGCGCAAACTGGAACTGTGAAGACCGGGGAAGCCCTCAATATAAGGGATTTTACCAGGCGAACGAAGATACTTTCCGGGGCTCATGACCGTTGGGTCGCAGTCCTGCCGGGACTTACCAATAGTCATATATTTACAACGGAATCGGAATCCTAACGTTCGCTTCGCTTCTAACACCGGACCTTCAACAGCCGGCGCGGCATGATCGAAAAGACCAAGAACGGGACAAAAGAGAGCCCATGAATTGAGAGAACCTGTAGAAGAAGATCATGAGTCGCTTCTCGGCACTGCAGACACAATCGGCGGAGCCAATACCGACTCGCTTGCCCTGGCGGGCGCGGCGGCTGATTGATCGGATGCATTTTTGCTGCTCAGAAGATTCGCCGAGGCGGCCGATGACGGCCGAACCGTTACGGCGGGATACCCGCATCGATCTTGAGACGATCGTGCTGAGCCATTTCGGCTCCCTGATCCCAGGTTAGCGAGCGACGCAGCTCTTCGGGCAAAGTGATGACGGTGCGCGTGATAGCGTCGCGCACGGCTTCGGCCCCGTGTCCCGCGAGCGCAGGTCCGTTTTTCACGCGCGGAGCTTCGCCATGCCCCGCCAACCGGGGAAGGTGCAATAGCATCGTGAAGCGCGTCGTGCGCTCGACTAGCGTGCCGATTGCTGAGCTGCCAACACCGAGGATGAGGTCTCCCTCCCAACGTCCCGGACTGCTCGATCGGCAGCTTCAGCAGGGCGCTCACTGATCATGATCTCCGGGCAAACAAAGCCCTTGCCTTGCCTGCCTACGCGTGCCCTAGGCATCCGTAACGCACGCGCGGTTCGCAAGCACGCCGTCAGCTCTCGGCGTAGCGCGCCGCGGCCTGAACGAAGAGAGCTTGATAGATAGCTTCGTGGCTGATGCGCATCGCCTTGTCGTCCGGGAAGTCGATCGGCAAGCGTCGGGCAATCTGCTCAGGGCTCCAGGCTTTGCGCCCACCGCCGATCCTTGCGCGGGCCATGCCGGCCCCCCTTCCACGGAACGGCGGGACCAGGAACGGGAGCGCCGGTCGGGGCAACGACGCCGCCAGCAAGTCTCTCCTCCACATAAGTGCGCAAGGTTGCATTCAGCGTAACATTGGTCGGCTTGGACCGGCGGGCGGATCGATCTGCATGTCACTGGGCAGTTCTTGCCCGATACTCCAACCCGCCGCCGCGGGTGGCCGCATTGCGCCGCAGTTCACAGAAGCCTGTCGAAGCAGCCAGCCCCAGGCGACGTCCAATCTCCTGTATGGAATGGCCCTGCACCTTGAGAAGTGCGATCTCCTCGCGCTCAATCAACGAGAGGTACCGCCCGGAGAGCGCCTTTGCCGAAGTTCCGAACATCGCTGGTGGCATGCCGCCCGCCTTTCGGAATAATCTGCTTCCGACAGGTTGTGACAATCCGGCTTCGAGTGCAGCAGCTTCGCTGCTTAACCCAGCGGCAATCGCCCGCAAAAATTGTTCTGTTCATTGCGCCCTGCAACAGAGGGCCGTCCTGGCGATGGCAACGGAGCTCGTCCTGACCCCGCCGATCGACGCATTACAACGTTCATCGCAACCTCCAACCTCCGATTGTTGCGACGACCGTTTGACTCCGCCGTTCGTGAGGTGACATTCGGTGCGCGTTAAGGACAAGCTGTCCTATAGCCGTGATTTGGCCGACGTCCGACCTGCCTACATCAAGGGGCGGCATCACGAGAGCCCGTCATTTCAGTTAGTCGTACGCATCCGACGAGTGCCGCGCAACGATTGCGCGCGCGCATAGACGGTCTGGGTTATGATGATCGCTAGCCGGTTGAGACGTTGAGGTTGCGACGGACCGCTGATCCTGCGATTGTCGCTCGTTTCCCGCTTGCTTAGCGTGGACGGATGGTCGGCAGCTCTTCGACTTCGTCGGTTGCGATCGTCGGATCCTCCAAATTGTAACCGAACCCTTCGTAAACGAACGCGCTGCGGATCAGTTCGCAATCCCGCTCGCTGACACCAACGTGCCGGCAGACTCGATACCAGGCCTCATCTATGGTAGCTTTCATGCCGTCAACGATTGCCGTGGCGTCTTCTCTGGACAAGAGAAAACGTTCGCACTGCGACCGCAAGTTGACCCGGTTGGCGTATCGTCCCCAGTTGCCGAATGCCATCGCCAGGTCCCTGCGCTCCATTGCAATCATCGGGTTCGGTGTGAGGTCGTATGCCGGCGACAGCGACCACGCCTGGTCCTTTGCCAAGATGGCATGGTTACGTGGATGATCGTCGGTATTGGAGATGAGGGCGTTAAAGCACACCCGCCGAAACAGCTCTGGCAGATCCTTCGACTGACTTCCGGATGCGGCTCGCCGTATTTCGTCAGCCAACAGAAGATATGACCATTTTTGACGCTTATCGACAGTGTCGAGCGTGTCATCCGCATCGAGCAGCGTCAAGGCGCTCACCATCCTGCTGCGGTGGTAACCCCTCTCGGCCTTATTCCGATCGAACCGCTTGATCAGGATGACATCCTTGTCGCCGATCGTGGTCATCCGGCTCTCCGCGCACGAGATCCCGCACTCGCGAGCAAGGGTCAGCATGGCGTGCTCGACCCGCGGGTTGTTCCATCGATCGTCGCGATGGGGGAATTTCGCGAGCCAAAGCGCATCGTCGTCCTCGACAGTAGCCTTCGGCCGCGCGCCTCCCATCGAGGTGCCCGCACGCATCAACGCCTCAGCCTGTTCAGCGTCAGCGCCTGCTGGTACTCGTGCTGCTGGATCCTTTTCAGCGGCGACGGTCTGGTCGGCCACTTCGAGCAAACGCGCCAAGTCCAGCGTCTTGTTGAAGGTACGAACAGGTGCCGGCGGTTGCACGTTAAGTCCAAAACCCAAGGCGCCGGCGCGATCGTCGGGTGAATTGAGCAGAAATTGAATTTCGCTCGGCGACGGATTGCCCAGACGAGTTTCGATCAGCTTGCGTCCCCAGGCGTCCGGAGAGCTGTCCCGCAACGCGCCAAAATTGCCCCGCAGCTTCGTTGTCCGGAACGGAGGGACTTGAATCTTGAGCTCGACTGGATCGAACTCGACGCGATCCTTTCGCTCGAGGTAGCTGCGGCCATAGACGAATTGTCCAACGGCGACCCCTTGGCGTGTCGTGTCGAGTTGATACCGGCCCGCCGTAACCGGTTCTGTCTGGCCTGGCAGCGTGATGTAGACGAAACACTCCTCAGAAGGCATTGCTTGGTCCTCTCCGCTGTCGCGCACGCTCGCGCTCATCGACGCCGCTTAGAGCGAGCCCCTCCTCATCGTTCTTCGGGTTGGCAACGTCGGCAAGCGACGGGAGCAGATTCATTGACCACAGCATGCCGACATACACGCCGGCACTGGTGCTCAATTTCCCGTTCTCAGCGTCAGCGATGACGTGACGATCTACGCCCAGCTTAGCTGCCAGCTCTGCATGGCTCAGGTTGCGGCGCAGGCGCGCGGTCCGGAGATTGTTGCCCAAGCGCTTGATCGCCTCCTGAACGGCTGAGGGTGGCGCGCTGATTAATTGGCTACGAGGAGGCATGGCGTCTTAAGGCTCCTTAAAAAGGCTTTTTGGCGCCTTATGGTTCCCAGAGGTATGGCCGCTCCTCCTTGCGGTGTCAATCGTTTGGCGCCTTAAGCTACCGTAAATTCTTATATTGGCGCCTGAAGATGCCACAAGATTTCCCAGAAAGCTTAAACTCCGCACGGCTAACGAGTGCAACCTTGCGGCGGCAAACTACGCAATATGAACTTCGGCGTCGATCACGAGGCATCGAAGTGCCGGCCGCACTGAAAGGTGCAGCGCCAGAACCTTGGCTTTCCAATGTCAATTCATGATGCGATCGCCTCGGCTTGCGACACCTCTTCGCCCGGCGGTGGTCAGACACGTCGTCCAACCCGAGTTTGCGTGCTTAGATAGCGCTTCCGCGTGTGGATGCCGGTAGACGTTGCGATATCCGTAGGAAATCACCAGTTGGCCATGCCTGTTATTCGGCATCGGCACCGACGCCGCGTCCGCATTGAAGCGCGCACCATGATGAGTTGCGACGAGGTGATCTACCTTCGTGGCATTGGCATGCATGAGGTGCGCATAGTCCGCGTCTCCGGTCAGCAAGGCCGACCGTCCGCTAGTGAGCGTGGCAAGGATGGTCAATCCGCTATTATTGAGATCGCGGGCCGGGCCTCGACTCCTTACCAATTCACCAAACGGAAAGCGGATTCTTGCGTTGGGGGGGCGTACGAGCAGATTGCCCTTTTCGGCGAGTATTCGCGCCAGTCGCGCCGCGCCAGGCCCCAGCCGCTGATTGGGAACAATCCAGCGACATTCAAGCAGATGCGGGAGGTGGAAGGCACCGTGAAGATGATCCCAATCCATGCGAGAGAACGATCGGCGGCGTCTCGCTGCGATTGATGTCGAAATTGGAGGGGAATGTATGGCGATTGAAGGAGATCGGAAATCCGACATCGAAGTGCAGAATGGCGCGGCCGCGATCATCGCATAGGGAGACAAAGTTTGCCTGACCGACATCACTGACCAGGACAGATGCCGCTTGTGGGACCCTTTTTAGAACAGTCGATATTGCGGCGCGCGTTGCCGGCTTCGGCAGTGGCGCACAGGCACTGACGAGCGAACTCGGCAGCCCTAGCCGTGGGGTGGCAGCGGCACCGAGAGTCTGGGGTCTCGATCGCGGCCCCCGGGTCTTGTCCGGTGTATCAAGCTGCCGCGCGTAGGTGAGGACTCCGCGTGCGTGCGCCGAGTAGCCGTTGCCTTCAAGTTGAGCGTGCCATGCCGGCAGGCCGGAGCCATCCGGCTCGATCTCGAGATAAAACCAATCGGCTGGCGCCGGTGTCGCGCCCGCAAAGTGGCCAAATCGGGCTGGCGTCGTCACTACGCGCAGGAGCGCGAATGGTTTGGTCTGTTCAGCACGAAAACCGTCCAAGAGCCGCGGTCCGGCGCCATCAACATAGTCGGCATCGATGCAATCAAATTCGAAGGATGCACGGCGATGAGGGCTCGTGCTCAATGAATCCACGCGCGAGACGCGCGCGTACAGTCCTCTGCGGGGAAACTCTGGCGGGATGCGGATAAAGAAGAAAAAGAAGATAACCTCCCAGGGTCCAAACTCACCGATGCGGCGCGTCTTAGCTGCGACCACGCCGATAGAGAGCGCTATTTTTTATCGAAGGGCTCGACCAGCATCTGATCCGACAGGCCCCAATTCAGGTGGCACTCTGACAAGTCAACTCGCCGTTCCAGAGTCGTTCGAGAACGCCGCTTGATAAAGCTCCTCAATCCTCGTGACTTCATCCGGCGTTAGTTCGGAGAACTCGTCGTCGCGAGCGCGCTTTGAGAGTTGCCCTCCATTCTGTTGCAGGAATCCGAAGAGGTTATTGAGCGTCCGCTCCGGCATTTCGATCATGTTCTCGATGCCCGCGCGGAAGGTATCGAAGCTCCGCAGAAATTGCGTTTCCTTTGGAAGATCTTGTTCGATGGTCCTCTGCACGCATTCGTACAGAAACTCGGCGTGGGGCGTCGCGTCGAAGAAACGATAAAAATCACCTGTATCGTTCAAGACCTTGACGTTGCCCTGTGGGGTCGACTCCCATTCAACACATGGAAGCAATCTAGTCGAATAGCTTTCCAACACACTCTTGTATTCGCTGATCTTGTCGAGAATCGCGGCAGAAACCGGAAAGTGGATCCCCGCGGGATTGAATCCGCGCCGTGCCAGAACATGGTGCATCAGGTATCGGTGAATGCGTCCGTTGCCGTCCTCGAACGGGTGGATGTAAACGAACCCGAAGGCGAGCACGGCGGCAGCGACGACGGGATCAAGCTCGTTTTCCGCCGCATGATCGAACGCGATCAGTCCCCGCACGAGGGAGGGGATATCTTCGTGACGCGCGCTGATATGATCTGGGATAGGTCTTTGCGTCTCGCGTTCATGCTCGCCGACGAAACCACCTTCGTTACGGAAACCAAGTTTCACGAAGCGCTCATCGCCGATCACAATGCGCTGCAGGCGCAGAAACTCCGCCTCATCGAGCGGTGCCCGTCCCGCTTCACCGATGACCCTGCCCCATCGCTGGATACGGTCCTGTGGCGGTCTCTCTCCTTCAATGACGTAGCTTGACTTTGAATCCTTGAGGAGAAGGAAGGCGGCAGTTCGCGCGAGCAGATCCTTCGGCACTTGGCTCACGACGACACGCGCGCGCTCCTTGAGATCCTGCGCAATAAATTCGCTCAGTGCTGCAGTCTTGAAAACAAGCGGGCAGAACTCCAGGGTTCCTGGCAGGTTGTTGCGGACGCGGTGCCGTGCCGAATTCCGCCCGGAGGTAGCGTATTGGAGTTCGGTATCGACGGCATCGACGTAAGAGACCTTATCTGCCGCAGGCAGATTGAGTTGGCGCTCCAACAGCCATTCATGGAGAAACCAGATACGACGCGTGTACAGACCGGTCGGCTTCTGTCTTACAAGGTCCGCAATCTGATCCTCGTTCACGGCGAGGAAAAGCCGCTTCAGGATTGCAAGATCGAGTCCTTCATTCTTGAGAGCGAAGGTGAGATGTCCCTCAAGCGTCGCGTCCGGCGCATGCCGCGGCGTATAGATGCGCCATCCCCCTTGCTCAATGATACGGTGCTTTGTTCCGATGGCCGAAAGCATGCGCGGGACCGGGGCGGATAGGTTGTAGGCGTCAAGCAGCGCCGCATAGCCAACAGGAGTTGCCACCTCCGGCAGCCTCCGGTCATGAAAAACACTCACGGGCCCTGAAAAATCCGTCTCCATTGTGCCAAATCCGTGAAAAAGGTTCTCGGTCGTGAATTTCACTCTCAATTTAGCCTTCGAGCCGAAAACACCTCATATATAGCGAAAAACCTTCGCGTCATACGCTAAACATGAAAAGTCTTCACGCACATAGCCTAGATGTTCCCTCCCCCGGTCCAAAGGAACCCTCGTGGATAACCAGCAATCCAAGTGGCATGACCGGCCCTCTTTCAACCGTCCATACGCAGGCCCCTCGACTACAAGTCGGGTGGAATTCTTAACAAGATGCAGGATTCTTAACGGAACACGACGTAGATTTTGGAATAAAAATCGGCGCGATTGCGATTGTTCTCTTTATGTTCTATGGTGGTGTATGGCCCTGAGCAGGAACTCGAAAGCCTGCGCATTGATCAGAGCGTTTTTCATATTGTCGGCCCGGGAGAAGAACATTTTCAGCTACTAACGGCGTTCGACGCCGGTCGACACGCATCCTTTTTCCTGGGCCGCGTCCGATCGGTCAACAGCGGAAACAGATACGAATTCCTCGCGGACGCGGCGGTGCGGGCGCAACTGGCTCGGATCAGCCGGGACAGGGCGACTTTCCAGGAAGAGAGCGAGAAACTCGCAACAGCGTTCAATGAAGCTCACGGAGGCAGCACGGCTGTCGGTGCCTTCTTGATCTTCTCGCTGTCTTGTTCAGGTGGCCGGGTATTTGCGCTTCTGAAATTCGAGGACGAAAAGGTTCTCAGTTACGACTAGGACGTCAGTCGCGGGCGTTCGGAAGCCGAAGCCGACCTTCGGCGAGATTGAGCGGACTTTTGTCCAGAACCGCAACGCCCTGCAGAAAGCCGCGCTCATCAAGCTGGGCAAAGAGCGCGACGAAATCTGCGTTGTCGATCGTCAAAATCCGCAGCGGCCTGCAGCCTATTTCGAACAGTTCTTGCTCGTACGACGCCAGCGAACGGAAGAGGAGTTGACAAGGACAATCGTCGAGGTCACGCGCAACATTGCGCACAAGCACAAAGACATACTTCCGCGGGACGCGATGAAAAATCTGGCGCAACGCCTCTACGACGCCAGCCAGTCCGGCGGTTCTATCGACGGCGAAAGTGCTGAAAATTGGCTGAAGAGCATTTTCGGGCCGCTGCCTGATGATAGCCCCGTGCTGACAGACTTCAAGGCAAAGCTGAAGCGCGAAGGAATGGCGGGCGAATCGTTCGTGCTCCAAAAGAACGCAATTCAGGCGCCCAAGAACCGTCGCGTCGAGACGGCAAGCGGGGTCAAATTGACCTTCCCTGTCGGTTTGATGTCTTCAGTCATTTCGGTAAACCGCGACAAGGGCGAGATCATCATTAGGGACAAGATCACACTCGATGACTTCGAGCTCAACACATCTGGTCGAACGCGTACGTGAGCTTGTCGCGAACGGCGCCGTGGCGGACGAACGTATTGACGCCCTTGTGTTGCGAGGGCGGCTGCCGTCTGTCGATGCGCAGATCGCCTGGCTCGGGTTCGTCGACGACGTCCCAACGCCGTTCTCGTCATTGCAAGTCTATAATCCAGCACTCGGTGGCGATCTCGTTACGGGTGATATTTTTGATTCGACGCGCGAGATCGTGATCACGCTCGGAAAGCCGACTGCCGACGGCTGCGCTCGACATCCCACATTATTTGGTGCAACGAACTCTGCTCCCGCGCGTCGCGATCGCCGACTTGAATTCCAATCAGGCATTTCGCGCACGAGGATTGGAGTTCGCTTCATGGGATTTCGCGCAAACGCCACCGCCAGCGGAGCCTTTGCTTGGGTCTATCGACCCGACTCGCTATGTTCGTGACTTTGTCCCCGAACGTGAAATCGTTACCGATCTCAATCCCTGGCTGTTATTGGCCGCGCCAGCGGTTTCATCGCCGGCGTATCAAGCTTGGGAAACGGTTTCTGCCCGCAGATTGTTGGGCGGTCTCGTCTCCCGCGCCTGGCTCGAGGATGGCCAGGTCTGGCTGCACGCGGCGACGCCTCCGATCTATCGCATTAGAGCCGATGATCCTGCCCTGCCCGGCGCTCGTTCTCGATTGACTGAATCCGCCAACTGGGTTTTTCTTTCGGGGACAGATGTCGAGGCACGCCACCTGCTCTTTTCCGGTGAGTTGGCTCGGGCGAGCCGTCCTCAGCAAGATCTCGCTACGACATTGGAGCAGGCGCTTGAGGCGGCCAAAGCTGCCTATGAAGCTCACGTCCAATCATCGAGCCGCGAGACTCTGAAGGCGCTCGCCGATCTCCGCAAGACCGTGATTGATGAAACTCAGAAGGTAGCGCAACGGGCGCAGGATCTTGCGGCTACGCTCTGGCGCGACCTGGCCGTCTCGGCAGCGCCTTTCATACTGAAAATCCTGGGTGATGCGGCCAAGACACCGGGTCCTCTCATCTCTTCCTTATTCTACTTTGCGGCCGCCGCATTCATCGGCCTGTCGTTCGCCTTGCAGTGGCGGATCAATGGCGCGTTCTTCCAAAGCCAAGCCTCGTCCCGACGGAGCTGGATGCAAAGTCTTTTTAGTTACATCTCCGTTCGCGAGCGGGAAGAAATCGCTGAAACGCCCATCGAACAAGCGATGAAGAACTATCGGGAGACCCGCGCCGTACTGCTTGTTGTCTATGGACTATTGATCGGAGCTCTCGTTTCCGCCGGTGTCCACACTCTACACGATGTAACGCCCTCATCTTCGAGCCCCGCTACAGGCGTCGCGCCCAGCCCAGCACCAGTTCCGCCGCCTCCGGCAAAGCCGCCGTAAATTCGAGCGGTTTCAAGATTTCTACTAGCCGCGCAGCCCATCACACGCTCATCATGTCTGCTTCGACCCTAAAGCGGGATGGGTTAGGCTGAATCGATTTGGAGATCTCAAATCAGTCTGTTTCTGATTCACCATGCTGGCTGGGCGGAGGGCAGCATGGATGGGCAAGCCTTATTCTTTGGATCTTCGCAAGCGGGTGGTGGCGGCGATTGAGGGCGGAATGTCCCGCAATCGGGACGCCAAGCAGTTTGGAGTGGCGATCAGCACAGCGATAGGCTGGATGAAGCGGGTCGATGAGACGGGCAGCGTTGCTCCGGGCCAGATATCTTGTATGCGATCCCTGACCTTCGAGGAAAGCGATGCGCCGGCCTCCGCTACGGCCTGTAACTCGATTTGAATGGGAAAGCGTTTGAAGGCCACCTCCGGCAGCCGGTATCGCGCAAGCTCAAGATCGACGGCAAGCCCCTCCTTGACCGGCTTCATCTTCGACGTCAGCCATTCCAGCGTGCCGGAAGGCCCGGTGAAGCCTTGGGCGGCGAGCCGCGCCGCGAAAACGCCGTCTGCGGCTGTGGCGGCAAGTCCCATGGCTTTCATCATGCTGATCGCGCCGCTGTTGATGACGAAGCTCGTGAAGCCGCGGGCGGCGGAAATTCCAACCGCGTTGGCGATGGCCTCTTTTGGAAGCCCCCAGATCTTGCCCGCAATCAGAGGGATGCCGTAGGAGGCCGCGCAAACGGGGTGGAAGCCGCGCTCAATGAAGGAGATGGCGTCATTAACGCGCATACTGACCTCATAGCCTGCGACTATCGCTTCGATGAGCTCGCGGCCAGATCGTCCATTCTCCTCGCATAGAGCAATCGCCGTCGGCAGCACCTCGCTCGGATGAAGTGGTTCGGTGCCAATATAGGTATCGTTCAGATCGAGGGATCGAACGAGGACGCCATTGACGAATATCGCGCCTTCTATGGTAGCTGACCGCGGATAGCCGATCACTGTGGCTGTATCGCCGTCTCCGAAAGTCTTGCGAATAGTAGTTTGAGCAATATTCGAAGGCTCGGATCCTACCGATCCGAATGCGCATCCCAGGGTGTCGAGAAGCACGCGCTTGGCAGAGGTGATAACATCGGCGGGCAGAGCTTCATACTTGAGCGAAAGTGCGAATTCGGAAAATTTCTGCTCAAGCGTCACTTTCTGCCGATCCCCCTCGTCAGCGGCAATCGCTGATCCAACGAGGCGAGAACCGTCGGACCCGTTTTCCAGAAGGAAGCTCGCGCATGCGGCCGTTGCGGATCGCGCAAGAAATTCACGACGTTTTATGAAAGCCTCCGCTATGAAATTGCTGCACGGCTCCGATGGCGCCACTAAGGGCTGCAACAAAATCGCGATAAGCCTAGTGGAAAAATTCAGAAATCGACAATGGTCGCGCCGTCAAAGAATGGAGCACGCGAAGCCAAAAGCACAATCCACAGCGCAAGCACCGGGACGCTGACCTTGACAGGCCGCGGGGATCAGCCGGCACGATGGCGTACGGAATTCGTTTGCCGTCGGTCGCCGGGACTAATTTGCGTTCTCACGTTACCACCAACAGAACGCAATGCCCTAAGTCCCATCGATTGCAGACGAGCCGCACCAGTTTCGCACCAGAAACAACCTGAACGAACCGCAACAAAACGCGAACGAAATCAAACGAAACCTCTATACAATCAACAAACCTGATCGATATCCTGCCGCTCAGAACGGCTTGGTTGCTGGTCGTACGCCTTCCGAATCTGCAGCTAAATCAATCGTGCTCCGATCGGAATGCCACAGATGCGAGCTCCAGCGAACATTTAGGATATCGTTCGGTCCCCGATTCACAGTCAGGGTCTCGGCAAAGATTGGCGTCCTTTTTGTACGCCATAGCTATCCAGCGGCCATACCTGTGCACTTGATTCCTTTCTTGCTGGAGCAGCCCACGGTCTTATCGCATCAGAGACCGATCATGGTTCGGGGAGGAGGCATGCCGGGCAAGAACGAACAGACACGGACCGAGGTATTTGGGCCGGCAGATTCCAGCAAGATGCCGCCTGCCACGAAGCGCCCTCGCAAGAACCGTGGCATGCCGCCGCCCGCGACCTTCGATGTCGATACATTGCCGAACAGCTCTAATTTGACGGCACTAGAGGCGGCCGCGGTTATCCGGCGCACGCCCGGCGCACTGGAGCAGTGGCGGCGCGATCCGAACCACGCCCTGAAATGGCGCTACGTCGATGGCCGGCCACTCTATCGTGTCGATGCAGTGCGGGACTATCTGGCCAAGTGCGGCAAAACCACTAAGGCCCCTCAGCCGCATAATGCTCACGCAGACGCCCGAGGAGCTCGGCCTTGATCGGGTCTAGCGGATTCGTCCGCTGCAGGCGCACGATTTTGCCGACCCTTTTCGCGCCGACCAACTCCGCAATGTAGTCGTGAGCTGCTTCGAATGCCATCTTGCGGATGATCCACTGTTCGTCGTGATTGTAGACCTGATCGATTCCGCTTGGCTTTTGCCCAACACACAACCGCTGGATTTCGTTGTCATAGCCACAGCGTGACATGATGGTGCGCAAGCTCCGCCGTAAGTCATGCATGGTGAACTTGGCGACGCTCGCTTCCTTGACCAGTCGGTCGACCATCTTGGTGAAGCCGGACATCAGGCCGCCGGTCTTTGGTGACGGGAAGACATAGTCGGAAGTTGCCCGCTGGAAATATTTCGCGGCCGCGAGCACCTCGTCAACGAGATGGGTGCGCGGCAGGTCGTGGTGCAGGCCCATCTTGGTCCATGTGGCATCGAAGGTGATGCGGTCGTCCATGACGTGCTTCGACCACTCGATCATGGTTGGCTCGCTGCGGCGCGGGCCGCCTAGTAGGCACATCCGTACCAGAAGCCCGAAAGTCCCGAGCTTGCCGGATGCCTGCCAGACCTTGATGATCTCGTCATCGCTCAGCGCGCGTCCCTTGGTGCGGCGCAAGATCCGCTGCGCCCGGGTTTCCTTCGGCTCGCGATAACCAGCCAGCACATTGTGGTCGACATAACCCTCGCCGACGCACCATTCGAGGAAGGTGTGGGTGTGCTTGCGCAGGTCCTTGGCCGCCCCACGCTTGCCGGTCTTGGCAATCTTGTCGACGGCCGCCATGATCTGCCGCCGCGTCAGGTCTCCGACGGCGCTCTCGGCGTGTTGCTTGAGCCCGCGCCGCAGCGCCGACATTGCTGGCTTCCAGTTGACGACTTGGCGTCCGGTCAAGGACGCCTGGTAGGGACCATCTTCAACAATGAGGGTGGTTAGCGTGGTGCGCTGCTTCTCGGCTGCCTGTTGCCGCCTCGCCTCGCGCTTGGCGTCGTTCGGATCCACGCCCTTGAAGACCTCGCCTGCGGCGATGGTGGCGGCCTTGCGCGCTGCCTTCTCATTATATTTGGGCCAGGGGCCGAGGGTCTTGCGCTGGGTTCCCCTCACCCCCGGCTTGGTGAAAAGGTAGACCCAGGTCCGGCCACCGGTAGCGCGCATGCGCAGCGCGAGGCCGGGCAACTTGTCGTCGTGGAGATAATGCTGCGCCTTACCCGGCGGCAACGTCGCGTTGCGGATTACAGCATCGGTGAGTGTCAGCTGGTTGCTCGGCTCCGGCATTTTCCCTGTGCTCCCTGTCGCGGTGTGCCCCGCAGCCGCCGGGACCATCGAAGCGAGGGAAAGTGATCATTGACTTTCCTTCGCTTTTTCCGCCTCGGGGCACACCAGCGTGGAAGGACGGCCCTTGAAGAACAGATGGGCACCGACCCTCCCCGATTTGTGTGCCCCAAGGGAAGATGGCACGGGGGCACAGCGGGGGCATACAAAATGTAGTTTGGTCACTTGTGGCCTATTATGGCCGCATATGGCGAAATCCTTCTTAACGCATACACTTATCTACTTTTTACTATGGCTGGCTCGGGTTGGCTAGGGACTACATATTGTGGTTCACACGGGAGAGGTCCAAGGTTCGATCCCTTGTGCGCCCACCATCCACCTTCCTGAACCCTGCTGATTGTGGACCTATCGTCGACACACAGTGGCGTGTCGGGACCGTCTCAATCACAAAATGTCGAAAACAACCCCATGCACAGTAGCCGGCATCAGTCGGATCAATGGGTTACAACCATGCTATTTTTCCGAAATCGGATTTGACTCGTCGGGCAAAACACCGGCATGATGGCATCGTCGCGGTGGCCTGAGCGGGAGTATTGGGCCATCGCCCTTGGGGCACTAGCTCTTTGTTTTGCGCATGATCTCCCCTCGTCATTGCGAGCGTAGCGAAGCAATCCAGAGTCTTTCCGCGGAGACAGACTGGATTGCTTCGCTGCGCTCGCAATGACGGAGCAAGGGGTGAGACCGCGCCGGCTGACGCGCACGCCTCCTCGAGCTTCAAGCCGCCCGCGCCGGCCGCCAAGCCGCGTAAAGACCGACCAGGGTTCCGATGGCAACCAGTGCTGCGGCCAGCAGCAGCTGCAATTCCCCGTCGTCGGTGGTGCCTACGGACGACACAAGTCTGCTCACGACGACGAACAGAACGCCCACGGAGGCTGCTGCCCCCACGCCGAGATAAGCGAGTTCGCGCGTCAGGTTGCGGCCGAGGAGTCCGAGCGCCGTGAAATACATCGCGCAGGCGTTGGGATGAACGAACAGGGCAATGCGCGCGTAAGGGCCGTAGGCGTCGAGGAGGGACTCACAGCGGTTCAGTGCCGCCTTTGAGGCAACCCGCTGCAACAGCGGTCTGAAAAAGCGAGCCTGTCCGTAACTCAGGACGGCGCCCGCGATGATGGCCAACCACGCCACGATGAAGACGGGGACGTCCGCGGGCTTCGGATTGAGCGCTACGGACATCAGGATAAGAGCGGTTCCGGGAAAATAGCCAAAATACGGGAAGACCGACTCGAGTAGCACGCAGACGAATATGAAGACCGGAAACCACGACGAACCGGTTGCATCCTGGACGACGGCGTTCAAGTCGAACAGATCAGTCTTGTACAGGACGAGGTACATGCACATGGCCAATCCGGCCAGCGCGTAAAACGGCAACGCCCCCGACAGAAACCGCCTCATCCAGCTATCGCGCTTGGTTGCGCAGACACAGCGGAAACCATCGATAAACGCCCCCTACCCAATCGACAAAATCTCGATCTCCTGCGCACCCGATCCCACGACATCTCCGACCGCCTTCCCCATCAACGACTTTGCCACCGGCGCCACGAACGAGATCGTGCCTGCCTTGGGATCGGCTTCATCCTCGCCGACGATGCGATAGGTTTGCACGCGGCCATCGGCGCGGCTGAAGGTCACCGTGCTGCCGAAGGCGACGACCTCGGTCGAGGCCGGGGCGGGAACGACCTGCGCCGTGCGCAGCCGTTCGGTGAGATAGCGGGCGTCACGCAAGGGCACTGCCGATTGCCGGCGCTTTTCGTTGACGTCTTCGATGGCTTGCGCAGCTTCATAGGCTTCGCGCGCGTCCTGAAGCTGCCTTTGCAACGCCTGCAGGCCTGCTTCCGTCACGAGGTTTGGATGCGGCGAGATCGGCCGATCCGGCAACAGCGTCTCGGCGGCGGTTTCCGCGCTCTCTTCTTTGGTAAAGGCAACGCTCAAGTCGAAATTCCTGTCGAACTGTTCGGGCTCATGGCCAGGATCATATCTCAAGTTCGACGAAACGGCGCAGCTTGAAGACGATGTCCGGCATGGCCTGGCGGAACCGCGTGGCATCCCGGAATGTGGTCGAGAACGGCGCGAAGGTGATCATCGCATTCCAGTGCCTGTAACCGTAGACCGTGACGGAGGCACCGGTCGCCGGAAAATTCTCCAGCTTGCGCAGCTCGCCCAGGACGAGATCGGCGATCGCTTCAGCAGGCAGCAACTGCTTGCCATCAGGCGTCGTCGCGATCTTCGCGGGCGGCTCGACCGGCTTCGCGGCAGCCGCCGCCGCACCGGGCGCGTTCTCGGAATTGTTCTCTGCGTTGTTCTCGGCCTTGGCCGGCGGCGTATCGGCGGCGGGCGGCTCGGCCAGCTCAAATCCGTTCGTCGGCGCTGTCGGCGGCGGAACCTCGATGAGCGGCGGCGGCACAATACTGTCTGCGGCGCGCCTGTTGCCTCCCAGGATGCTGCTGATCATGGCCACGAGGCCAGCATCCTTCACGTCGTCACTCATTAGTCCCCCTAGGCTTCGGCCTACTCTAGCACCGCTCGCGCGGACCGCCACTGGGGATGTATGGCCGGATTCCGCCCGGCCAAGGTCCTATTTTGACGCGATGGCACCGGCGGTGCGATGCCCGATCACGCCGCGCCGCCGTGCGATCCGTCACTGCTTATCGAACGGAATGTATTGCTGGTACTGCTTGGGCACCGAGCTGCGGTAGCGCGCGGGCACCGTGCCGCTGTCGACCGAGTGATCGATCTCCTGCTGCCGCGTCATCTTCTTCTTCGCCGGCTTCTTCGACGCACTCTTTTTGGAGTCGGTCGGCTGGCTGGAAGCGTCATTGGTTGCGCCCGGCGCGGTCGTCGTCGCTGCCGGCGCGGCGGTTGTCGTCGCAGGCGCCGCGGTTCCGGCGGCGGCTGGTGCGCCCTGCGCCAACGCGAGCGGTGTCTGCATGAGAAGCGCCAGCGCTGCTGTCGCAGCCAGCAAGTATGATTTCTGCATTAGAACCTCCAAAATACCTGATCCGAATAAGGCAAGCGTAGTTCTCCGGGATCGACGCGTGCAAGTCCGTTCACGATAGGCTCGAACCCCACCGTGAACTGTGGCCGAGATCACATTGCCGGCGGCAGGCTGCGTCATGATGTGCCTTGTCGCGAACGCAAGGCATTCTGGCGACACCAACACAGGCATGACTGCGCAACAGACGAGCCAGGCTCGCTGACATTCCCACCCACTCGCTCTCGAAGGAGACTGACATGCGTCGCACCATCCTCACTCTCGCATCGCTCGCGGCCCTGCTCGCCGTAGCATCCCCGGCCGCCCAGGCACATCCTGCGAACGATCGATATTGCATCCAGGGCCGCTCGTGGGGTTACCCCGGCAATTGCCAGTTCGCCAGCTATCAGCAGTGCCTCGCCACCGCCTCCGGCACATCGTCTTATTGCGGCATCAACCCGCGCTACGCGTTCTCGCAGCAGCGCGACTACTGACGAATTGGCGGCGTGCGCGCATGACGCGCGCGCCGCCACAATTTCTACGTGAAGCCGATCCGCTTCGCCGACGCCCCGGCGAATTGAAACGGTGCGAAGCCGCCTGCGTCCGTCGATGACGAGAATGTTATCCGTCATCGCCACGGAGAAATTCACGATGCGCAGCCGCGGCTTGCGGGCAAGGCGCACCTTCCGAAAATTTCGATGCCGGGCAATTGTGATCCATCTCGCTCGTGGCAGGCGTGATCGCGCCTAGGCTGCAAACCCCAGCGCGAGAAACTTTAGCCCGATCTGTTTCATTCGACTTTTCAGGAAGGTGTTTCAATGAGCAGCCGCCACGCAATTGTTCCGCGCGGTCTGAACGCAACGCGTTCGCCGCTTTCGCAAGGCCGCTTCGGCCGCATGTTCCGCAAGCTCGCACCGGCCAAATTCGGCCCGAACGATTCCGGCACGATCGCAAACCTGTCGGCGCTCGCCGACAAGATGATCGCCGGCTTCGACGGGCCGAAGGACGGGCCGGACGCGGAAGAGAGCGGCATTCCTTCGCTCTACACTTATTTCGGCCAGTTCGTCGATCACGACATCACCTTCGATCCGGTCAGCTCTCTGACCAAGCAGCAGGATCCCGACGGGCTCGTCGACTTCCGCACGCCATCGCTCGACATGGACAATCTCTACGGCCGCGGTCCGAACGACCAGCCCTACATGTATGACGGGATCAAGTTCCGGCTCGGCGAGAAGGTCACGGGCGCCGGCGTGCCCGATGCGGTCGACCTGCCGCGCTTCAAGGGCCGCGCGCTGATCGGCGATCCCCGCAACGACGAGAACAGCATCGTCTCGCAATTCCAGGCCTTGATGCTGCGCTTTCACAACCGCATGGTCGACGACAATGACAGCCTGTCGTTCGAAGACGTGCAGCAGCGCGTTCGATTCCACTATCAGTATGTCGTGCTGAACGACTTCCTGCCGCGCATCGTCCACGCCAGCGTGCTGGACGAGCTGAAGACCGCGGGTCACTACGACCGCAGCAAGCTCGCTTACTACCATTGGAAGACCTATCCGTTCATGCCGGTCGAGTTCTCGGTCGCGGCCTACCGGCTCGGGCACTCCATGATCCGCCCCGGCTACCGGCTGAACGACGCGGCCAACATGCTGCTGCAGATCTTCCCCGATCCCAACAATCCCGACCAAAACGCACTGACCGGCTTCCGTGCGATGGGACCGGGACGCGCCATGGATTGGGGCCGCTTCATCGATCTCGACACGCGCCCCTATGGCGCCGAGGACGACGACACCAATCCCGACAACAAGAGGCGGCTGCAGTTCGCCTATCGCATCGATGCCTCGCTGGTGGACCCGCTGCGCAAGCTGCCCCCGGAAGTCGCCTCCAATCCGGCGTCGCTGGCGCTACGCAATCTCGAGCGCAGCTGGCGGCTCGGACTGCCGTCGGGCCAGGCCGTCGCCAGGGCGATGAACCTGACGCCGCTGAGCGACGACGAGATCATCATCGGCAAGGCCGTCGACGAGCCCGGCGCGGGCGATCCGCAAGTCAAGATCGCGAGCATCGCGAACGGCGTGTTCGCCGGCAACTGCCCGCTGTGGGCTTACATCCTGGCCGAGGCGCGGCAAAACGCGACGGACATGGCGATCCCCGCTACCGGCGGGCCCGCCACGGTCAGGACACCGCAGCTCGGACCGGTCGGCGGTCGCATCGTCGCCGAGGTCTTCCTCGGCATGATGTTCGGAGACAATTCCTCCGTGCTGTCGCTCGACCCGCAATGGACGCCGGTGACCGGCTCCGGCTTCGCGTTGAAGGACCTCGTCGCCTACGCGCTCGGCCAGGGCGATCCGCTGCATTGAGCGGGTGACGGACGATGATGCAAGGCCGCTCGTCGTGCGAGCGGCCTTGTGGCCCACTCGCCTCGACGGGCGGGCGGATGGATCCTGGCAGGCGTGCTTCCCTAACGCAAATCTGTCCGCTTCCTGTTGACTCGCATCTCGAATGGAGAAATCCTTTAGCAACAATTGCCATTGCCAATCTCAGCAATACGAACTTCGGCGCCCTCGGTTTTATCGGCGCCATCTGACCAGATTTATTCTGAACAGAAAACGGAGGGGCCGATGCGCGCGCTTGCCTTGAGAACCGTCTCACTTCTCGCCCTCGCTGCCCTAGGCTCGATTTCCGGCACGCCTGCCGCACGCGCGGAGGACGGGACCGATGAGCAATTTGGCAAGGTGCACTTCCAGACCTCCTGCAACGAGGTGGCGCAGCGCCGCTTCGATCGCGGGATGCGTTATCAGCACTCGTTCTGGTACCGGCCCGCAAAAGAGATCTTCGAGGAGACTCTGCAGGCCGATCCGGAATGCGCGATCGCCTATTGGGGCATTGCCCTGAGCCTGCTGTACAATCCGCATTTTCCCGCGCCAAAGGAAAACCTTACCGCAGGCCTTGTCGCGCTGCAGAAGGCCAAGGCACTCGGCGCCAAGAGCGAACGCGAACGTGACTATATCGACGCGCTGCGGGCCTTCTATTCGGGCGACGAAAAGACGACGTTTGGCCAGCGCGCGCAGTCCTATCTCAAGGCAACCGAAGCCGTCGCCGCGCGCTATCCCGATGATGACGAGGCACAGATCGCCTACGCCATCACGCTGAACGTCACGGCGTCGCCAAACGACAAGACCTATGCCAACCAGCTCAAGGGCGCTGCTATCCTGGAGCCGATCTTCAAGCGCCAGCCGCGGCATCCCGGCGTCGCACATTACCTGATCCATCTCTATGACTATCCGGCGATCGCAGAGCAAGGACTCGACGCTGCCAAGCGTTATTCCGAGATCGCGCCGGCGGCACCGCACGCCTTGCATATGCCGTCGCACATTTTCACGCGCGTCGGCTACTGGAACGAATCCATCGACGCCAATAGCCGTTCCGCCAAGGCTGCTAAGGAGGGCAAGGACCCGAGCGAGCAGCTGCATGCCGACGACTATATGGTCTACGCCCTGCTCCAGCTTGCGCAGGACAGCCGAGCCAGCGAGGTCATCGCGGATATGATTGCGACCACGGGCTATGCGCCGGCTGTCCGCGCCGGACCCTACGCGATAGCGGCCAGCCAGGCGCGCTATATGGTCGAACGCGGTGATTGGCAGGGCGCTGCCGCGCTGAAAGTCGAGCCGAGCCGGTTTGCCTATGTCGATGCGATCACCTATTTCGCTCGCGCCCTTGGCGCCGCGCGCTCCGGCAATGCAGACGCTGCAGCGGCGGACATCGCCAAGCTGGCGGAGTTGCGGGACAAGCTGCAGCAGGACAAGGACGCCTATTGGACCGAAATCGTGGACATTCAGCGGCAGGTCGCCACAGCCTGGCAGCTCAACGCTCAGGGAAAACAGGCGGATGCGCTGGAAGCGATGCGCCTTGCCGCCGATGCCGAAGACAAGACCGAAAAATCCATCGTGACGCCGGGTCCGCTTGCTCCCGCACGCGAGCTTTACGGGACCATGCTGCTCGAACGCGGCATGGCGACGGAGGCATTGGTCGCGTTCGAAAGCACCATGCGCAAGGAGCCGAACCGATTTGGCGCGACCATCGGCGCCGCTCACGCGGCCGAGAAAGCGGGGGATGCTGTGAAGGCCCGCCAGTACTACGCCAAAGTCGTCGAAACGGCGAGAAATGGCGACTCATCGCGGGAGGACCTCGCGGCCGCACGAAAGTTGATGGCTCAGAATTAGCAAAGGTGCCGCGGCAGCTTCCATGCGCCTGACAAGCAAATTCGTTGCAATCAGCGCAGCCACTGCGCTGCTCTGCGCAGCCGCAGCGCTCTGGATATCGCGATCCGGCGAACCGGCACGCGCAACAGCGGCCTCCGGCGAGGTCCGCCCGGTGTGGACGGAAATCGACTGGCCTTTCGGCGCGGATCCCTGGGGGAAAGGAAAGGCGTTTCGCTGCAAGGCCGAAGATTGCGGCGGCGAGGTCCTGCTCTACGTTCGCCCCAAGCTCGGCTTTTGCAATTGCGCCACCGGCGTTGCCGACGACGGCGACCTCGAACAGATGGGCGACCTGGCGCTGATTGGGAAGGCAACGCCGACGGCTGCCGGCCGAGAGATCGTCGTCGGTCCGATGCGCGGCCGCAGCAGGGCCTATCGCGTCGAGGGGAACCCCAAGGCCGCGCTCTCACTCGCCTTCAATCAACGCTGCGACATGGTCGCCGCGACGGCCTTGCTCGCACCGGGCGCGACCGCGTCACTGGAGCCGGCGGTGCTGTCATTCCTTAATAGCGACCGCATGCTGAAATGGGCCGAGATCGCGCTTGGGTTATGACTCAAAGCAATAGCTGAATTGAAGGCGACAATCTCGGCGCGCTGGTTACCGCGCAGCCCGCAGGCCGATCTCCTCCAGCCGCGTCGCGAACCAGCGCGACAGCGGCTGATCGAGGACGCCGCCGACATAGACCTCCGAGATCGTCACATGGTGCTTGTCCAGCACCAGCAGCACGCCGATCCAATAGGCGAACCAGACATGCGCATCGGTCAGCGCCATCAGCTTGTGCTGGTCGTGGTCGAGCGCGGTGTGATTGCTCGCCTTGCGGATCTCCACGGTGAGTAGGTTGTTCGGGATCTCGCGCTGATGCACCACGACGTCAGGGTAGATCGACTTGCCCAGATGATCGTCGGTCGAGACGATGGTGCCGTGCGGCAGATGCAGCGTACGCTCGCCGAGCCGGTCGTAGTTGCAGTCGACCGACCAGCCGGAGAATTGCTTCTCCAGATGCACGGCGAAGCGGTGCGTGATGGCACGCTCCCCTATGTCCTTCTCGAACAGGAATGCTTCGTGGGCGTAGAAGTCCCGGAGCGCCGCTATCACCTTGTTCAGCTCGGTCTGCATCTTGCCCCCGGCTCATCACGCGCATTCCGATGCGCCGTCACCGGACCCTCATGGTGAGGAGCGCGGAACGCGCGTCTCGAACCATGAAGGCCCGTATCCCGCCTGTCACCATCCTTCGAGACGCCCGCGTACGCGGGCTCCTCAGGATGAGGCCGGAATTCGCGGCGCGATCGACCAGACCTACATCTGGACTTCGATTAGCCGCGGCCCGGGCTCGGCGACGGCTTCGGCCAGCGCCTTGTTGAACTCGTCCGCGTTGGTGACGGCGCGGCCGGGCACGCCCATGCCCCTGGCCAGCGCCACGAAATCCAGCGTCGGCCGGTCGAGGCGAAGCATGTCGTTGGCGCGCTGGCCGGGCTCGCCGGCGCCGACATTGTCGAACTCGCCGCGCAGGATCTGGTAGATGCGGTTGGCGAACACGATGGTGACGATGTTGAGGTTTTCGCGCGCCTGCGTCCACAGCGACTGGATCGTGTACATCGCGCTGCCGTCGCCGACCATGCAGATCACCTTGCGGTCCGGGCAGGCGATCGCGGCACCGATCGAGAGCGGCGTCGAGAAGCCGATCGAGCCGCCCATGTTCTGGAGCCAGTCGTGCGGAGCAGCCGCCGCCGTCGGCGGGAAGAAGGCGCGGCCGGTGGTGAGGGATTCGTCGACCAGGATTGCGTTCTCGGGAATCGCATAGGCGATCGACTGGGCGATCGAGGCGTGGGTCAGTGCGCCGGTCGGCTTGAGCAGTTCGGCCGAAGCCTGCGGCTTGACGTCCTTCGCGCTGGCCTTCACCGCGCCGGCGAGCGCTTCCAGCGCTGCGACCGAATTCTCACCCCAGGAGGTCATGCGATGCACGTCGCAGCCCTCGGGCTTGAGGATGCTCGGCTTGTTCGGATAGGCGAAGAACGCCACGGGATCGTCGGACTCGACCAGCACGATGTGACGGAACCTCGCCAGCATCTGCAGCGCGTTGTCGATCACGTAGTGGATGCGATCGATCGAGAAGCGGCCGCGGCCGCGCGCCATTCTCGGACGGAAGGTCGGGCCCATCACGGTGCAGCCGGTCCTGGCGGCGATGCGCTCGGCCAGCGCCAGGCCCTGCTCGCTCAGCGCACTGCCGGTCATCAGCAGCAGCGTGCCCTCGCCGTCGCCGTGCAGGATTTTTGCGGCCTGCTCGACCGCCTGCGGCGAATAGCTCGCGCGCTGCTGCTCGGCCGGAACCTCGGCGATGCCGTCCGCTTCGTTCCAGGCGGTGTCGGCGGGCAAGATCAGGGTCGCGATCTGCGGCGGCGCGCTCTTGGCGGCGGCGATCGCCGCGGCGCCGTCGGCGGCGACCGATTTGGAGTCCGGCGAGGTGCGGACCCAGGACGACATCGGCCGGGCCAGGCCCTCGATGTCGGAGGTCAGCGGCGCGTTGTAGCCGATGTGGTAGACGGCATGCTGGCCGACGATGTTGACGATGCCGGAATTCGCCTTCTTGGCGTTGTGCAGATTGGCAAGGCCGTTGGCGAGGCCGGGACCGAGATGCAGCAGCGTCGAGGCCGGCGTGCCCTTCATGCGGAAATAGCCGTCGGCGGCGCCGGTCACCACGCCTTCGAACAGGCCGAGCACGCAACGCATGCCGGGCACGCGGTCGAGCGCTGCGACAAAATGCATCTCGGAGGTGCCGGGGTTGGAGAAGCAGACGTCGACCCCGCCCTTGACCATCGTCCGCACCAGACTTTCCGCACCGTTCATCCGTCAGCTCCCGCAACCGGCAATGTTCCAACAATCCGTCCGATCAATCATTGTTCGCTCGTCTCGTCAAAGCAATAGCCGGCATCGCCGCCCTGCCCCGCGCAGCGATGCGCCGGTTTGACTAACGTTTTCTTCCAACTGGCGCGGTTGCCGATTTGGTAACTTCCTTCATTAAGGATGCCTCCCTCACGGGGCCGTGGCTTGCGGAAAGCCCGCAAATATGGCCTGTAACTTCAGTTGAATCGATTTTTTGCTGGGGGAACAATGATCCGGTATTTTGCCGCGCCGATTGCCGCCATCGCACTGCTGACGGCTACCGCCGGCGGCGCCTTCGCCGAGGAGTTCGACTCGCGCGACATCATGGGCGGCGGCCCGAATTTCTTCCGCGGCGGCTCGAGCCCGGTCCCCCGCACCACCGTCATGTACAACGGCAATTACGCCCCCGGCACGATCGTGGTGAACACCTCGGAGCGCCGGCTCTATCTGGTGCTCCAGAACGGCCAGGCCCTGCGCTACGGCATCGGTGTCGGCCGCGACGGCTTCCGCTGGGGCGGCGTGCACAGGATCACCGCCAAGAAGGAATGGCCGGACTGGACGCCGCCGTCGCAGATGCTGGCCCGCCGGCCGGACCTGCCGCGTCACATGAAGGGCGGCGTCGAGAATCCGCTCGGTGCGCGCGCGATGTATCTGGGCTCGACGCTCTACCGCATCCACGGCTCCAACGAGCCGGAGACGATCGGCCAGGCGGTGTCCTCGGGCTGCTTCCGCATGACCAACGACGACGTCACCGACCTCTACGGCCGCGTCGGAGTCGGCACCACCGTGGTCGTGCTGAACAACTAGCAGGAACCGACGGGCGCGTGGATATGCGGTCTTGTGCGCGCGACGCGAATACGGCAGCGTCGCTTGGCAATGAGCGCATTAGCCCCGCCTTCGTCCGGCTTTCGCATCGCCCTGCTGGCGCTCGCCACCGTCGCGTTTGCCCCTGACACCGCTACCATCGCCGTCGCGGGGGAATTGCCCGCGATCGTCTCGCGTCAGCGCGCCGAGAAGAAGAGCTTTACCGACGGCGAGATCGTCGATGGCTTTCTGAAGACGGCGTTCGGCGCCGAATATCACCTTGCCGGCCGTGTCGACCGCATCCGCAAGTTTGACGGGCCGGTGCGCGTGTTCGCCGAGAGCGACCGCGCCGACCGCAAGGCGCAGCTCGCAAAAGTCGTGGCCGACATCGGCAAGCACGTGCAGCATCTCGACATCGCCATGATCGACAGCAGCGAGGCGGCGAATGTGCGGGTGAAGCTCGTGCGCGACCGCGATCTGTTCCGCACCATCTCGAGCTTCTACGGTGCGGAGAAGGCCCGCGAGATCCGCACCTCGCTCGATCCGCAATGCCTGTCAGGCTTCCGCAAGAACGACAATTTCGAGATCGAGCATTCCGACGTCATCCTCACCGTGGACAACGGCGATTTCACCTTCCTCGACTGCGCCTATGAGGAGCTGCTGCAATCGCTCGGCCCGATCAACGACACCGCGAGCGTGCCCTGGACCATGTTCAACGACAACGTCTCGATGGGCTATTTCGACGTCTACGACCAGTACATCCTGAACCTGCTCTACGATCCCCGCATCAAGGCCGGCATGACCGTACAGGAGGTCAAGGCGGCGCTGCCCGACGTGCTCGCCGATGTGCGCGTGTGGGTGAGGCGTGTCAACGATCTGAAGGAATGAGGCGACGCTTTCCCTCTCCCCTTGCGGGAGAGGGTGGCTCGACGCGAAGCGGCGAGACGGGTGAGGGGTCTCTCTCCACGCGCGAGCCTTTGGCTTTCGAATCCGCTGAAGCAACCCCTCATCCGGCGCTTCGCGCCACCTTCTCCCGCAAGGGGAGAACGGAAGAGACCGCCTTATTGCACAAGATCGGCAACGATGGTCGCGGCCTTGAGGCCGGTGCCGGTGAGGACCGCGACCGTGGTCTCGTTCGCCTTGATGGCACCGGCGACGGATAGTTTGTCCAGCGCGGCGGCGGCACTTGCGCTGGTCGGCTCGGCGAACAGGCCCTGCCGCGCAAGACGCCGCAGCGCGGCGACGATCTCGTCCTCGGTGAGCGCTACGGTGCCGCCGCCGCTCTCGCGCAACGCGGCGATGATCTCGCGCAGGCGCAGGGGATGCTTGATCGCGGTACCTTCGGCGATGGTCTTGCTGACCTCACGCGCGACAGGGGTGTCGACGCCGGCCTTGAAGCTTGCATCAATCGGCGAGCAATTGAGCGGCTGCGCCGCAAACAGGCGCGGCAGCCTGGTGATCTGACCGGCTTTCAAAAGCTCGCGGAAACCAAAGGCGCAACCCAAAAGGCTGCTGCCGGCGCCGACGGGAACGATGACGTTGTCGGGGGCGCGAAAGCCGAGATCTTCCCAGATCTCGTAGGCGAGCGACTTGGTGCCTTCGAGAAAGAACGGCTGCCAATTGTGGCTGGCATAGAAGGTTTGGCTCGACTGCTGGATGGCCTCGGCCTCCGATTCCTCGCGCGGGCCCTCGACGAGCTGCACCGCCGCGCCATAGGCGCGGACCTGCGCGATCTTGGCCGGTGACGTCGATGCAGGCGCGAGAATCTTCACGCGCATGCCGCCGGCGGCACCTAACCCCGCCATCGACGAGCCGCCATTGCCGGACGAGTCCTCCAGAATGGCGTCGACGCCAATCTGCCGAAGAAAGGACAGCATCACGGCGGAGCCGCGGTCCTTGAAGCTGCCGGTCGGGTTGAACCATTCGAGCTTGAAGAACGGGCGCAGTTCGCCCCAGGCCTGCTGCACCAGTGGTGTGCAGCCTTCGCCGAGCGTGATCGGAGTTTTGATCTCGACCGGGAGCGCCGCCCGGTAGCGCCAGAGTGAGCGCGCCCGGCTGTCAATGTCCTCGCGCGAGATCCCCGTCCCCGGCGTCACCAGCAGCGGCGTGCGCTCGTCCGAACACCAGCGCGGCTGGTCCAGCGGATAGAGCTTTCCGTTGCGAGGGTCGATGTAGGCGGCGGCGGGCATGGCGGTCTCCAAGGCAGAGGCAAAGGCGATCTGTAGGTTTGGTTTGATGACACGTTTTGTCCGGAAACTCGACGCCCGCCGCACCATCCGTGCACGCCCCCTTGAAAGCACGAAAAAGATAATTACTTCATCGGCTTACAGCGATCTCACCGGGGTCGGCCCGTGCGGTAGCGTGGCTCTCACGCAGCCCCTGCTGGCTCGGTGATGATGGGGATTTGGCCGCAAGCCGCCTGCCCTGCGCAGCACGATTAACTTGTCTGTCGTGGCTGGCCGCTACAATATGTTGGATTGCGTCGCCGGTGACCGCATCGGCAACGCCGCAGAGCCAGGCCCGTCCGAGCGGCGGGCCGTTGGCTTTTTGGGAGTTTGGTCATGAGCCGCGCGAACCGTACCGACCACATCCGCCTCACCTCCCATCCGGAGCCGGGCAGGACAGCCGCCTTCCCGATCCACTGGGGCGCAGCCGACGCGCGTATCCGCGGGCCGATCATCGGCACGGTATCGCGCGCCGCCGATCGCAACGTGATCGGCAGCCATGGCGGCTCCTATGCGATGTACCGCGCGCTCGCGGTGTCCGCGGGCGCGCTCGATCCGATTCGTAGGCCCGATCTCACCAACACCTTTCCGGCCGCGACCATCGGGCCGTTCGAGCAATGGCGCGATCCCGCAAAAATCGTCGCGCTCGATCCCTGGGGGCATCTCGTCGCCGAGAATTTCGGCAAGGACATTGCTGAGGGCATCGACATCAGGCCGAGCATCGCGGTGACGCGGGCGCGGCTGGACCTGCCGGAGATCCGCGAGGCGCTCGCCGCCAAGCGCCTGCGCGCCGACGGCGACGTCGTGCATGCCAATGGCAGTGTGTCGGTGGTGAAGATCGCGATTGACCCGGTCTGGTATCTGCCTGGCCTTGCCGAGCGCTTCGCGACCAACGAGACCGAGCTGCGCCGCACGCTGTTCGAGCAGACCGCCGGCATGTTCCCCGAGCTGGTGACCCGGCCGGACATGAAGGTGTTCTTGCCGCCGATCGGGGGCACCACAGTGTACATGTTCGGCGATGTGACAAAACTGCCGGACCATCGCACCAAGATCACCTGCCGCGTCCATGACGAGTGCAACGGCTCCGACGTGTTCGGCTCCGACATCTGCACCTGCCGTCCCTATCTCATCCACGGCATCGAGGAATCCGCGCGCGGCGCACAGGAGGGCGGGCTCGGGCTCGTGATCTACAACCGCAAGGAAGGCCGCGCGCTCGGCGAGGTCACGAAATTCCTGGTCTACAATGCGCGCAAGCGCCAGGAGGACGGCGATGCGGCCGCCGCCTATTTCGAGCGCACCGAATGCGTCGCCGGCGTCCAGGACGCGCGCTTCCAGCAATTGATGCCCGATACGATCCACTGGCTGGGCCTGAAGCGCATCGACCGCTTCCTCTCGATGAGCGACATGAAGCACGACGCGCTGACATCGCAGGGCATCGACATCGTCGAGCGCGTGCCGATCCCGCCCGAGCTCATTCCCGCCGACGCCTATGTCGAGATCGCCGCGAAGAAGGCCGCCGGCTATTACTCCACCGACATCGCGCCGGAGAAGGACGTCGACGGCGTTGTCGGGCGTTCGCTGGAAAAATACTGATCGATTGATGGCAGACGCTTTGGAATTGCAGGCCCGTTCGCTGCTCAGCGCAGCAGCGGTTCGCGCGCGTGCCGGGGAGATACTTGACATCGGCCTTGCCGGCGGACTCACCCATTTCACTGTTGATCTCGATCGCATGGACGGCGTTGCTGATGCCGTGCTCGCGGTGACGCGAAAGGCCTATCCGACGCTGGAGATTCCGTTCCATGCGCGGTGGCGCCATTTTGTGCTTGGCGGCGTCGACCGTTGGGCGCGGCTTGCAGACGCGGCGTCGTGGCCCGATCGCGCGGCGCGGGCGCGCGCGGAGTTCGACCTTGCCATCGTCAGCGTGCTGCTCGATGCCGGCGCGGGCGCGGCGTGGCGATACCGCGACGCTGTGACGCGACAAGAGATCGGCCGGTCGGAGGGACTTGCGATTGCAAGTCTCGACATGTTCGCGAGCGGCCTTTTTTCCCGCGATGCCCGCGCACCGTTCAAGACCGATGCCGACGTGCTCGCGCAACTGCCGCTTGCCGCGCTTACATCCGCCTTTCAGGTGAGCGATGCCAATCCGCTGCTCGGGCTCGAGGGGCGGACCGACCTGCTGCGGCGTCTGGGCAAGCTGGTGGCGGAGCGCGCGGAGGTATTCGGCTCGCACGACACGCCGCGGCCGGGCGGGCTGTTCGATCACATCGCGGCACAGGCGAAGGGCGGCGCGGTTCCCGCACCCGCGATTCTCTCGGCGGTGCTGAACCAGCTCGGACCGATCTGGCCGTCGCGGCTGGAGCTTGCCGGAATTCCGCTCGGCGATTGTTGGCGCCATCCGGCGATCAAGGCCAGCGATGCCACCTCGGGTCTCGTGCCCTTGCACAAGCTGTCGCAATGGCTGAGCTATTCGCTGATCGAGCCGCTCCAGCGCGCCGGAATTGACGTCACCGACATCGACGGCCTGACCGGGCTTGCCGAGTATCGCAATGGCGGGCTGTTCGTCGATCACGAGGTGCTGCGCCTGCGCGACGCCGCCGATGCCGAACATGCGCATGCGGTGGATTCGCTGCTCGTCGTCGAGTGGCGCGCGCTGACCGTGGCGCTGCTCGACCGGCTTGCCGATCTGGTCCGCGCAAAACTCGGCCGCACCCCTGAGACATTGCCGCTCGCCAGCATTCTGGAAGGCGGCACCTGGGCCGCGGGCCGCGCCATCGCCTTCGCGCGCCGCCCCGATGGTTCGCCGCCGCTCAAGGTGATCAGCGACGGCACGGTTTTCTAAACCCTCTCCCCTTGTGGGAGAAGGTGGCTTCGCGAAAGCGAAGCCGGGTGAGGGGTTGTCTCCGCGGGCATATCTCTCACAGGAGTTCGCGGAAAGTACCCCTCATCCGGCGCTTCGCGCCACCTTCTCCCACAAGGGGAGAAGGAAGAAAGGCATCCCGTCATGCAAGGCGTCACGATCGTCGATCATCCGTTGGTGCAGCACAAGCTGACCCTGGTGCGGGACAAATCGATCTCGACCAAATCGTTTCGGGAGCTGATCAAGGAGATCGGCATGCTCCTGTGCTACGAGGTGACGCGTGACCTGCCGCTCGCCGATACCGTTATCGACACGCCGCTGGCGACGATGCATTCGGCCAAGATTGCCGGCAAGAAGCTGGTCTTCGTGCCGATGCTGCGGGCCGGCACGACCTTCGTCGACGGCATGATGGATTTGGTGCCGACCGCGCGCGTTGCGCATATCGGCCTCTATCGTGAGCCGCACAGTTTTGCGGCGGTCGAGTACTTCTTCAAATCGCCGTCCGATCTCGGCGAACGCCTGGCGATCGTGGTAACGCCGGTGGTTGCGACCGCCAATACGGCTGTGGCCGCAATCGACCGGCTGAAGGAGCGCGGCGCCAAGGACATTCGCCTCGCCTGCCTGATCGCCGCCCCCGAAGGTCTCGAACGGCTGCGCGGACTGCATCCGGACGTCCCGATCTGGACGGCTGCGGTCGACGAAGGTCTCGACGAGAACGGCTTTATCCTGCCGGGCCTCGGCGACGCCGGCGACCGCGCCTACGGGACGAGATAGGCGCCGGCCTGCAAACCGCGTCACGGTAGGAACAGCTTCGCCCGCGCAAGGTTTTTCCTGCTCTAGGATGGAGAGCACGATGACCTATCAGGATGACGACCGCAGAGTAGACAGAGCACGCCTCAACAGCCCGGTGGGCTGGGCGATCGGCGCGATCTTCGTGATCGCCGTCGTCGCGGCCGTCTTCTTCTACAATGGACGCGATGTCGGTCCCCAGACCACGACCACCAGCCCGAACAACGCGCCGAGCGTCACCACGGGCTCAACCAATCCGGCCGCCCCGGCAAAGTGATACGAGGGCCGCTCCGTCAGGTCGGCGGCCGCGGCGGCAGATCCTTCGCATCCGCGGGCGCGGGCTTCTCCTTGAGGTCGGCGATCAACCGTTCCATCTCGCCGATCTCCCGCACTTGGGCTTCGATGATGTCGTCGGCCAGCTTGCGGACGCGGGGATCCCTGATGTGCGCGCGCTCGCTGGTGAGAACCGCGATGGAATGATGCGGGATCATCGCCTCCATATAGGCGACGTCGGTCACGGTCTGCTGGCTTCGAACGAGCCAGAGCGAAACCGCAAACACGACGGCGCTGGCGGCCAGAATGGCGACGTTCGCCGTGCGGTTCCTGTACATGCCCCACATGAAAGCGAGCATCACGGCGGCCATGACGGCGCCCATCAGCAACGCCATCCACGTCCGGGTCTGGCTGTACCAGACGTGATCCAGAGCGAAGGTGTTGAGATACATCAGACCGAACATGATCACGGTGGAAGCCGCGATCATCGTGACGAAACGACCGTAAGCCATGAGGAACATTCCCGCTGTCTATCGGGGGATAACCACTCCCCGAGGGATCGTTCCTCGCCGATTCATGATCTGGCGCGGGGCCGACGCGTCGGCGGCAAGAGATTCAGATCTTGCCGTTGCCGCAGATCCCCTTCAGTGACCGCCACTCCGCATCCGTCAGCAGCGGCAGCCCGCTGGCGGGGCGATCCTCCTTCGTCATGCGCGCGAGCCGGTCCTCGGTCAGCGGATGGCTCGCCAGGATCGACGTGAGGCCGCCGCCTTCCTTGCCGGTGATACGGAACATCAATTCGGCTGCGGGCTTCGGCGAACGGCCGAGCTTGTGCATGATGTCGATGGCAAACGTATCCGCAGCGGTCTCGGCCTCGCGTGAATAGGAGGCCTCGACCACGCTGCGCGAGGCGAAGATCACGGCGCTCGAGCCGGTGACGTCGCCGAACAACAGGCCGATCAGAAACGAGGTGCCGCCGTTGTAGATCAGGCCGCGCATGTTGTCGTAATGCTTGAGATGACCGAGTTCGTGGGCGAGTATGCCGGCGAGTTCGTCCGGGCTTTCAGCCTTGTCGAGTAGGCCCTTCAGCACGAACACCTTGCCGCCCGGCAGCGCGAACGCGTTCGGCACCGGGGTCGGCAGCACGCCCGCGGTCATGGAATCGTCGTCGAGGCCGGCGGCATCGCGTAGCCGGTTGACCAGTTTGACGAAGGCCGCCTTCCCCGCCGCATCCTCGCACGCATTGCGGCCGAAGATGGTCTTCACCTGAACCTCCGACGCATCGCCAATGCGCCGCTCGATCGGTTTCGGCACCAGCGGCGCGAGGCGGTCGGCGGCGAGCGGCACGCCGAACAGCACGACGCAGACGATGGAGACGGCGGCAGCCATCGACCAGCCGACGATCTTTGCGACGCCGCGGCGCGAAGTCTGGTGGTCGTCGAGCCGCATGCAGCGCGCGGTCACGTCTGAGGCGAGCAGAGCGTCGCGGATTTCCAGCCGCGCCAGCGGCGGCGCGGAACCGCAGGCGAGCCGCAAAATGCCGGGCGGGCTGTCGGCGCGGCGGATGTCGGCATAGCCCCAGCGAACGGGCGTCGCACCCTCTTCGAGGATCTCGAGCGCGTCACTGAGCGTCAGCGTCACCTGCCGCCTGCGGCTCGACACGCCGTCGAAGAAGATCGTCGGCTTTGCGGACTGCGCCGGGGCTTCGGCGAATACGTCACTCACAGCTCAGAATCCCGCGACATCGAGTCCATCGGCAAAGCCTTCGCCGAGCGCACTGGCAAGCTCGGCGCTGCCGCGCACGTCCGCGGCGGCGGCGATGTTGTGCACATCGACCGTTTCCAGCACCTTGGCCCAGAGATCGCGCTGGAGATAGACCCGCATGACGATGTTGAGGGCCAGGGCGAGCGCGAGGTAGCCGACGACCATCATCACCAGTGTCGGGATGCTCTTGGCCGCATTGCCGGGCCCCAACGCCTGCTCGACCGAAAGACCGCTCAGCTTGACGACGAGCATGGTGGCTCCGCCGACATAAGCGGCGAAGATGACCGAGAGCAGCATCCACCAGCCGATCACCTTCCAGTACAGGCCGTAAAATGCGTTGCGCGGAAGTTGCGAGGACACGCTGACATCGCCGATGCGGATACCGTCGAGCCACCAGCGCCACTCGCGCGCCTTGAACTCGGCATAGACGAACGGCGCGAGCGGAAAGATCACCATCGCGATCGGGCTCAGCAGCCACAGCCACCAGCCGCGCTTGAAGAACGTCCAGCCGTCAGCCGCGAAATCGCCGCGCAAATCGCCGTAATGGGTGTGCCGCATCTTGTAGCGTTCGAGCGAGGCCTCGCGCCACGGCAATGCGAGCCCAAGCGTCAGAAACACCAGCAAGCCCCACAGCATGGCGCGGAACGAATAGGCCCAGCCCGATCCATCCATCCAGAATCGCACGCCGCGCCAGACCGTCCGCGTCAGGCGATAGCGCCGCGCGCGAAAGATCGCGAACTGGCCGAAAGCGTAGAAGCTGATGAACAGCGGCGTCGAGGCAAAGCCCTGCCAGCGCTCGAACTCGATGCCGACAAGGAAGTAAGCGAGGTAGATCGGCACCAGGATCGCGAGCGCGAACAGGAAGCCGACCAAGAGCTCCTTGGCCCGCCCGGTATATTCGGCGGCGTCGCCGTCGACCGCGGTGTTCGCCCACAGATGACGACGGATGTCGGTGACGAGCCAGAACCGGTAGAAGCCGAAGGTGACGAGCTCGAGCAGGGCACCCTTGGTAACCAATTTGCGAAACTCGGTGCGGTTGCCGGTGAAATCGACCCCCATGGGCGGCAGCGGCGGGGGTAAGGGTTCGGAGCCGATGGGCGTCCATTGCATATCGTTCACGGCGGCAACCTCGGGGTGCGGACCTGGTTCGTTCAAACTATAGATCAGAGATTAGTCGATCCCCAAGATGGGCGGGTTCGATTTGGCTCGATTCCGGTCGATTTCTGACGCATTTCCACGGCCGAGGGCGTGCGCGAGATCACGTTCGCGAATGTCCGGTAGCCCGGATGGAGCGAAGCGCAATCCGGGACGGTGGCAGTGGGGGCCCGAATCCCGGATTTCGCTTCGCTCCATCCGGGCTACTTCACACCCATGTGGCAAAACTCGCCCTTGCTCCGGCGCAGACAACCGGCTGTAATTGCAAATCAAATACCGCAGCGCAGAATTCAACGAGAACGCGCGGTTATGTCAGGGAGAGCGGTCATGCATGGGACCATCGAAAGCGCGGCGAAGCTCGACGCGTTGCGCGCACGCGCAACGTCACTGCCGCTGGAGCAGTTCGATCCGGGCGACCCCGAGCTGTTCAGGACCGATACGTTCTGGCCCTATTTCGATCGCCTGCGCCGCGAAGATCCCGTGCACTATTGCAAGGACTCGATGTTCGGGCCGTATTGGTCGGTGACGCGCTACAACGACATCATGGAGATCGAGACCAATCATTCGGTATTCTCCTCGGCCTCCTCGCTCGGCGGCATCACCATCCGCGACATCGATCCGGAACTGCGTCGCGAGAGCTTCATCTCGATGGACCCGCCGCGCCACGCGGCGCAGCGCAAGACCGTGGCGCCGATGTTCACGCCGACGCATCTGGACAATCTCGCGCTCAGCATCCGCAAGCGCTCGGCCGAGTGCCTGGACAATCTGCCGCGCGGCGAGGTGTTCGACTGGGTCGACCGCGTCTCGATCGAGCTCACCACGCAGATGCTCGCGGTGCTGTTCGACTTCCCCTGGGAGGACCGCCGCAAGCTGACGCGCTGGTCGGACATCGCGACCACCATTCCCGGACCCGACGGCCTCGTCGCCACCGAAGACGAGCGTCAGGCCGAGCTCACCGAATGCGCCGGCTATTTCGCGCGGCTGTGGAAGGAGCGCATCGAGCAGCCGCCGAAGAGCGACCTGTTGTCGATGATGGCGCATGGCGCCGCGACGCGCGACATGGACGCGAAAAACTTCCTCGGCAATCTCATCCTTCTGATCGTCGGCGGCAACGACACCACCCGCAACACCATGTCCGGCTCGCTCGACGCGCTGAGCCAGCATCCCGAGCAATATCGCAAGCTGCGCGAAAACCCCGCGCTGCTCGACAGCTTCGTGCCGGAAGTGATCCGCTGGCAGACGCCGCTGGCTCATATGCGGCGCACCGCGCTTGCGGACTTCGAGTTCCGGGGCAAGCAGATCAAGAAAGGTGACAAGGTCGTGATGTGGTATGTCTCGGGCAACCGCGACGCCGACGCGATCGAAAAGCCCTACGAATTCATCATTGACCGCGCGCGGCCGCGTACGCATCTCTCGTTCGGCTTCGGCATCCACCGCTGCGTCGGCTTGCGGCTTGCCGAACTCCAGCTCAAGATTATCTGGGAAGAGATCCTCAAGCGATTCGACCATATCGAGGTGGTCGGCGAACCCAAGCGGGTCTATTCGAGTTTCGTGAAGGGTCTCGAAACCTTGCCGGTGAAGATCGCGGCGTGAGATTACTCCCTCTCCCCGTTCTACGGGGAGAGGGTCGGGGTGAGGGGGCTCTATCCGCGAAAAAAGTAGCCGCCGACTCGCGGAGAGTCCCCCTCACCCGGAATCCGCGCGGTGCGCGAATTCCGGCCTCTCCCCGCAAGCGGGGAGAGGCGAAGAAAGAGAAACACTGGAGCTACGACCATGAACATCCAAGCGCCGGTTCAAGTGGACATGGCCGAACGCATGCGCAGGGCCCGCGAGGAGGCCTATGCGACGCCGCTGGCGCAGTTCCACCCGGGCGCGCCCAGGCTGTTCCAGGATGACACCCTGTGGCCGTGGTTCGAGCGGCTGCGCAAGGAAGAGCCGGTGCATTACTGCACCAACGCGCCGATCGAGCCGTATTGGTCGGTGGTGAAGTACGACGACATCATGCATGTCGACACCAACCACGGCCTGTTCTCCTCTGACTCGACGCTCGGCGGCATCGGCATCCGCGACGTGCCGGAAGGTTATGACTGGCCGAGCTTCATCGCCATGGACCAGCCGCGTCATTCGTCGCAGCGCAAGACGGTGTCGCCGATGTTCACGCCGACTCATCTGGACGAACTGGCGAAACTGATCCGCCAGCGCTCGCAGACCGTGCTCGACAATCTGCCGCGCAACGAGACCTTCAATTTCGTCGAGCGCGTCTCGATCGAGCTGACGACGCAGATGCTGGCCACCCTGTTCGACTTCCCCTGGGAAGAACGGCGCAAGCTGACGCGCTGGTCAGATGTCGCGACCGCGCTACCCAAGAGCGGCATTGTTGCCTCGGCCGAAGAGCGCCGCCGCGAGATGGACGAATGCTACGCCTACATGTCCAAGCTCTGGAACGAGCGCGTCAACTCCGCGCCGCGCAACGATTTGCTGTCGCTGATGGCGCACAACGACGCCACGCGGTTCATGGATCCCGACAATCTCATGGGCAACATCATCCTGCTCATCGTCGGCGGCAACGACACCACGCGCAATACCATGACCGGCTCGGTGCTGGCATTGAACGAGAACCCGGAGCAGTACGACAGGCTGCGCGCCAACCCGGAACTGATCGATTCCATGGTGCCCGAAGTGATCCGCTGGCAGACTCCGCTCGCACATATGCGGCGCACCGCACTGCAGGACACTGAAGTTGGCGGCAGACACATCAAGAAGGGCGACCGCGTCGTGATGTGGTACGTCTCCGGCAACCGCGACGAGGAGATGTTCGAGAGGCCGAACGAATTCATCATCGACCGCCCGCGGCCGCGCACCCACCTCTCCTTCGGCTTCGGCATCCACCGCTGCGTCGGCATGCGCCTCGCCGAGCTCCAGCTCAAGATCGTCTGGGAAGAGATGCTGAAGCGTTTCGACCGCATCGAGGTGGTCGGCGAGCCCAAGCGGATCTATTCGAGCTTCATCAAGGGATACGAGTCGCTGCCGGTGAGGATTCCGGGGTAGGCTTCACTGTCCGTCATTGCGAGCGCAGCGAAGCAATCCAGACTATCACCGCGGAGGGATACCTGGATTGCTTCGCTGCGCTCGCAATGACGAGGTTTTGGCGACTTGTGCGCCTCGAGGCCCCAGCGGTGAACGCGGGAACACCCAGCTATAAAATTCCGGCATGACAGCTCGCACAACATGCGATGGGTCGCACACGGCCTTCTGTCCTAAACCGCACCGGCACATCTAACTCAACTTGATGTCCCACACGCCGTCCTTGCGGCAGGCGGCGACTTCCTCGCGCAGGAGGGCGGTGACGGCAACCGAGGCCGTCGAGACCGGACGGTCGATCGGAGAGGCAAATATGAGCTCGCGCGTCATCGGCTTCGAGACGACGGCCGTTTCCAGCCGCCCGTCCGCGACCTCGGCGTGGACCGACGAGGGCGGCAGCAGCGCGAAGCCGAGGCCTTCCTCGACGAGGCTCGTGAGCACGCGGAATGAATCCGCCTCGAGCTGGACGTTGAGCTTGATCTTGCGTTGCGCCGCCGCGTGCTCGATCAGCGCACGGAGACCGTGGGAATGACTGGGCAGCACCAGCCGTTGCCGCAGCAGCCAGCCGACATCGACGCTCTTCTTGCGCGCGAGGCCACAACCGCGCGGACCCACCGCGACGATGTTGTCGCGCCCCAAGCTCTCGACGTTGAGATGCAGATCGGCGGAGCGGCCGTAGAGGATGGCGAGATCCATCTCGCCGCGATGCAGCCATTCGACCAGATGGCCGCTGTAGCTCTCGACGATGCGCAGCGAAATGCCCGGGAATTTTTCGACGCAGCGCCGCGCGAAGCGCGCCGACAGCACGCAGCTCACGGTCGGGACCAGGCCGAGCACGACCTGGCCGGACGGCGGCCCCTTGGACGACTGGATATCGTCGCGGATCTGGTCGATCTGCCGCACGATGCCCGAGGTGCGCGCCAGCAACAGGCGGCCGGCATCCGTGAGCACCATGCCGCGGCCGTTGCGGGTGAACAATTCGGTGCGCAGCTCGTGTTCCAGGAGCTTGATCTGCCTGGAGAGCGCCGGCTGCGCCACACGCAACGTGTCGGACGCCTTGGAGAGGCTGCCGAGCTCCGCCACGCAACTGAAGGTCCTGAGCTGACGGAAATCCATGCTTGCCAATCCTGGAAGGCTACTCCATACGCTATAGCAAATGAGCATAGGGGGCTGGCATTGTTTTCACAACGCCAGAGGATCGGCCGGCGTTATCCTAACTGCCGCACATACGGGAAAACCCCATGAGTGAAGAACACCACACCGAAGATCACGCCGACATCCGCGAAGCCGTCGCAAAGCTCTGCGCGCAGTTTCCCGGCGAATACTGGCGCAAGCTCGACCGCGAGATGGCCTACCCCAAGGCCTTCGTCGACGCGCTGACCGAGGCCGGTTATCTCTCGGTGCTGATCCCCGAGGAATATGGCGGCGCGGGCTTGAAGCTTTCAGCGGCCGCCGCGATCCTCGAAGAGATCCAGCGCGCGGGCTGCAACGGCGGCGGCTGCCACGCCCAGATGTACACGATGGGCACCGTGCTGCGGCACGGCAATGACGAGCAGAAGGCAAAATATCTGCCGAAGGTCGCGAGCGGTGAATTGCGCCTGCAGGCCTTCGGCGTCACCGAGCCGACCAGCGGCACCGACACTACCTCGCTGAAGACTTTTGCGCGCAAGGACGGCAATGCCGGCTACATCGTCAACGGCCAGAAAATCTGGACCAGCCGCGCCGAACATTCGGACCTGATGCTCCTGCTGGCGCGGACCACGCCGAAGGACCAGGTCAAGAAGCGCACCGATGGCCTTTCGGTGTTCATCGTCGACATGCGCGAGGCCAAGAACAAGGGCCTCGAGATCCGCCCGATCCGCACCATGATGAACCACGCCACCACCGAAGTGTTCTTCACCGACATGAAGGTGCCGGCGGAGAATCTGATCGGCGAGGAGGGCAAGGGCTTTCGCTACATCCTCTCCGGCATGAATGCCGAGCGCATTTTGATCGCGGCCGAATGCGTCGGCGATGCCAAATGGTTCATCGCCAAGGCCACCAACTACGCCAAGGAGCGCAGCGTTTTCGGCCGGCCGATTGGCCAGAACCAAGGCATCCAGTTTCCGATCGCCAAGGCCTACGCCGCGATGCGCGCGGCCGAACTGATGGTGAAGGAAGCGACGCGCAAATACGAAGCCGGGCTCGACTGCGGCGCGGAGGCCAACATGGCAAAAATGCTCGCGGCCGATGCGTCCTGGGAAGCGGCCAACGCCTGCGTCCAGACCCATGGCGGCTTCGGATTTGCCGAGGAGTACGACGTCGAGCGCAAATTCCGCGAGACGCGGCTCTATCAGGTGGCGCCGATCTCGACCAACCTCGTGCTGTCCTTCATCGCCGAGCACGTCCTCGGCATGCCCCGCTCGTACTGAGGCAGCCATCATGGGAGCACTTGACGGGATCAGGGTGATTGCGGTCGAGCAGGCGGTGGCGGCGCCCTTCTGCTCGTCGCGGCTGGCGGATGCCGGCGCGGAAGTCATCAAGATCGAGCGGCCGGAAGGCGATTTCGCCCGCGGCTATGACGCGGCGGCCAAGGGGCAGAGCAGCTACTTTGTGTGGCTCAACCGCGGCAAGCAATCGGCCGTGGTCGATCTCGCCACCAAGGAAGGCTGCGCCGAACTGGAAAGACTGATCGCCAGCGCCGACGTGCTGATCCAGAACCTCAAGCCCGGCTCGATGGACAAGCTCGGCTTTTCGCGCGAGCGGCTGCTGAAGGATTATCCCAAACTGATCTCGTGCACGATCACCGGCTATGGCGACGACGGCCCCTATGCGCATCGCAAGGCCTATGATTTGCTGATCCAGGCCGAGAGCGGCCTTGCCTCGATCACAGGCAATCCCGACGGGGCCTCACGGGTCGGCATGTCGATCGTCGACGTCGCGACCGGCGCCACCGCGCATGCGGCAATCCTGGAGGCGCTGATCGGGCGCGGACGCACCGGCAAGGGCGCCGACATCCGCATCTCCATGTTCGACGTGATGGCGGACTGGTGCACCGTGCCGCTGCTCAACTCCGAGGCCGGCAATCCGCCCAAGCGCATGGGGCTGCGCCATCCCTCGATCGCGCCCTATGGCGTGTTCACGTCCAGCGACGGCAAGGACATTCTGATCTCGATCCAGAGCGAGCGCGAGTGGAAGACGCTTTGCGTGAAAGTGCTGGAGCAGCCGGATCTGCCCGCCGATCCGCGCGTGGCCAACATGGTCGAGCGCGTGCGCAACCGCGACTTCACCGACAAGACGGTCGCGGATGCCTTCGGCAAGATGACACGCGACGAGCTGCTGAGGCGGCTCTCCGATGCCGATATCGCCTTTGCCGAGGTCAACACCATGGCCGACCTCACCAAGCATCCGCATCTGCGCCGCATCGAGGTCGACACGCCGCGGGGGCCTGTTAGCTATCCCGCGCCGGCGCCGATCATTGTCGGCGAGACGCGCAGCTATGGTGCGGTGCCGGGGATCGGCGAAAATCCCCAATCCAGGAAATAACAAGAGCGAGGCGTCATGACCGAGAAGCTCGACATCGATCATTTGCGGCAGTGGATCGGCCGCAGCGAAGAGGCCACCGACACCGTCACCGCGCAGCTCGTCAAGGGTCTGCGCGCGACGCTGTTCCAGGAGGTCGGCGCGCCCAAGCCGGGCGACGCGGCGCCGTTCACGGTGCATTGGTGCCTGGCGCAGCCGGTGTTTCCGATGTCGATGCTCGGGCCCGACGGCCACCCCACCCGCGGCGGCTTCCTGCCGCCGGTGCCGCTGCCGCGCCGGATGTGGGCCGGCGGCGAGATCGAATTTTTGCAGCCGCTGCGCGTCGGCGACGAATCGACGCGGACATCGCGCATTGCGGACGTGCAGGTGAAATCAGGCTCGACCGGCACGTTGTGCTTCGTCTCGGTCGAGCACAGCATCTCCTCGCCGCGCGGCATCGCCATCCGCGAGCGGCAGGACATCGTTTATCGCGAGATGACGACGACGTACGCGACGGCAAAGGCCCCGCCTCCGCCGCCCAAGGCGCAGCATCGCGAGACGCATGTGTCGGATCCCGTGCTGCTGTTTCGGTATTCCGCGCTGACCTTCAACGGCCACCGCATCCATTACGACCGCGACTACGTGACCAAGGTCGAGGGCTATCCGGGCCTGATCTTCCATGGGCCGTTGCAGGCCACGTTCATCATCGAGATGGCCGCGAAGCTGCGCGGCGGCAAGCCGCCGAAGAAGTTTACCTATCGCGGGGTGCAGCCGCTGTTCGAGGGCAGCGAGTTCTCCATCAACGCCAATGAGACCGAGGCGGGCATGGAGCTGTGGACGGCAAACGCGGAGGGGCAGCCGACGATGAAGGGGACCGCGGTGTGGTGATACACTGCTGCTTCCTCCTCGTCATTGCGAGCGTAGCGAAGCAATCCAGAGTCCCTCGGCGGTAACAGTCTGGATTGCTTCGTCGCAAGGGCTCCTCGCAATGACGGTGGGGCTGATAGCCGATAAACATCAGGGAACGGAAACCATGTCCAAAAACGGCAAGAGCGGCAGCAAATCCGTCACCGTCAAGCAGGCGACACTCGACCTGCTGCGCTCCTTCGGCATCAGACGCGTCTTCGGCAACCCCGGCTCGACCGAGCTGCCGTTCCTGAGCGACTGGCCCGACGACATCGACTATGTGCTGGCGCTTCAGGAGGCCTCCGCGGTCGGCATGGCCGATGGCTATGCGCAGGCGACGCGCAATGCCGGCTTCGTCAATCTGCATTCGGCCGCCGGCGTCGGCAACGCTCTCGGCAACATCTATACCGCGCATCGCAACCAGACCCCGCTGGTGATCACCGCGGGCCAGCAGGCGCGCTCGATCCTCCCGTTGCAGGCGTTCCTCTATGCGGAGCGTGCGTCCGAATTCCCGCGGCCTTATGTCAAGTACAGCGTGGAGCCGGCGCGGCCCGAGGACGTGCCGGCCGCGATCGCGCGCGCCTATTACACCGCGATGCAGCCGCCATGCGGGCCGACCTTCGTATCGATCCCGGTCGACGACTGGGCGCATGCCGCAGCTCCCATCGAAGCCCGCAAGGTCAGCCGCGAGATAGCGCCCGAGGCTGACGCGATGAAGGCGCTGGTCACCGCGCTCGGTTCGGCCAAGCACCCTGCCCTCGTCGTCGGCCCCGGCGTCGATCGCGCGGGCGCGGTCGATTTGATGGTGCGCGTCGCCGAGAAGGCCAGGGCCAGCGTCTGGGTCAGCCCGTTTTCGGCGCGCTGCTCGTTCCCGGAACGCCATCCCCAGTTCGCGGGCTTCCTGCATGCCTCGCCGGCGCAATTGTCGGACGCCCTGCGCGAGCACGATCTCGTCGTCGTGATCGGCGCGCCGGTGTTCACCTTCCATGTCGAAGGCCACGCCGCGATCTTCGACGGCGGCGCGACGATCTTCCAGATCACGGACGACCCGGATGCCGCAGCGGTGACGCCGGTCGGAACCAGCATCATCGCGACGATGAAGCCGGCGCTCACAATGCTGCTCGACCTCCTGCCGGAGAGCCAGCGAGCCGCACCGAAGGGGCGAACGCTGCCACCGGCCCCGCAGGCCGCCGATCCGCTGCCGGTCGAATTCCTGCTGCATTCGCTGTCGCAGGCGATGCCGGACGGCGCGTCGCTGGTCGAGGAAATCCCCTCGCACCGGCCGGCGATGCAAAAGTTCATGCCGATGCGCGGCCAGGACAGTTTCTACACCATGGCCAGCGGCGGCCTCGGCTACTCGCTGCCGGCCGCGGTTGGCATGGCGCTCGGTAAACCAAAGAGCCGCACGGTGTGCCTGATCGGCGACGGCTCGGCGATGTATTCGATCCAGGCGCTGTGGACCGCCGCGCAGCGCAAGCTGCCGCTCACCATCGTCGTCATCAACAATTCCGGCTACGGCGCGATGCGCTCGTTCAGCCAGGTGATGCAGGTGAGGAACGTGCCGGGACTCGAACTGCCGGGGATCGATTTCGTCCGGCTCGCGGAGGGCATGGGTTGCCATGCGGTGCGGGTGAGCAAGGCAGCCGAACTGGGCGAGGCGCTCAAGCGCGGAATGGCATTCGAAGGGACCAGCCTGGTGGAGGTCATCGTGGATTCGGCGGTGCCGGTGCTGTACGGGCAGAAGCATTAGCGGCGCACTACATTTCATGTGGTCGTCCTGGCGAAAGCCAGGACCCATTACCCCAGGGAGTAGTTTGGCCAAGACTTGTCGTTCGGTACTGCTACTACGGCAAGATCGGTAGACCTCGCGGTATGGGTCCTGGCTTTCGCCAGGACGACTCCGAAATTGTGGACCCGCCTTCCCTACGTCCCGAACTCGTCGCGCATCCTGGCCTGGATCTTGGCCATGCCGCCGATCCAGCGGTCGTAGTTCTCGGTCTTCTTGCGCATGTAGCCGAGCACCTGCGGGTGCGGCAGGATCAAGAACGTCTCCTGCTCGAGGCCGGCGAGCACGTCCTTGGCGACCTGCTCGGGCGAGAGGTCGCCGTCGCCGGATTGCGGGCCCTTGGGAATCGAACGCAGCATGTTGGTGTCGACGCCCTGCGGGCAGAGGATCGAGACGCGGATGTTGTGCGCCTTGTGCGAGATTGCGAGATTTTCGGCAAAGCCGACCGCGGCATGCTTGGTGGTGGAGTAAGCCGGACTGCCGACCTGCGACAGCAGTCCCGCGGCCGAGATCGTGTTGAGGAAATAGCCGCCGCCGCGCGCCTTCATGCGCGGGATCAGATGCCGCGCCGCATAGACATGCGCCATGACGTGGATCGCCCAGCTGCGCTGCCACGGCTCATCCGAGGCACCGCCGGCATTGACCGACATCGGGTCGAAACCGCCGCCGATGCCGGCATTGGAGCAGAATAATTCGATCGGGCCGAACTGTCGCTCGGTCTCCTCGATGACGTGGGAAATATCCTTTTCCTGCGCGACGTCGCATTTGAAGGCCGCGCCATCCACCATGGCGGCGACCGCCCGCGCGTTGTCCGCGTCCATGTCGGCGACGACGACCTTGGCCGCACCAGCCTTGTGAAACGCCTCGCACAGCGCCTTGCCGATGCCGTTGGCGCCGCCCGTGACGACCACGACCTTGCCGGTCACCTGCATGCGACGTCTCCTCTTGTCTTATACCGTTTTGGCTTATTCCGCTTCGCGGAGCGCTCAGCTCAACACGAGGTCGAGCACCGCGGTATAATGGCACGCCGCCCCGGCCAAGACAAAGCCGTGCCAGATCGCATTCTGGAAGCGCAGCCGCCGCCAGGCATGGAAGATCACGCCGAAGCTGTAGAGCAGTCCGCCCGCAAGGATGAAGCCCAGCACCAGCGCGGGCAGCGCCTTGACCACGGAATCGTAGAGCATGATGCCGCTCCAGCCCATGGCGAGGTAGATGCCGACGGCGACGCGGTCGAACCGGCCGGGGTAGAGAAGTTTCAGCACGATGCCGAGGAGCGCCACGCACCAAACGCCGGCGAGCAGCACCAGCGCGAAGCCGCTGTCCTTCACCTCCAGGATGAACGGCGTGTAGGTCGCCGCGATCAGGAGGTAGATCGCCGAATGGTCGAATCGCCGCAACAGCCATTTGGCCGGCGAGATCGGCCACAGATTATAGGTCGCCGACAACACCAGCATCGAGAGCAGGCCGGCGACGTAGATCGAGACCCCGACGACGTCGGTTGCGTCGGCATAGAGCACCGTCAGTACCACCAGCACGGTCGCGGCGACGATGCCGCAGAGCACGCCGATCGCGTGGATCACGCCGTCGGCGATCAGCTCGGCGCGGTCGTAATGCCAGCCGATCGCGTCGGCGGCTGCGTGGACGGAGGAGGATGCGAGCTGTTTCAGTTGGAAGACGGTCATGGCAATCCGCAAAGTGAGACAATACCCTCTTGTATGGGTGTTTCGGGATCGGCGCGTCGTTCAAACGGCTGATTTGCCGACAAAGACGGTGGAAGTATGAAGCTTGATTTTCCTCAGGCAGTTGCCACTTTTGTGACTAGTCCTTTTTGCGTATCCGCCCCCGCCCGGGATTCCCAACGTTCATATGGCATTTAGTTTCCAGGATATGCTCGAGGAGGCGCGCCTGTCGGCTCGGGCGCTGATCGACTACGGCGAGCATTTCTTCAATCCGACGGTACGATTGGGGGTTACAGGCCTGTCGCGGGCCGGCAAGACCGTGTTCATCACTGCGCTGATCCACGGCCTCACCCGTGGCGGCCGGTTTCCGGTATTCGAGGCCTATTCATCCGGGCGGATCGCCCGGGCGCATCTGGCGCCGCAGCCGGACGACGCGGTGCCGCGCTTTGCCTATGAGAGCCATCTGCGCGCGCTGATCGAGGAGCGGCGCTGGCCGAGCTCGACTGTCGACATCAGCGAACTCAGGCTCGTCATCGACTACCAGCGCCCGAACGGCGCCGACCGCACGCTGACGCTCGACATCGTCGACTATCCCGGCGAGTGGCTGCTCGATCTGCCGCTGCTTCAGAAGAGCTTTGAGCAATGGTCGGCCGAAAGCCTGGCGTTGTCGCGCGAGGCGCCGCGCGTCCATCTTGCCGCGGATTGGCACGCGCATCTCGCAACGCTCAAGCCCGAAGCGCGCGAGGATGAACAGGCGACGCTGACGGCCGCGAAGCTCTTCAGGGGCTATTTGCAAGGCTGCCGCGACGAGCGGTTTGCGATGAGCCTGCTGCCGCCCGGCCGCTTCCTGATGCCGGGCAATCTCGCCGACACACCGGCGCTGACCTTTGCGCCGCTCGACGTACCCGCGGGCGGCCAGGCGCCGGAGGGATCGCTGTGGGCCATGATGGTGCGGCGGTATGAGGCCTACAAGGACGTCGTGGTGCGGCCATTCTTCCGGGATCATTTTGCCCGGCTCGATCGCCAGATCGTGCTGGCCGATGCGCTCGCCGCGTTCAATGCCGGCCCCGAAGCGCTGCACGATCTCGAAGCCGCACTCGCGGGCATTCTCGACTGCTTCAACATCGGCCGCAGCACGTTCCTCAGCGGCCTGTTTCGGCCGCGGATCGACCGCGTGCTGTTCGCGGCGACCAAGGCGGATCATTTGCATCATTCCAGCCATGACCGGCTCGAGGCCGTGTTGCGCCGCGCCGTCACCCGCGCGGTTGCGCGCGCGGAAACTACCGGCGCGGAGATCGACGTCGTCGCGCTCGCCGCCGTCCGCGCCACGCGCGAGGCGCAGGTCGCGCATGGCCGTGACAAATTGCCGTCGATCCTGGGAACGCCGGCCGCGGGCGAAAGCGCCGGGGGCGAGTTCTTCGACGGCAACACCGAGGTCGCGGCTTTTCCGGGCGATCTGCCGCTGGATCCCGAACCCCTGTTCAACGGCACCGACGCATTCCGCGGGCTCTCGACCGAGGCCGCCGGCAAGAGCGATTTTCGCTTTCTGCGTTTCCGTCCGCCAAAGCTCGAACGCGAGGGAGCCGACCAGCCGGCGCTGCCTCACATCCGCCTCGACCGTGCCTTGCAGTTCCTGATCGGAGACAAATTGTCATGAACGACCGATCAAAGCCACGGCGGCCGGCGACGTTCCGGCTCGACGACCCCGGCGTCGTCGTCACCGAGGCCGACGAGACGACCCGGCTCGGCCGCACCACCATCCAGATCACGCCGGAGCCCAATCCGGCGAACTTGCCGGTGCCGATCGCATCGTCGCTTCCGGCGCGACGCGGCTTTCCCTGGGGCGCGCTGTTCTGGTCCGGCGTCGCCGGGCTGACCCTGCTCGGCGTCGGGCTCGGCGTCGTCCGTCTGATCGAGGATCTGTTTGCGCGCAGCGAAAGCCTCGGCTTTGTCGGACTGGCGCTTGCCTCCGTCACCGCCCTTGCGCTCGCGGTGGTGACCGGACGCGAGGCGTTCGGGCTGGCGCGGTTGGCAACGATCGAAAAGCTGCATCAGCGTGCAGCCGCTGTTCTTGCCAGCGACGACCGCAAGGAGAGCCGTATCATCGTGCAGGATCTGCTCAAGATCGCGCACCAGAACCCGCAGCTCGCGCGCGCCCGCGCCGCGCTGGAAAGCCATGCCGGCGAGATCATCGACGGCGCCGACATGATCCGGCTCGCCGAGCGCGAATTGATGTCGCCGCTGGACATTGAGGCGCGGCGGCTGGTGTCGTCAGCCGCGCAAAAGGTCTCGATCGTGACAGCGGTTTCGCCCCGCGCGCTGATCGACGTGTTGTTCGTGTTCGTGGCCTCGCTGAGATTGATCCGCCAGCTCGCTTTTCTCTACGGCGGCCGTCCCGGCGCACTCGGCATGATCCGCCTGCTCCGCCACGTCGTCGCCCATCTCGCCATCACCGGCGGCATGGCGGCGAGCGACAGCCTGGTGCAGCAGATGCTCGGCCACGGCATCGCGGCGAAGCTATCGCAGCGGCTGGGCGAAGGCATGCTGAATGGATTGCTGACGGCGCGGCTGGGCCTCGCCGCGATCGACGTCACACGGCCGCTGCCGTTCGCGGCACTGCCGCCGCCGAAGCTGTCGGATCTCGCGACGGATCTGCTGCGGAAGAAGGATGAGGAGGAGTAGCGTTCTGTTTGCCGTCCCACGCTTGCGGGGAGAAGAAAGCCAGCACGCGCCACTGGAACAGCGGCGAGTTCGTCGGCGGCGACAGCTCCGGCGTCCAGCCTGAGAGCTTCTCCAGCACGTAATTGTCCATCACGAGACCGCGCCAGCGGCGCTCGACCTGGCCGAGTTGCTCGCGCTTGGCCGGGATCGAATCCCACAGCGACGAGCGGTTGTCTGGCTCGCGCCCAACATAAATGCCGGCGTGGCCTCTGATCCGATCCATGCCGGGATCGCGAAAATCCTGGAAGCGGCCGCGCTCGTTGATTTCGATCACGGGCACACGGCCCCTGAACAGCCAGCGCATCATGGCATAGGTGCGGTAGTCCGTGGTGGCGATCCAGGTCGCGCCGGTCTCGTCCAATGCAGCCTGTGCGCGCGCGGCAACCTGCTCGTAGCCGGACTCGGCACCGATCGGATCGATCTTGCCGAGCAAATTCCAGGGCGCGGCGATGTAATAGAGGAACACGATCACGACGAAAGCGATGCCCGAGACCACGGCTGTGCTGGCCCAGAACTGCGCCGATCTGATCATCCGCGCCGATCTTCCTTCGCGCGACAGCATGGTGAGATTAATAGCGGCAGCGGCGAAACCGACCGGCCACATGAACATCGGCCAGGTGTCACCGACGCGGAGGGTCAGGGATTTCGCCAGGAAATAGAGAAACGGCACCAGCACCGCGGTCGACAGCAAAATCGCGACCGGCTCGCGCGTGCGATAGCCGCGCCACGCCGTCATCACCACCCCCGTCAGCACCACCGGCAGCATGACGAAGCCGACCAATCCGAATTGCAGGCCGATGTAGTCGCCGAAGGTGCGGAGCGAGATGCCGTAGCTGGTGGTGGCGCGCACGCCCTGGAAGCGGATCGCGGCCCAGTCGTGCTGCACGTTCCAGATCAGGACGGGCGAGAACACGGCGATTGCGATCAGGACCGCCGAATACGGATAGGGGCTGCGCAGCCAGCGCCAGCGCCAATCCGGCACCAGCAGAAAGGCGGCAACGGCCGGCGCGAACATGATCACGGTAAATTTCGACAGCATCGCCAGCCCGGCGAACAGGCCGGCCGCGAGCCACCAGCGGCCATCGCCGCCCTGCGCAAGCCGCACCAGGGACCACATCATCGCCACCGCAAACGGGATCATGGCGACGTCGGGCGCGACCTTGGCCATCAGCAGGCCGTAATAGAGCGCAGCCTCCAGCATCAGCACCGCGAGCACGACGGCGCGCATGTCCTGGGTGAGGCGGCGGACGATATCGGCGAGCAGGAGCTGCGTCACCAGCATGGCGACGATGCCGCCGAAGCGCACACCGAGCGTGGTGTCGCCGAAGATCGCGGTGCCGAACCGGATCAGCCAGGCGATGCCGGGGGGATGATCCAGGAAGCTGAGCGCCGTCTCGTGCGACCAGGTCCAGTAATAGGCCTCGTCCGTGCGCAGCTCGATGGCCGAGGCGTAGACGATGCGCAGCAGCGTCATCGCCGCGATGATCGCCGCGGCCATGACGAGCGGCCGGCGCGCCGCGCCGGCGGGGGGCTTCGTGATGTCAGGAGCTGTCGTCACGGCGGCGCTTTTCGCCAACCTGGGAGGGGGAGTCAATGTTGGGGGTGGATCGGCCTGTTGCGCTGTCGCGATCCCAGCCCCGACGCGGAAACCGTAGGGTGGGCAAAGCGCAACGTGCCCACCATAAGTGCCGATTGGTGGGCACGGCGCCAAGGCGCCTTTGCCCACCCTACGATTTCGTCACCCTACCGCGGATGTGATCCCGCAAGCTGTCCACCCCCGGAATTAAACGCGGCGCTGGCTGTTCTCCTTCATGAACTGATACAACAGAATCATGGCCGCAACCGCATCCTCACGATTTTCCGAGCTTTCCCGCGCCGTCAGCTTGCGCCAGGTGCGGCTGGTTTGCGGCGTGATCCTGTTCGCCTATGTCATCAGCCATTTCCTCAACCATGCGCTCGGCAACATCTCGGTCGATGCCATGGAGATCGGGGTCTACTACCACACGCTGTTCTGGCAGTTCCTGCCGGTTGCGATCACGTTCTACACGGCGGCGCTCACGCATATGGGGCTCGGCATCTACGCGTTGTATCAGCGCCGGCAGTTCCGCTGGCGGACGGTCGAGCCGCTGCAACTCGTGCTGGGCTTGAGCATCCCCGCGCTGGTCATGGCGCATGTGATCGGGGTGCGGCTCGGCCAGACGCTTTACGGACACCAAAAACTCTATCCGCAGGAACTCTATCTGTTCTTCGTCGCGTCGAACCGTATCTGGACCATGACGGTCCTGCTTCTCATCGCCTGGGTGCACGGCTGCATCGGCATCTATTTCTGGCTTCGCCTCAAACCGTTCTTCACGCGCGCGGCCCCCTATCTGCTCGCGGCTGCTGTGCTGATCCCGACGCTGTCGCTGCTGGGTGTCTACCAAGGTGGCCGCAGCGTCGAGGTCGAGGCCGACGACGGGGAATGGCGGACGCACAATCTCACGCGCAGCCAGGTCGGCACGACGGCCGAGGCAGCGACGCTCGACCGCATCACCGGTGGCCTCACCGCCGGTTATCTCGGACTGCTCGCTTTGGCGCTGCTGGCGCGCGGCGTGCGCGCCCTGCGCGAACGGCGCGGCGGCATGATCGCGCTGTCCTACGGCAACGGCAAGACAGTGCGGGTGCCAAAAGGCCTCTCCGTGCTGGAAGCGAGCCTGCGCCACAATGTGCCGCATGCCAGCGTCTGCGGCGGCCGCGCCCGCTGCTCGACCTGCCGCATCCGCATCATCGGCGATCATGGCGCCCTGCCCGAGCCGTCGCAGCGCGAGGCGTTCGTGCTCACCCGTGTCGGCACCAGTGACCCCTCGATCAGGCTCGCCTGCCAGCTGCGGCCGACGTCGGATCTCTCCTTCTTCCAGCTCTTCACCGCGCATACCCTGTCGGCGAACACACAGGCCTCAACGCCCGCCAGAATCGGCCAGGAGCGCTATCTCGTCAGTCTGTTCGTGGACATGCGCGGCTCGACGCAGCTGGCCGAGAAGCGGCTGCCGTTCGACACCGTGTTCATCGTCAACCGCTTTCTCGGCGCCGTCTCGCAGGCCGTGATCGAGAATGGCGGCCAGCCGAACCAATTCGTGGGCGACGGCATGCTGGCACTGTTCGGACTGAGCGCCGATCCGCAAGAGGCCTGCCGGCAGGCGCTGAAGGCCGCCGCCGGCATCGCCAGGCAAATCGACGAGCTCAACGAGCTCCTGAGCCATGATCTGCGCCAGCCGATCCGCTTCGGCATCGGCATCCACGGCGGCGAAGTCATCATCGGCGACATCGGCTATCGCGATCACATCGTCTTCACAGCGCTGGGCGATGCCGTCAACGTCGCAGCCCGCCTCCAGGACATGACCAAGACGCTGGCCTGCGAAGCGATCGTCTCAGAGGAAGTCCGCCGCACCGCCGGCCTTGCCGACGATGCGCTGCCGCAGCAGGAGGTCGCGATCCGCGGCCGCGACGAACCCATGGCCGTGCGCGTCGTCGCGGACGCCAGGGAGCTGTCGGCGCTCGTTGACCACGGCGAACGCGTCGCGGCGTGAGGCAGCCACGAAGGCGGTGCTCTCCCTCTCCCGCTTGCGGGAGAGGGTTGGGGAGAGGGTGTCTCCGCACAGGGACAATCCCCAGAGGAGAGAACCCTCACCCGCGCCTTCGGCGCGACCTCTCCCGCAAGCGGGCGAGGTGCACCGAGCCTGCGTCGAGATCGAGTTATCCAACGAAAAACATCGCGGCGTAACACCGGCTTGCTGCAACGCAACGGCATGGGCCTGCTGCGAAAGCACGAATTGACTTCAACTGAGTCGTTGCGACACATGAGCGCGAGATTGCGGTGATGACCGCGATCAACGAAAAGCTCCGGGAGGAGACCACATGTTCGATCGACGCGACCTGCTCAAAGGAGCGGGCCTTGCCGCTGTTGCGACTGCACTGAACCCGGCCAAGGCGCTGGCACTCGACACTGTCACCCTGCCCTTCGCCAATGGCGAACGGCCCTTGGTGAAATATCCGCAGAAGCGGCCGATGATCGGCCTGACCAGCCGCCCGCCGCAGCTCGAGACGCCGTTCGCGGTCTTCAACGACGGCCCGATCACGCCGAATAACGCATTCTTCGTGCGCTATCACCTTTCCGACCTGCCCTACAATCTCGACCCCGACAAGTTCACGCTCGAGGTCAAGGGCAAGGTCGACAAGCCGCTCAAGCTGTCGCTGAAGGACATCCGGAAGATGAAGGCGACCGAGATCGTCGCCGTCAACCAGTGCTCCGGCAACAGCCGCGGCTTCCTGGATCCGCGCGTCGCCGGCGGCCAGCTCGCCAACGGGGCGATGGGCAATGCGCGCTGGCGCGGCGTGCCGCTGAAGGCCGTGCTGGCGATGGCGGGCGTGCAGAGCGGCGCCAAGCAGGTCACCTTCAACGGCATGGACGGTCCGGTCAGCGACAAGACGCCCGATTTCGTCAAGGCGCTCGATATCGATCACGCCAGCGACGGCGAGGTGATGCTGGCCTATGGCATGAACGGCGAAGACCTGCCGTTCCTCAACGGCTTTCCGCTGCGCCTGATCGTGCCCGGCTATTTCGGCACCTACTGGGTCAAGCACCTCAACGAGATCACCGTCGTCGACAATGTCTATGATGGCTTCTGGATGAAGTCGGCCTATCGCATTCCGGACACCCCGAACAATGCGGTCGAGCCGGGCACCGCGCCGAAGGCGACGATCCCGATCAACCGCTTCACGATCCGTTCCTTCATCACCAGCGTCCCCGACGGCGCCAAGCTGAAAGCAGGCGGCACGACGCTGCGCGGCATCGCCTTCGACGGCGGCAAGGGCATCAAGGAGGTCGCGGTCTCCACCGACGGCGGCAAGACCTGGACCGGCGCCAAGCTCGGCAAGGACCTTGGCAAATACTCGTTCCGTGAATGGACGCTGCCGGTGAAGCTCGCGGCGGGCTCTCACGAGCTCAAGGTGCGCGCCACCGGCAATGGCGGCGAAACCCAGCCGGATACGCCGCGCTGGAATCCGGCGGGTTACTTGCGCAACGTCGTCGAAACCGTCCGCGTCACCGTGGCTTGAGGGGAATGATCATGCAGCGCACCGTTTTCCTCGCCATCACGCTCGCCCTCGCCGCCGTGGTGGGTTCGGCACTTGCAGCACCGGTCAACTACAAGACCCCCGATGAGGTCGCGGCCTTCAAGCCAGGCCCCAACCTCGAAGTCGTGCAGGGCAATTGCAGCGCCTGCCACTCCGCCGACTACATCAACACGCAGCCGCTGATGAAGGACAAGAAAGCTTTCTGGCAGGCCGAGGTGACCAAGATGATGAAGGTCTATGGCGCCCCGATCGACGATGCCGATGTCGGCAAGATCGTCGATTATCTGGCCGCGACTTATTGACGGATGGCGCGCGGCGCGCGGACCAAGTGACCGCGAAACGGGCAAATCCGGCAAAACCGCCGCGAAGTTGAGCGGAATTCGGCGAAAGGCGGATGTGGTTTGAGCTACCAAGCCAGCCACATTCCGCGTATCGTATTAGGACCGAACCGGCCGGTTGGCGGGGACTGGCGGTTCGCGATCTCGGAGGAAGACCCGCGGAGAAGTCGTGATGGCTAAAGGTACGGTCAAGTGGTTCAACCCGACGAAGGGTTATGGATTTATCCAGCCTGCGTCGGGCGGCAAGGATGTGTTCGTGCATATCTCGGCAGTGCAGAAAGCCGGTCTGTCGTCCCTGAACGAAGGACAGACGGTGGAATATGAAGAGATCGCAAACCGAGGCAAAAGCTCCGCAGAGAACCTCAAAGTATAAGCCCGCCGGCTGTTGCTAACTCCCGGATCGATCCGGGAGCGGGGCCAAGAAATTTCAGAAGACGGTCAGTGCATTCGACGACAGGCGTTGCGATTGCACACGGAGAACTATTTGTCCCGCGAAGACCGCCCGTTCGACGCCACAGCAATGACAATCGCGACGGCACTTCGTTAGTCCACCGGCAACGGTGCGTCGCGCTTGATCTCTTCCATCACCGCATAGGTTCGCGTTTCGCGCACGCCGGGCATCGACAGCAAGGTCTCGCCGAGGAAGCGCCGATACGCGGTCATGTCTGCCAGCCGCGCCTTCACAAGATAGTCGAAGCCGCCGGCAACCATGTGACATTCCAGCACTTCGGGCGCGAGTTTCACCGCGCGGGCAAAACGCTCGAAATTGTCGGGCGTGGTCTTGTCGAGCAGCACCTCGACGAACACCAGGAGCCCGAGGCCGAGCCGGTGCGGGTTGAGTCGTGCGCCATAGCCTTCGATAAAGCCCTCTCGCTGCAAACGCTTCAGCCGTTCGCCGATCGAGGTCGGCGACAGCCCAATGCGCTCCGCGAGCTCGACATTGGCGATTCGCCCGTCCTGCTGCAAAATCGAGAGGATCTTCCGGTCGGTTCGATCTAATTCCATATTTCATAAGGGCAAATTGCTGGATAGCTTCATTTTCTAAGCCGAATGAGCTAAATTGTCCATCGAGCTAAGGTCGCGTGAGCATTATCCTGGATTGCAGCCACAGGACACGCCATGCCGAACATTCCGCCTCCCTTCTCCGCCGCCTACGCGCCCGATGATGCCGATATCGCCGCGCGCCTTTTGCCGTCTGCGCGTCTCGGCGCGCCGCAGGAGGCGCGGATCGATCGCACCGCGACGCGGCTGATCGAAGCCGTCCGCAAGCGCGACGACCGGCTTGGTGGGGTCGAGGACATGCTGCGGGAGTTCGCGCTCTCGACCAAGGAAGGGTTGGCCTTGATGGTGCTGGCCGAGGCGCTGCTACGCGTGCCGGACGCGCGCACCGCCGACCAGTTCATCGAGGACAAGCTCGGCGAGGGCGACTTCATCCACCACGAGACCAAGTCCACCGCCTTCCTGGTCAACGCCTCGGCCTGGGCGCTGGGCCTCTCCGCGCGGGTGATCCAGCCCGGCGAGACGCCCGACGGCACCATCGGCCGGCTGGTGAAGCGGCTGGGCGCACCCGCCGTGCGCACCGCCACGCGCCAGGCGATGCGGCTGATGGGCAATCATTTCGTGCTGGGCGAGACCATCGCGCAGGCTCTGGAGCGGGCCCGGCCGCGCTCCGGTGAGAGGCAGCGTTATTCCTTCGACATGCTCGGCGAAGGCGCCCGCACGGCCACTGACGCCAAGCGCTATTTCGACGCCTATGCCAGCGCGATTCTGACCATCGGCAAGGCGGCGGGTCACCACCTCCTGCCCGACCGGCCCGGCATCTCCGTCAAGCTCTCGGCGCTGCATCCGCGCTTCGAGGCGATCAGCCGCGAGCGCGTGATGGCCGAACTGGTGCCGCAACTGCTGGACCTCGCGCAGCGCGCCAAGAGCCATGACCTCAACTTCACCGTCGATGCCGAGGAAGCCGACCGGCTGGAATTGTCCCTCGACGTGATCGCGGCAACGCTCGCCGATCCCTCGCTTGCCGGCTGGGACGGATTTGGCCTCGCGATCCAGGCCTATCAGAAGCGCGCCGGCGACGTGATCGACTATGTCGATGCGCTCGCCCGCGCGCATGACCGCAAGCTAATGGTGCGGCTGGTCAAGGGCGCCTATTGGGACACCGAGATCAAGCGCGCGCAGGAGCGCGGGCTCGACGGCTATCCCGTGTTCACGCGCAAGGCGATGACGGATCTGAACTACGTCGCCTGTGCTCAAAAGCTGTTGAGCCTGCGGCCGCGCATCTTCCCGCAATTCGCCACCCACAACGCGCTGAGCGTCGCGACGGTGCTGGAGCTTGCCGGCGCCAACGGCGGCTTCGAATTCCAACGCCTGCATGGCATGGGCGAGGCACTCTACGAGCAGCTCGCCAAGGACCGCCCCGAGATCGCCTACCGCACCTACGCCCCGGTCGGCAGCCATCGCGACCTGCTCGCTTATCTGGTGCGGCGACTGTTGGAGAACGGTGCCAACTCCTCCTTCGTGGCGCAGGCGGCTGACTACCGCGTGCCTGTTACGGCGCTGTTGCAACGTCCGGCGGATGCCATCGTCCGGCCGCAGCAGGCGGCCCATCCGAAAATTCCGCTGCCACGCGATCTGTTCGCGCCGGAGCGGCGGAATTCGCGCGGCGTCGAATTCGGCGCGCGCGCCGCGCTCGACCGGTTGCTGACGGATGTCAAAGCCGAGACGATCGACCTCAAGCCGATCGCGAACGCAACGCCGGATCAGGCCAATGCGGCAGTGGCTGCAGCGCGCGCCGGCTTTGCCGCCTGGAGCCGGACACCCGCAGCCACGCGCGCGGCGGCGCTAGAGCAGGCCGCGCATCTTCTGGAGAACCGCGCGCCCCATTTCATCGCGCTGCTGCAACGCGAGGGCGGCAAGACGCTCGACGATGCGCTGTCGGAGCTGCGCGAGGCCGCCGATTTCTGCCGCTATTACGCCGCGCAGGGCCGCAAGCTGTTCGGCAACGATGTGGCGATGCCGGGGCCGACCGGCGAGAGCAACGCGCTGGCCATGCGCGGCCGTGGCGTCTTCGTGGCGATCTCGCCATGGAATTTTCCGTTGGCGATCTTCCTCGGCCAGGTCACGGCGGCGCTGATGGCCGGCAACAGCGTGGTGGCCAAGCCCGCAGAGCAGACCCCGCGCATTGCGGTCGAGGCGGTGCGGCTGCTGCACGAGGCCGGCATCCCCGCAAGCGCGCTGCATCTCGTCGCCGGCGACGGCCGCGTCGGCGCCGCGCTGACGGCGCACCCCGGTATCGCCGGAATCGTCTTCACCGGCTCGACCGAGGTCGCGCGCAGCATCAATCGGGCGCTGGCGGCCAAGGACGGGCCGATCGTGCCGCTGATCGCGGAGACCGGCGGCATCAACACCATGATCGCGGATGCGACTGCGTTGCCCGAGCAGGTCGCAGACGATGTCGTCACCTCGGCGTTTCGTTCCGCCGGCCAGCGCTGCTCGGCGCTGCGGCTGCTGTTCGTGCAGGAGGACGTCGCCGACCGCATGATCGAGATGATCGCGGGCGCGGCGCGCGAGTTGAAGATCGGTGACGCGAGCGACGTCGCGACCCATATCGGTCCGGTGATCGATAGCGAGGCCAAGCAGCGCCTCGATGCACATATCGCACGGATGAAGAGAGAGGCACGGCTGCACTTTGCCGGCACCGCGCCGGAGGGCTGCTTCGTGGCGCCGCATATTTTCGAGCTTGGCGATGCCGGCCAGCTGACCTCGGAGGTGTTCGGCCCGATCCTCCACGTTGCGCGCTATCGTGCGGAACATCTCGAACGCGTCCTGCAAGCCATCGAGCGCACCGGCTACGGGTTGACGCTCGGCATCCACTCCCGCATCGACGATACGATCGAGGCGATCGTCGACCGCGTCCAGATCGGCAACATCTACGTCAATCGCAATATGATCGGCGCTGTCGTCGGCGTGCAGCCGTTCGGCGGCAACGGCCTGTCCGGAACCGGCCCGAAAGCCGGCGGCCCGCACTACCTCGCGCGCTTCGCGACCGAGCAGACCGTGACGATCAACACCGCAGCAGCCGGCGGCAACGCTGCCCTGCTCGCAGGGGATGAGTGAGGCGCGGCGAGGAGCGTTGCATCCCGCCGAAACATCGGTCTAATGCTGCCCGTGACGTGGCCCTCGCCAATTCCAGCGCGCGGGAAACAACACGAGCGAGGGAGCAACGCGGCGATGGAAAAGGGCATTTTTGCAGGGCTCAAGGTGCTGGATTGCGCGAGTTTCATCGCAGCACCAGCGGCCGCGACCGTGCTGTCGGATTTCGGCGCCGATGTCGTCAAGATCGAACCGCCCGGTGCCGGCGATCCCTACCGCAATCTGCCCAACATTCCGGGCTATCCGACCAGCGAGCACAATTTCGCCTGGCTGCTGGAGGCCCGCAATAAGAAGAGCATCGCGCTCGACCTCGCCAAGCCGGAAGCGCAGGCCGTGCTCTACAAGCTGGTGGAAGAGGCCGATGTCTTCATCACCAACATGCCGCCGCCGGTGCGCACCAAACTCGGCATCACCTACGACCACCTCGCCCATCTCAACGACCGGCTGATCTACGCCTCCTTCACCGGCTATGGCGAAAAAGGCGAAGAGGCCAACAAGCCCGGCTTCGACAGCAACGCCTATTGGGCGCGCTCCGGCCTGATGGACCTCGTCCGCGCCGACACCGACACGACGCCGGCCCGCTCGGTCGCCGGCATGGGCGACCATCCCTGCGCCATGGCGTTCTACGGCGCCATCGTCACCGCGCTCTATCAGCGCGAGAAGACCGGCAAGGGCTCGCATGTCGCCTCCAATCTGATGGCAAACGGCGTGTGGGCTGCGAGCGTGCTGGCGCAGGCAAAGCTCTGCGGCGCCAAGTTTGCCGAGCGGCGGCCGCGCGAACGCGCGTTGAACGCGGTCGCCAACCACTACCAGTGCAAGGATGGCCGCTGGCTGATCCTGTCGCTGCTGAGCGAGGAGAAGCAGTTTCCGACGCTGGCCAGGTGTCTTGGCCGCGAAGACCTCATCACCGATCCGCGCTTCGCCACCAAACCCGACCGCCACGCCCGCTCTGTCGAGCTGATCAAGATCTTCGACGAGACCTTTGCAACCAGGGATCTCGCGGAATGGCGCAAGATCCTCGACGGCAACGGACTGGTGTTCGGCATCGTCGGCATTTTGGACGACATCCCGAACGACAAGCAGATGCTCGACAACGAGGTGCTGGTGCCGTTCGAGAACGACACCATGCTCACCATCTCAAGCCCGATCTGGATCGACGGCGCCAAGAAAGTGCAGCCGCGCAAGCCGCCCGGCGTCGGCGAGCACAGTGACGAGATTTTGCGTGGCGCGGGATACGACGAGGCGGCGATCAAGCGGCTGCGGTCGCAGGGGGCGGTGGGGTAAGGCGATACGCTGCCATAACCCCGTCATTGCGAGCGCAGCAAAGCAATCCAGAATCCCGCCGCGGATGCATTGCTGGATTGCTTCGCTACGCTCGCAATGACGACGTCGGGAGATCGCGGTATAACAATTGGCAAAGCAATCGCGAGGTCCCATGCCCAGCTACCGCCTGCACTACTTCCCCGAATCCGGCAACAGCTACAAGCTGGCGCTGATGCTGACGCTTTGCGGCGAGGGGTTCGAGCCGGTCTGGACCGACTTTGGCGGCGGCGTCACGCGCACGCCGGAATGGCGCAAGAGCGTGAACGAGATGGGCGAAATTCCTGTGCTCGAGATCGACGGTGTGAAGATGACGCAGACCGCGCCTCTCCTGCTCAAGCTTGCCGAGCAGTACGGGCGTTTCGGTGCCGAGACCGAGGGGGAAAAGTTCGAGCTGCTGCGCTGGCTGTTCTGGGACAACCACAAGCTCACCGGCTACATGGCGACCTACCGCTTCATGCGCGCCTTCACGCAAAGCAACGATCCGCAAGTGCTGAAACATTTCCGCCGGCGGCTCGAGGATTTTCTCGGCATTCTCGACGGCCATCTGCAGCACAATCAATTTGCGATCGGCATCAGGCCGACCGTCGCCGATATCTCGATGATGGCCTATCTGCACTATCCGAGCGACGAGCACGGCTTCGATTTCGCGGAAAGCTATCCCGCCATCCAGGCCTGGCTTGGCCGCATGGCCGCACTGCCCGGGTGGAAGCCGGCCTACGAGCTGCTGCCCGGCAAGCGCATGACGAACTACGCGAAGTGAGGGCGCCGACTACTTCAGCGCGAGCCAGCCGAGCGTGAACAGGATTCCGCCGATGATGACGACGACCGCGACCGCCCAGGTGCTGACGCGGATGCTGCCGGTAACCTGCTTGGCCTCTTCATTCTGCGCGATCTCGCGATTGCGCTCCTTGTTGGCTTCGCTCGTATTCGTCATGGGTTCATCCAAATCGCTTGTGGGCTTAACGCGTCTTGATGAAGCACATGCCGATGCGGCGCGAGGCCGCGGCAGCCTGACAGGTCAGCCCTTTAGCACAGCTCCATGACGTAAAACTCTTGTCGGCCGATCCCGATCCTGCATTTTCCAGGGAACAATGCGCGCCCCAGCCGTCCTGATATTCGGTCCCCGCCAGCTCAGTGCTGCCGCGGGTCTGCGGCCGGCTGGCAAATCCGCGTGAGAAATCAGGACGTTTGCCCGCGGCCATCGCGGTCAGGATGTCGCGGCGGCGGATCTGGTCGCCAAGAAAATGCGGCGAGGCCGGCACGATGGTCGCATTGGACGGCTTGTCCGTAAGCCAATCGACGCCCGGGAAATGAAAGCCGCCGATGCCGCGGGTCTGGTGGCAGCCGGCACAGGTGACGTCGTTGAGGCGGCGCTGGAAGCCCGCGACCGAGCGGACGTTCTGCATGTCGCCGCGCGCGGCCGCTTGCTTCAACGCACCGACCACGTCGCTGTCGGAGAAGACCGGCTCGCCTTGCCCCTCTCCGTTGCCCTCCCCCTGCATCATCCCGAACTCCGGCTGCAACGGAGACGCATCGAGGCCGGCGGGCGTCGGCACCACCGCAGCCTTGGCCAGGAACTTTTCCGGGATCAGCACCGTGCCGCGATCGAAGTCGCGAAGATGATCGGGCGCGAGCAGCCAATCCCTGAAGTCGCGCCGGAGCGCGTCGTCCGTGAGGATGCGGTCACGGTCGATCTGGTTCTCCAGCGTCGCTTCCTCGAACGTCTTCGAGGCGGCGTCGTACTTGAACACCTTGAGCAGATAGTCGGAGCGGAAATCGTGCAGCGCTGATTTCGCCGCAACCGAGATCTGAATGTTAGTCTCGATGCGATCGAGCATCGCATCGTAAGGGAAGAAGTCGCTGCCGATCAGCCCCTGCCAATCGCCATTGCCGAGCCAGCGTCGCGCGACCTCGGCGCAGGTGATCGGCTTGCCGTTCCCGTCCATCTGGCGCGCGTCGCGCGCCTTCATCACCAGATTGAGCGTCATCGGCAGCCGCGTGGCAGTCCTGCCGCCATCCGGTTTGGTCTCGAAACGCGCGAGACGATAGATCAGCCTGATCTCGCCGCAAGACTCTTCCGAGACATAGGCCCGGTCCATGCGGTTGACGATGCCGGCCAGCACGAAACGGGTGTCGCGGGATTTCAGATTGGACCGATCGAACAATTGCACGTCAAAGCCCTCGCCGACGCCGATGGTCTCGGTCGGATATGCCGCCTTCTGCCGCGCGACGTAGCGGTCGATCTCCGCTTCGATCGCGGGAGGAATCTCCTTGAGCTGCGACAACCACGAAAACATCAGATCGGTCGTCAGCGGAAAGTTCGCGTTCCGCTCCGGCCACAACAGGCGCGAGATCGTGAGTGCGTCGTGCTGGTCGAGCTCGCGCAGGAGATCGGGATCGGTGATCGCCGTGCCGCGCGCCAGCTGCGCGTTCTCCGCGGCCAACAACGATACGATGCCGCCGAAAAATACGGCGGCGGCAACGAGAATTCGCAAGGCGCGGCTCATGCCTCAGGTAACACCGCGCAGGGACGGCTATTCAAGCAAAAAAGGCGCTTCACATCGTGGTGAAGCGCCTCTTCGAAAGTCGGATGATGAGCCGCTCAGCGCGCGACGATCAGCCCTTTGCTGGTGACGACCACCCAGCGGCCGTCCTGACGGCGGATCGCATCGACACGGCCAACGCCGGGGATGGGGTCGCCGGCATAGACCTCGTAGAGGCCATTGCGACCCTCGACCAGTGCGCCGCCGTTGGAGACGTCGCGCAGCACCCAGCCTTCGACCGTCGGCAGCCGGCCGATTTCGGTCTTGGGTGCGGCGGGAACTGGCGCAGCTGCCGCGGTCGCAACCTGCGCCGGTGCGATCGAGCCGGTGGTCTCACGGGCCGGCACGGCGGCTGCGGCCTGGGCGGGCGCCGCGGGCGGGGTGGCGCGGAGCTTGTCGACGGTCTCGGACAGTTTCGCGATTTTGGCCATCGGCTCGGCCTGCGCCTTCTCGAGCTTGTCGAGGCGGTCGTTGGTGCGGTTGAACTGGCCGAGGCCGGTCTTGGACGTGTGCTCGACGTTGGCCTTGAGCGCGACGACATCGGCATCGATCCGGGCGACCGAGGATTCCAGCGCGCCGGTGTCGGCAACCTGTGCCGGCGCGGGGCTTGCGAAGTGCATCATCCCTGCGGTCGCGAGCACGCCGCTGATGGCGCCGACACTGGCCGCAATCGCCACCACCGCGGCCATCGCCGACAGGCGGCGCTTGCCGCCGGTCTCGCGCGGCTCGTCTGCTTTCACATGCGGCGCGAACTCCTCGCGGTCCCAGGACCGCTCCGCGGGTGCCATGACGATGAGCTTGCCGGGCTTTGGCTCGGACTTGGTTTCAGGCTTGGTCTCGGCTTTGGCTTCGAACTTCGGCGTCTCGATCCTCGATGCCTCGATTTTTGGGGGCTCGACCTTGGCCAGGTCGGGTTTGGGCGGCGTCTCGTGGTCGGGGGCAATCGAGGGGGCCTCGATGCCGGCAGCAGCCTCGATGGCCTGCGGCACGGTCGCTGCGGCTTCGACGACGCCAGTATCCTGGGCGGCCTGCTCGGGCATTGGTTCGCTCACGGCTCAAATACTCCAGTCTCGGTTGACCTTTTGGTAACTTTCATTGCTTGCGAATTCCTTACCTGCGGACCCGCTTACCAAAATTTTAGGAATTCATCCGGGGCCGAATTGGGCCGGGAAAGTGGAACCGATGTGGCGCTGTGCAACAAATTGTCAGCCGATGCTGCCCTGCGGTAGGCCACGCTCTCGCCGAAGGAGCTGTTGCCCGCCCCTGTTACCCCGCTAACATGACTGTCCTGTCAGCCAGAACGGCTGCAGAGCCCTTGGGGGTGTCATGACGATCGAGAAGTGCATCAACGAGTTTGGCGTCGATGACATCATTTTCGAGGAGGGCTCGACCGGCCGCGAGCTGTACGTTGTCCTTGACGGCGAGGTCGAGATCGCCAGGTTCAGCGGCGCCAGCAAGACCAGCATCATCAAACTCGGCAAGGGCGAATTCTTCGGCGAGATGGCCGTGATCGACGGCTCCGCACGTTCGGCGACCGCGATCGCGGCGGCGCCGAACACCAAGGTGATGAGGGTCAACCATGCCCGCTTCGTCTATCTCGTCAGCCAGCAGCCGGCGTTTGCGCTGATGGTGATGGACGCGCTGTCGAAACGCCTGCGCGCCGCCAACGCGGTCAACTACCGGGCGGCCCAATCATGAGCGACGGCAAGCCGACGGCCTTTCCGGTCCTGATGAAGAACGACACCTGCTCGCTGATCCAGGCGGCGGACGACGTCTACCAGATCCGTTTCTCCAATCGCGCCGCCAACGTCTATCTCGTGCGCGGCTCGGCGCGAACCATCCTGATCGATACCGGGCTATCCTCGAACTATGCGGCGATGGTCGAATGCCTGAACTTCGTCGGCTGCCCGCCGGAGAAGATCGACATGGTGGTGCTCAGCCACGAGCATCTCGACCACATCGGCGCAGCCTGGCACTTCAACGAGCGCCGCACCTTCGTCGCCGCCCATCGCCTCGCCGCCAACAAGATCATGCTGCGCGACGACTTCTCGATGCTGCGAAAGATGTTCAACGAGCCGAACGTGCCTGTTAATATCGACATCTGGCTCGAGGAAGGCAATCTGATCGACCTCGGCAATTTCCGTCTCAACGTGATGCACACGCCCGGCCACACCTCGGCCTGCATCACGCTGTTCGATCAGGACAAGGGGCTGTTGTTCGCCGCCGATACGCTCATGCCCGGCGGCGTGATGGGCGGCGTGTTCGGCTCCGGCAGCATCGCCGACTACATCGAGTCGCTGGAGCGGCTGAAGGGATTGAACGCGAGGATCCTGCTTTCAGGCCACGGCCGGCTATCGGACGCGCCACAGGAAGACGTGCGTATCGCCATTGCGCGGTCGCACGGCTTGCTGGAGGACACCGCACAATTGTTCGAAGCGCTGGATGCGCGCTCGAACTTCGAGCCGATCATGCAGTCGGTGCGGGATCTGAACAAGCTGGACGATTAGGTGGGCGTGCGGCTGCGTGTGCCCGCGAGGCGAAGCACCGATGTCCCCACAACGTCGTCCTGGCGAAAGCCAGGACCCATACCGCGAGGTCCATCGGCCGTACGCAGCAGGCGTACCGAACGATGAATCTTCGCCAAACTTCTCCCTCCCTGGGGTAATGGGTCCTGGCTTTCGCCAGGACGACAGCGGGGCTCCATCACCGCCTGCTTGTAGCGACTACATCACCACCGGCGCATCCGGCAGCTCGTTCGCATGCGGGCCCTGCGGCGGGAAATGCCTTGCCAGCTCGCGGGACACCGCCTCGATGCCGTCGATCACGCCGCGTTCGAATTGCCCTAATCTGAACTCCGCCTCCATCGCGCGGCAGATGCTCTCCCAACGTTCGCGACCAACCTTCGCATCGATACCGCGGTCGGCGATGATCTCGACATCGCGGTCGGCGAGCAGGAGATAAATCAGGACGCCGTTGTTGTGCGCGGTGTCCCAGATGCGCAGTTGCGAGAAGACGTCGAGCGCGCGCTCGCGCGCCGGCTGGTTGCGAAATAGCGGACCGCCGTCGAGCGCGCCTTCGACCACGAACCGCACCTGGCCGGAATGCATGGCTTCGCCGCGGTTGATCGCCTGCTCGATGCGGTCGAGCACGGCCTTCGGAAACACCTGCTTGGCGCGCCAATGGTGCTGGAGCAGATGCCGGGTGATGCGCCTGATGCTCATGACCTACCAGCTCCCCGAAGCGCCGCCGCCGCCAAAACTGCCGCCACCGCCGCTGAAGCCGCCGCTCGACGACGACCCGCCGCTCCAGCCGCCGGATGACGAGCCGCTCGACCACGAGCCGCGACGCGAGGATCCCGTGCCCGATCCCGCCCCAAACAGATCGGCAATAAACGTCAGGACGGCGCCGAGCACACCGACGCCCAACCCGATGACCGCAGAGCCGATCACGAACCAGGCGAGGACACCAACGATCGCTCCGGTTATCCCCGAACCGAACAGCCGCCCGAACATGGAGCGCAGGATTCCGCCGATGACCAGCGGGCCGAACAGCAGGAAGTAAAAAAGCGGCTCGACGTCGTTCCAATCGCCGAAATTCACGCTGCGCGAGGGCGTCGGCAGCGGCTCGCCATCGATGACGCGGATCATGCGGTCGACGCCCGCCGTGATGCCACCGGCGAAATCGCCACTCCTGAATTTCGGCGTGATGGCTTCATCGATGATGCGCCGCGACGTGACGTCGGTGAGCGCGCCCTCGAGGCCGTAACCGACCTCGATGCGCAAATGCCGGTCGTTCTTGGCCACGACGAGGATGGCGCCGTCATCGACCTTCTTGCGCCCGATCTTCCAGGCCTCCGCAACGCGGATCGCGAATTGCTCGATCGTCTCCGGATCCGTCGTCGGCACGATCAGGACGGCGACCTGGCTGCCCTTGCGCGTCTCGAAGTCCTGCAGCTTTTGCGACAACGCGGCGATGTCACCGCTGGAGAGCGTGCCGGTCTGATCGACCACGCGGCCGGTGAGTTGGGGTATGGCGACATCGGCCGAGGCGGGAAGCGCAAAGGTGAGGAAGAATGAGAATGCGACAGCGACTATCGCTCGCCACTCATGGGCTGTCATCGCCCGGCTTGACCGGGCGATCCAGTATTCCAGAGACGCCAGCGGGATACGGTGAAGCCGCGGCGTACTGGATTCCCCGCCTTCGCGGGGAATGACAGTGGTGGGTGGGGTATGCATCGGAGTCGAAGGCACTTACTTCGACGGCGCGGGCGCCGGATTAAAATCGACCTTCGGTGCGGTCGAGATTTCCTTCTCGTTCCCGACCGTGAAGTTCGGCTTCTCCTTGTAGCCGAACATCATCGCGGTGACGTTGCTCGGGAACGACCGGATGGTGACGTTGTAGTCCTGGACCGCCTTGATGTAGCGGTTGCGCGCCACCGTGATGCGGTTCTCGGTGCCCTCGAGCTGCGACATCAAATCCTTGAACAGCGCATCCGACTTGAGCTGCGGGTAGTTCTCGGTGACCACGAGCAGCCGCGACAGCGCGCCGGAGAGCTCGCCCTGGGCGGCCTGGAATTTCTGGAATGCGGCGGGATCGTTCAGCACCTCGGGCGTCGCCTGGATGCTGCCGACCTTGGCGCGGGCATTGGTGACGCCGAGCAGCACGTCCTTCTCCTGCTGCGCAAAACCCTTCACCGAGTTGACGAGATTGGGCACGAGATCGGCGCGGCGCTGATACTGGTTCACGACCTCGGACCAGTTGGCCTTGATCTGCTCGTCCTCGCTCTGGATCGCGTTGTAGCCGCAATTGGTGAGGCTCAACGAGGCCAGCGCCGCCAGTACGGTCAGGATCTTGCGCATCAAATTTCTCCCGGTGGAATCGGGTGCAAGCTACCAGATTGCGCGCGCGAGATGCCAGACATCTTGCGTCCGGGCCGAGGCCGCGAAATGCAGCCGATGTACGCAAGCCTCTTGCTTAATCCCGGCTGTAATAGTCAACTTGAGGGAACAATAATACCGGGTCGGGAACGCCAGGGGAACGCGATGAGTTCGTTCGAGACCATCCTCGTGGAGAGGCCGGAGCCGGCGATTGCCCGGATCGTGATGAACCGGCCCGACGCGCGCAACGCGCAGAACCTGCAAATGACCTACGATCTCAGCGCCGCTTTCGATGAGGCGGTGCAGGACGATTCGGTCAAGGTGATCATTCTCGCCGGCAACGGTCCGCACTTCTCCTCGGGCCATGATTTGCGGCCCGGCAGCAAGAATGAAGCCGGCGTGGATTTTCCGCCGATCGGGAATTGGGGCGGTTTCGCCGAAGCAAACGCTCATGGCCGCTTCGCGCGCGAGCAGGAAATCTATCTCCAGATCACGCGGCGCTGGCGCAACCTCGCCAAGCCGACCATTGCCGAGGTGCACGGCAAGTGCATCGCCGGCGGCCTGATGCTGGCCTGGGCCTGCGATCTGATCGTCGCCAGCGACGATGCGCAGTTCTGCGATCCCGTGGTCACCATGGGTGTCTGCGGCGTCGAATGGTTCGTGCACCCCTGGGAGCTCGGCCCGCGCAAGGCCAAGGAATTTCTATTCACGGCCGACGCGTGGAGCGCGCAGGAGGCGCACCAGCTCGGCATGGTCAACCGGGTCGTGCCGCGCGCAGAGCTTTCATCCGTCGTGCTGGAGCTGGCGCGCAAAATAGCGTCAAAACCGTCCTTTGCGCTGAAGCTGACCAAGGAAGCCGTGAACCGCTCGGTTGACGTGATGGGCCAGCCGGCCGCGATCGACCAGGCCTTTGCGCTGCATCAGCTCTGCCACGCGCATAATCTTCAGGAATTCGGCATGGTGGTCGATCCATCCGGCCTGCACCCCTCCGTGCGCAAGCCGCCGGCAGCCGCGGAGTAGACAGGATGGATCTCAATCTCACCGACGAGCAACGGCTGCTGCGCGAAAGCGCGGAGCGCTTCGTGGCCGAAAGCTACGATGCCGATCACCGCCGCAAGATGGCGAACGACCCGCTCGGCTTCAGCCCGGCGATGTGGACGCAATTCGCCGAACTCGGCTGGCTGGCATTACCGATCGCGGAGGAATTTGGCGGGCTTGGCGGCGGCGCGGTCGAGATCGGCATTTTGATGGACGCCTTCGGCCGCGGGCTGGTGTCGGAGCCGTATATCGCAACGGTCGTGCTTGGCGCTGCGTTGATCGAGCGGTGCGGCAGCACGGCGCAAAAGCAGGCCATCCTGCCGAAGATCGCGGATGGATCGTTGAAGCTCGCGTTCGCGCATTCCGAGCGCGCGGCGCGATTCGATCTTGCCAAGGTTGCAACCACCGCCCACAAGACGGCGCAAGGCTGGCGCCTTGCCGGCAGCAAGATTGCCGTGCTCGATGGCCATGCCGCCGACGAGATTGTCGTCTCCGCGCATATCCATGATCATCAAGGGCCGTCGGCCCGGATTGGCCTGTTTCTGGTGCCGGCGACGACGCCGAATGTTGCCATCTCCGACTACGAGCGCCTCGGCGGCGGGCGGGCCTGCAACATCGAGCTGTCGGACGTGCAACTGCCGGAGGATGCCCTGCTCGGCAACGGGCATGACGCACTGGCGGCCATCGAATGGGCTGTTGACCGCGCCATGGCTGCGCTTGGCGCCGAGGCCGTCGGCATCATGCAGGTGCTGCTGGACACCACGCTGGAGTACACAAAAATCCGAAAGCAATTCGGCCGGCCGCTCTCGGCCAACCAGGTGATCCGCCACCGCCTCGCCGACATGGCGGTGCAGGTCGACGAAGCGCGTTCGATGGCGTTGCGCGCCGCGCTGAAGGTCGACTCCGATCCGGTCGAGCGCGCGCGGGCGGCGTCGGGCGCGAAGGCGAAGATCGGCAGATCCGCACGTTTCGTCGGCGAGCAGTCGATCCAGCTGCACGGCGGCATGGGCGTCACCGAAGAGCTCGAGGTCGGCGCTTATTTCAAGCGGCTGGTCGCCTTCGACACGCTGTTCGGCGGCAGCGCCCACCATTATGGCCGCCACGCCCGGCTTGGCCGCACCACCGTGCCAGCCTGACACAAGGAGCGCATCATGGACCTGTCGTTCAATGCCGAGGAGCGCGCCTTCCAGGGCGAGGTGCGCGGCTTCATTGCGAAAAATCTCACCGAGGAGATGAAGCGCGCGACCGCGCTGACGCCGTCGGTGTTCTCCGACCCCGATATCGGCATGGCTTGGCAGCGCACGCTGCACAAGCAAGGCTGGGGCGCGCCGGGCTGGCCGATCGAGCATGGCGGTCCGGATTGGACGCCGGCGCAGCGCTGGATTTTCGAGACCGAAAGTGCGCGGGCCGGGGTGCCCAATGTCAACGTGATGGGCGTGAAGATGGTCGGCCCCGTCATCATCGGTTTCGGCTCGGCGGAGCAGAAGAACTTCTACCTGCCGCGCATTCTCTCCGGCGAAGACTATTGGTGCCAGGGCTATTCCGAGCCGGGCTCCGGCTCCGATCTCTCTTCGCTGAAGACCCGCGCGGTGCGCGACGGCGACGACTACGTCATCAACGGCACCAAGATCTGGACCACGCATGCCCACCACGCCAACCGCATGTTCGCGCTGGTGCGCACCAGCGACGGCCCGCGGCAGCAGGACGGCATCAGCTTCATCCTGATCGACATGAAGACACCGGGCATCACAACGCGCCCGATCCTCACCATCGGCGGCGACCACGAGGTCAACCAGGTGTTCTTCGACGACGTGCGCGTTCCCGTGGCGAACCGCGTCGGCGAGGAAGGCAAGGGCTGGACCTACGGAAAATATCTGCTCGAGTTCGAGCGCGGCTCCGGCATCGCCTCGGCAAAATTGCGCGAGGGGCTGAAGGCGATCGCGGAGCTTGCCGAGTCCGACCTGACGGGGCGCGCCATCGACAGCCCTGACATCGCAACGCGTATCTCCGAGGTCGAGGTCGACATCGACGCGCTGGAGATGACCGAGCTGCGCGTGCTGTCGGCGTTGCAGACCGGACAGAATCCCGGTGCGGTGTCGTCGATCCTGAAGCTGCGCAACAGCGAGATCCGCCAGGCCGTGACCCGGCTCGGCGCCGACGTGATCGGCCATGACGCCCTCGCGGTCGAGCCGATGCGCCCGCTCTACAGGCTCAACCATGAGCCGCCGATGCCGGAGGAGATGCTGACGGTGGTACCGGAATATCTCAACGGCCGCGCCTACACGATCTTCGGCGGCACCTCGGAGATCCAGCGCGATATTATTGCGAAGATGATGCTGGGGATTTAGCGCGAACTTTTTCCTCACCCTCGGTGTCGTCCCGGCGAAGGCCGGGACGACGAGTTGGATTTGTGGCGACAGCCAGCACGACAATGGCCGCTAACCGCCCACCTTCGCATCCCGGATCGCCTGCCAGATCTTCTGCGGCGTCAGCGGCGTATTCAGTTGGGTGATGCCGAGTTCGGCGAGCGCATCCATCACACCGTTGGTGACGCAGGGCGGACCGCCGATGGCGCCGGATTCGCCGCAGCCCTTGGCGCCGAGCGGATTGGTGCGGCAGGGCGCGGAATCGTCCAGCGTCACAACGATCGGCGGAACGTCGTCGGCGCGCGGGATGCAATAGTCCTGATAGCTCGCAGTGAGCAGCTGGCCGTCGGCATCATAGGACACGCCCTCATACAGCGCCTGACCGATGCCCTGTGCGACGCCGCCATGGATCTGGCCGCTCACTAGCATCGGGTTCACGGCGACACCGACGTCGTCGACGGTGGTGTAGCGCACGACCTTGGACACGCCGGTCTCGGGGTCGATCTCGACCTCGCAGATATGGGTGCCGTTCGGCCAGCTCGGACCGTCGACCTCGCCTTCGGAATCGACGCTGAGTTTCGCGCCGCCTTCTTTCTCGGCAATGTCGAACAGGCTGATGCGGCGGTCGGTGCCGACCACGGTGAGCATGCCGCCCTGGTATTCGATGTCCTCGATCGAGGTCTCCAGCACGTTCGCCGCCTTCTCGCGCGCCTTCTGGATCAGATCGTTGGAGGAGACCGCGACCGCCGTGCCGCCGACGAACAGCGAACGCGAGCCGACGCTGCCGAAGCCCGTCGCCAGATCAGTATCGCCCTGGACCACGTCGATCTTGTCCATGGCAATGCCGAGCGTGTCGGAGATCATCTGGGTGTAGGTGGTCTGCAAGCCCTGCCCCATCGCCATGGTGCCGGAATGCAGGATGACGCGGCCTTCCGACGTCGCGTGCAGGCTGACCTTTTCGGTGTGGGCACGGCCGCCGGTCCATTCGATATAGGAGGTGAGCCCGCGGCCATAGAGCAGGCCCTTCTTCTTCGCGGCCTTCTTGCGCGCGGCAAAGCCGTCCCAGTCCGCAAGCTTCACGGCGCGATCGAGCATGTGCGCGAAGGCGCCGGAGTCGTAAACCTGCCCCGCAGCATTGGTGTAGGGCAGTTGCGCCGGCTTGATGTAGTTGGCTTTCCGGATCGCGCGCGGGTCCATGCCGATTTTCCGCGCGGCCGCGTCGAACAGGCGTTCGACGATGAACACGGCCTCGGGCCGGCCCGCACCACGATAGGCACCGACCGGCGCGGTGTGGGTCATCACCGACTTCACCTCGAAATGCACCAGCGGCAAATCGTAGACGCCGGTCTGCACGAACGGCCCCAGCACCAGCGGGATGATATTCCCCGCACCTGACGAGTAGGCTCCGGTGCAGCCGATCGACTTGACGCGGTAGGCCAGCACCTTGCCCTTCTCGTCGAGCGCGAAGGAAGCGGTCGAGGTGAGATCGCGGCCGTGGGTGCCGCCGACGAATTCATCGGTGCGGTCGCCGCGCCAACGGATCTTCCTGTTCAGCTTGGTTGCGGCATAGGCGACGATGCCGTCCTCGGGATAGAGGTTGGTCTTCTGGCCAAAGCCGCCGCCGATATCGCCGACCAGGACGCGCACGCTGTCCTTCGGCCGCTTCAGCACGGCCTCGGCCAGCACGTCGCGGGTCGAGGCGGGCGTCTGCGACTGCACATGCAGCAGAAGGCGGCCGGACGCCTTGTCGATCTCGGCAATGGTCGAGCGCGGCTCCATGGCCGACGGCACCAGGCGCTGGCTGACGAGATCGAGCTCGACGGTATGCGCCGCCTTGGCAAAAGCCTCGTCCACCTTGGCGGCATCGCCGTAGCTCATCGCGCCGACGATGTTGTCGGGCGCCTCCGGCCACACCAATGGCGCACCGGGCTTGACCGCCTCGACGGGATCGACCACGGCCGGCTGCACGTCATATTCGACCACGATCGCTTCGGCCGCGCTCTGCGCGTCGGCACGCGAGGAGGCCACCACGGCGGCCACGGCCTCGCCCGCATAGCGCACGATTTCGTGCGCCAGCAGGCGGCGTGGCGGCACCGTCATCGGCTTGCCGTCGGGGCGCTTGAAGATACTCAAGGTCGGGATGATTCCGATGTCGTCCTTGACGAGGTCGGCGCCGGTGTAGACCGCGGTCACGCCAGGCATCGCCGTGGCGGCGGCCGTGTCGATCGAGACGATCTTCGCGTGGGCATGCGGCGAGCGCAACAGGTACAACCACAGCGCGCCATCTTCCGGCTTGTCGTCGATGAACTGTCCCTTCCCGGTGAGCAGTCGCTGGTCTTCCAAACGCTTGACGGGCTGCCCCGCTCCGAAACGCAAATTGCCGGGAAGAATGTTCATTCCGTGGGGTCCTCAGGGTCTTTTCGAAACTGCGGGCCGCCTTTTAGCGGATCGATCAAGGGCATACCAGCCGCGCTTTTAAGCGGTATATCCGCGATTTCGTCATGCCCGGGCTTGTCCCGGGCATCCACGTACTTTTCGTGTCGAAGCGCGTGGATAGCCGGGACATAGGCGAGCGAAAGCGACGCCGTCCTTCGGACGGCTATGCCCGGCCATGACGAGAGGGGATGGCTACGCCAACTCCCGCAAGGCCGCTTCCACGACCTTGCGCGCATCGGCGGTGAGAGCGGTCTGCGGCGGGACGGGATCGCCGACGTCGTAGCCCTGGATGGCCAAGCCGGCCTTGATGCAAGCCGCCAGGTTGAAGCGGGCAAAAGCCTCGTTAATGCGCCACAGCCTGCGCTGGAGCGCCATCGCCTCGTCCCAGCGACCGGCCTTGCAGAGGTCATAGAGCGCGACGCTCTGGCTTGGGATGATACAGGCGGGGCCCGCCATCCAGCCGAGCCCGCCGATCAGCATCACTGCGGCCGGAATGTGGGCGGAGGCCGAGAACACCCGCAAGGCATCGCCGCAGCGGTTCATGATCGAGAGCAGCCGGCCGGTGTTGGTCGAGGCGTCCTTGATGTAGCCGATGCGCGGATGCTCGGCGAGGCGCGCGATGGTGTCGAGGGTGAGATCGGAGCGCTGGAATTGCGGATTGGTGTAGATCACGACGGGGATGTCCACGGCATCCGCGATGGCGCGAAAATAGGATTCGATTTGGGCATCGGCGAGCGGGAAATACGCTTCCAGGATCGCCAGAATGCCGTCGGCACCGAGCTTCTGATACGCCTTCGCCTGCGCCACCGCGTCCGCCGTCGAGGTGGAGGCGACGCCCGCGACTACAGGCACGCGTCCCCTTGCCGCCTCGATCGTGGTCTGCACGACCGCGGTGCGTTGGGCGGCATTGAGATAGGCGAACTCGCCGGTCGAGCCGAGCGGGGTCAGACCGTGGACGCCGGCGCTTATCAGATCGTCGCAGAGCCTTGCGAGCACGTTCGTCCGCACTGCGCCGTCGGCAGCGACGGGCGAGACGAGATAGGGGAAGACGCCGCGAAAATCGGACATGTCAGCTGTAAATCCCGGAAACTGGCTTGCGCCTGACCGGTCTTACCAACGCTCGCGCCGGCGATCAAACCCTGATCAGCCGCACCCGCGTGCCCCAGGGATCGATCGCCTCCACGCCATTCGCCAGCGCCGTGACTTTCGCGCCGCCCTTGCGCAGGCGCTCGTCCTGCGCGGCAAGCAGGTCCGGCTTCTCCGTCACCAGCGAGAACCAGGCGAGCCCTGTTGCCTGATCGTCGCGTTGGCCGGCGCCCTGACTCTGCCAGACGTTCATGCCGAGGTGATGGTGGTAGCGGCCCGACGACAGGAACGCGGCACCGTTGCGGCTGCGGGTCGGGTCCAGGCCGATGGCACCGTGATAGAAGCGCTCAGCCTGCGTGAGGTCGCCGACGCGCAGGTGCATGTGGCCGATGCGCAGACCGTCGGGCGCCTTGGCATAATCAGGCACGCGCGTATTGGTCAGCGACAGCAGGTCGGGAATGTTGAGCTCGTCGGCCGCCATCTTCACGCTGCCCTCGCTCCACTGCCATTGCGAGGGATCGCGGTCGGCATAGACCTCGATGCCGTTGCCTTCGGGATCGTCGAGATAGACGGACTCGCTGACGAGATGATCGGCAAAGCCCGACAGCGGCACACGATGCGAGGCCGCTGCGACCAACCAGCGCGCCAAGTCCTTGCGGGTCGGCATCAGGAAGGCGGTGTGGTAAAGGCCGGCGGCGTTGCGCGGCTCGATCTCGGCATCAGGACGGGACTCCAGCGCCAGCAGCGCGATGCCTGCCGTGCCGAGCTTGGCGGCGCTCGCCGAGCGTTCCATCACGGTAAGGCCGATCACGTCGCGGTAGTAGTCGGCGACCTTGTCGAGATTCTTCACCCGGAGCGTCACCATGCCGACCCGCATCGGGGTGCGGCTGGCATAGGTCGGACCGCCGCCCTGTGGGGCGCCCTCGGCGCGCGCCGCGCCCGCCGCCGCCATTGCAAGCGAGGCGGCGCCGGCGAGTTGAAGCAGGGTGCGGCGGGTGAGGTCGATGGTCATCGGTCAGGGCTCGCTGAAAGGTTTAGGGCCGTACGGCGCAATTTCTCGATTGCTACACGTTGCCGTGAGCGGCTCCCAATCACATGTTCGTCGGCCGTGGTCTTACGGACCAGCTTTCCCTGCTCATTTCCTGGCCATCCGGCCAGTTTCACAATCGGCCGCGACATCCCAGATTGGGGGCAGCTTACAGGAGCCCCCCATGACCGACTCAACTCCCCTGACCTCCCTATCGTCGGCGCTCGCTGACGTCGTGGCGCGCACCGCGCCCTCCGTCGTCGCCGTGCATTCGCATCGCTCCCGCGCCACCGGCTTCGTCTGGAAACCCGGCCTGATCGTCACCGCCGACGAGGCGCTGGCCGACGAGGGCGACGTCGAGATCGGCCTCCCCGACGGCAGCACCGCGGCCGCCACGATCGCAGGCCGCGACCATACGACGGATGTCGCACTGCTGCGCGTCGATAGCGCGATTGCCCCGGTCAAGCTGGCCACAATTGTGCCGCCCCTCGGCGCGTTGTCGGTTGTTGTCGCCACCAACCGCGATGCGCCGAGCGCCGCGCTCGGCATGGTGTCGCTGTCCGGCAAGAGCTGGCGCTCCTTGCGCGGCGGCGACATCGACGCGCGGATCGAGCTCGACGTCCGCTTGCGCTCTAGCCAGCAGGGCGGCCTCGCGCTCGATGCATCGGGGGAAGCCTTCGGCATGGCCGTGCTCGGCCCGAGGCGTGTGCTGGTGATCCCGACAGCGACAATCGAGCGGGTCGCGGCCCAGTTAGAGGCGCGCGGCCGCATCGCACGCGGATATCTCGGCCTCGGGCTGCAGCCGGTCCGGCTCGACGACGGCGTCGGCGCGATGGTGATGAATGTCGACAAGGCCGGCCCTTCGGCGGCGGCCGGCATCCGCCAGGGCGACGTCATCGTCGCCGTCAACGACCAGAAGCTGTCCGGCGTACGCGCGCTGTCGCGGACGCTGGGTCCGGCTAGCGTCGGAGCGGTGGTCGATATCGCGGCGCGCCGCGGCGGCGAACCGGTCAGCTTCAAGGTCACGATCGGCGAGAGGCCGGCGGCGTGAGCGAGGATATCGCCCCCGAGATCGTTCTGGCCTTGGAGATCGACGATCCCGCCCTCGCCGATCGCCTGGCGGCTCTGCTCGGCCATATCGCCGGGCTTCGCCTCGCCGAACCCGGCGAGAAGGCGGCCGCGACGATTGTCACCCGCGATCCGCGCATCATGCCTGAGGACATCGCGCTGACACAGCGCGAGCTCGATGTGCTGGCGTTGATGGCGGAAGGTGGCTCCAACAAGATGATCGCGCGTCAGCTCGGCATTTCCGTCCACACGGTCAAATTCCATGTCGGCTCGCTGCTCGACAAGCTCGACGCCACCGGCCGAACCGATGCGGTGGCACATGCGGCCCGCCGCGGCGTGATCGAACTCTAGGGCAGGTGCGGCGGGAAGCTGAGCTGAACCGTCAGCCCCGGCGCGTTGTCGTGCAGGGCAATCTCGGCGCCATGGAGGCGGGCGACCGCGGCGACCAAGCTTAAGCCGAGGCCGTTACCGGGGGTGTAGCGACTCTGTTCGAGCCGGTAGAAGCGCTTGAACACATGATCGCGCTCATCAGTGGGAATGCCGGGACCATCGTCGGCGATCGCGATCGTCGCACCGCCGTCGGTGCGGCGGCAGGTGACGATCACCTGCCCGCCTTCGCAGCCGTGCTTGATCGCGTTGTCGACGAGATTGGCGATGGCGTCGAACAGGAGGTCGCGATCGCCCGTGATCGCCACCTCGCGATCGCCGCCCAGACTGAGCCGCGTCGCGACCTGTTCGGCGGCGGCATCGTAGAGCTCGACGACCTCGCCGGCGATTTCGGCGAGATCAAGCGTGCGAAACGCGCTGCGGCGGGCGCGGGTCTCGATCTCCGAGATGCGGGTGATCGAGGCAAACATGCCGAGCACCGCGTCGAGATCGGCGATGGTGTCACCAATCAGAGCCGCGTCGGCCTCGCCGTTGCGAGGGGCGTGATAGGCCTTCTCCAGCCGGCCCCGCATGCGCGTCAGCGGCGTACGCAAATCATGGGCGACGTTGTCGCTGACCTGCTTGACCTCGCCCATCAGTGTCTCGATGCGGTCGAGCATCTGGTTGAGGTTTTCGGCGACGCGGTCCCACTCGTCGTGACTGCCGCGCAAGGGAATGCGCTGGTCGAGGCCCGACATCATGATGGCGCGGCTGGTGGCGTTGATCTCCTCGATTCGCCCGACCGTGCGGCGCGTCACCAGCACCGCGGCGAGCCCGGCGAGCACCAGCATCAGCACGGCGACAGCGGCCATCGCGAGCTCGATCATCGCGGTGAAGCTGCTGTGGTCGCCGGCATCGCCGATACGGCTCTGCACATAGGCGATCGTGCCGAAATAGACATAGGCCATGATCGCCGCGACGATCAGCCCAAATGCTGCGATCGCGATCAGCGCAAGGCGGAAGGTCGAGGAGCGGAGCGTTTTAGCCAGGAGCACGGAGACAATATCCGATGCCGCGGATGGTGTGGATCAGCGGATAGGCCTGGGCATCATCGACCTTGCGACGGACGCGCCCGACATAGACGTCGATGATGTTGGTGGAGGGATCGAAATGCAGATCCCAGACATGCTGGAGCAGCATCGCACGCGAGACGACGCGGCCCTCGTTGCGGACGAGATATTCGAGCAGTTGGAATTCCCGCGGCAACAGCGGAATCTTCCGGCCGCGGCGGCTCGCGCTACGTGCGATCAGGTCGACGGCGAGATCGCCGACCCGCAGGATGGTCTCCTTGGCAACGGTGTCGCTGCGCCGGCCGAGCGCCTCCAGCCGCGCCAGCAATTCGGTGAAGGAGAACGGCTTGACCAGATAGTCGTCGCCGCCGGCGCGCAAGCCGCGCACGCGGTCGTCGACTTCGCCAAGTGCGGAGATGATCAGGAACGGCGCGGCGATGCCGTCGTCGCGCAACTGGCGCATCACGCTGATGCCGTCGATGTCGGGCAGCATGCGGTCGATGGTGATCACGGCATAGTCGCGCGCGGCGCCGTGGCTGAGGGCCTCGCGCCCGGTGGCGGCGAGATCGACGTCGTAGCCGGAAATCGTCAGCTCCTCGACGAGCTGGCCTGCGGTTTCCGCATCGTCCTCGACGACCAGAATGCGGCGGTGACCTCCGGACATGACAAACTCCGCGCGACGATCGCCACCAGACTATCCCGTTCCGGGGCTGAGCGGAACCGTCCGATGACGATCGCGACAATGGTGCGGTACGGCGATGCTAGTACCAAGAGTCTCCGCACACATTGACCCATTGCCACCCATAGGGCGTCCAGCTCCTGCGCCAACAGCCGTCATTGTAGCCGGCATAGATGAAAGGTGCTCCGAAGAAGAAGCGATGGTGGTGCCGGAAGAAGGCGTGGCGGCCGATGAAGGGCCTGCCGTGCCAGCCGGAACCAGCGAAGCGCGGCCCGATCGCCGCATGCGCGAAGCGGGCGCCGCCGAAGCCCGGTCCGCCGACATGGGCGAAACGGGCGCCACCCATGCCGCCAACGTGCATGCCGCCGAAGCCACCGGCGTGCATGCCGCCGCCAAAGCCTCCCGCGTGCATGCCGCCGCCACCGAAATGCCCGCCACCGCCAAAGCCGCCATGACCTCCGCCGCCAAAACCACCACCGCCGTGGCCGCCGCCTCCACCGCCGCCACGGGCGAGCACCGGTGAAGCGAGCGCCATCACCGCTGCGATCGTCACCGCGGTGAGGCCTTTGAAAAGCCTGTTGTCCATCGAAGCATCCTCCGTACTGCGCGGCGATATTTCTGCCGCGCGAGAAGGATCAGATGAGAGGAAGGGACCGGCACCTTCAACTTACAAACGCGCCAGATTCTGACGCGGAAGTTAGGGAGACGGACCCGCGCTCTCTCCTCGTCATTGCGAGGAGCCCTTGCGACGAAGCAATCCAGAGTCCCGCCGCGGAAAGATTCTGGATTGCTTCGCTGCGCTCGCAATGACGACGCGGATAGAACTCTCGATATATCGAGCAGCGATCCGACACCTCCCAGCAGAAGAGCGGGGAGAGGTTAGAAGCTACGCCCTCTTGCCGCCGTTTTTCTCGGCCGCGCGGCGCAGCGCTTCCGCGAGGGCGCCGCCGCCGGCAGATTCCTGCTGGCGCGGGGCCGACGAGGTCATACGGGACGGATTGCGCGAGCTGTTGTCCCGCTGCATGCCGGGCGCGTCCTTCTTGGCGCCGACCTCGTCGTCGAGCCGCAGCGTCAGCGAGATGCGCTTGCGCGCGACCTCGAAGTCCAGCACCTTCACCTTGACGATGTCGCCGGGCTTCACCACCTCGCGTGGATCCTTGATGTAGGTCCTGGACATCGCCGAGATGTGCACGAGGCCGTCCTGGTGCACGCCGATGTCGACGAAGGCGCCGAACGCGGCGACGTTGGTCACGGTACCCTCGAGGATCATGCCCTTCTTGAGGTGCTTGATCTCCTCGACGCCGTCCATGAACACCGCGGCCTTGAACGCCGGACGCGGGTCGCGGCCGGGCTTCTCGAGCTCGCGCAGGATGTCGGTGACGGTCGGCAGACCAAACGTCTCGTCCACAAAGTCTTTCGGCTTCAGCGTGCGAACGATGTCGCTGCTGCCGATCAGCGCCTTGATGTCGCTTTTGGTGGCGCTGAGAATCCGGCGCACCACCGGATACGCTTCCGGATGCACGCCGGAGGCGTCGAGCGGGTCCTCGCCGCCGAGGATGCGCAGGAAGCCCGCGCACTGCTCGAACGCCTTGGGGCCGAGCCGCGGCACGTCCTTCAGCGCCTTGCGCGACTTGAACGGACCGTTGGCGTCGCGGTGTGCCACGATGCTCGAGGCAAGGCCGGAACCGACGCCCGACACGCGCGCGAGCAGTGGTGCCGAGGCGGTGTTGACGTCGACGCCGACCGCGTTCACGCAGTCTTCGACCACGGCGTCGAGTGATTTGGCGAGCTTGGCCTGACCGAGGTCGTGCTGGTACTGGCCGACGCCGATCGCCTTAGGTTCGATCTTGACGAGCTCGGCGAGCGGATCCTGGAGCCGCCGCGCGATCGACACCGCACCGCGCAGGGTGACATCGAGGCCCGGCAACTCCTCCGAGGCGAAAGCCGAGGCCGAATAGACCGACGCGCCAGCTTCCGACACCACGATCTTGGTCATCTTCAAGTCGGGCAGGCCCTTGACGAGGTCGGCCGCGAGCTTGTCGGTCTCGCGCGAGGCGGTGCCGTTGCCGATCGCGATCAGCTCGACGCGATGCTTCAATGCGAGCTTGCCGAGGATCGCAAGCGCCTCGTTCCACTGTCGCTGCGGCTCGTGCGGATAGATCACGGCAGTATCCACCACCTTGCCGGTCGCATCGGTGACGGCAACCTTGACGCCGGTGCGGAAGCCGGGATCGAGTCCCATGGTGACGCGGGTGCCGGCCGGCGCGGCCAGCAGGAGGTCGCGCAGGTTCGAGGCGAACACGCGCACGGCCTCGGTCTCGGCCGCATTCCACAGCCGCATGCGCAGGTCGATGTTGAGATGCACCTGGATCTTGGTGCGCCAGGCCCAGCGCACGGTGTCGATCATCCAGCGGTCGCCGGCGCGCTTGAGGTCGGCGATGCCGAACCGCTTCATGATCTTCAGCTCATAGACGCTCGGCACGCCCGGCGGCGATGCTTCGGCCTCGGCCTGGATCTGGAGATCGAGGATCTCTTCCTTCTCGCCGCGGAACATCGCGAGGATGCGGTGCGAGGGCAGCTTCGTCAGCGGCTCGGAGAACTCGAAATAATCGGCAAACTTTTCGCCCTCGGTCTTCTTGCCGTCGCGCACCTTGGAGGCCATGCGCGCATTGGTCCACACCTCTTCGCGAAGCGCGCCGATCAGGTCGGCGTCTTCGTCGAAACGCTCGACGAGGATGGCGCGGGCGCCGTCGAGCGCCGCAGCGGCGTCGGCAACACCCTTCTCGGCATTGACGAAGGCTTCGGCGACGACCTTCGGATCGTTGGTGGGGTCGGCCATGAGCTGATTGGCGAGCGGCTCGAGGCCGGCTTCCTTGGCGATCTCCGCCTTGGTGCGGCGCTTCGGCTTGAACGGCAGATAGATGTCTTCGAGGCGCGCCTTGCTGTCGGCGGCGAGAATGGAGGCTTCCAGCGCGGCATCGAGCTTGCCCTGCTCGCGGACCGATTCGAGGATGGCCTTGCGGCGGTCCTCGAGCTCGCGCAGGTAACCCAGGCGCTCCTCCAGCGTGCGCAATTGCGCATCGTCGAGCGCACCGGTCGCTTCCTTGCGGTAGCGGGCGATGAAGGGAACCGTGGCGCCGCCGTCGAGCAGCGCCACTGTCGCCTCGACCTGCTCCGCCCGAACCCCAAGCTCCTGCGCAATTTTCTGGTTGATATTTGCCACGCGAGAACCCCTCTATCCAAGCACGCATCGCGGAGGCGAACCACCGGCTGCGGGACGCCGCTTATGGACCAATCGGGGTTGATTCATCAAGGTGCGGCGGACGATCGTCGACAAGGGATTTTTTGTCGAACCGATGCGATCTCGCCACAATCGTGAGGGGCGGCGAGGACGACGCACATACTCCATCGTCGTCCTGGCGAAGGCCAGGACCCATAGCGCGTGATTCATCGATTGTAGGCGGTAGGCGTACCGAACGACGAGACTTCGCCAAATGCCCCCTGGGTCATGCGTCCTGGCGCTCGCCAGGACGACGATGGGATTGCCTCGACACCTTGACAGGCGCCCCGGTTCAGCAGCTGTTTTGTCGGCCGGGCTCCTGAACCCCATGTGAGGACTATCATGCGGACGACATCGGTCGGCGTCTTCAAGGTCGCCACCAAAGGCCCCGGCGACGTCTCCGGATTGATAAGCATGATCGGCTCCGGCGCGATCGATCCGGCATCCATCCTGGCCATCCTCGGCAAGACCGAAGGCAATGGCGGCGTCAACGACTTTACCCGGGAATATGCCGTTGCCGCGCTGTGCACGGCGCTGGCGCCGCAGCTCGGCCTGTCGCCGCAGGAGGTCGAGCAGCGCATCGCTTTCGTGATGTCCGGCGGCACCGAGGGCGTGCTTAGCCCGCACATCACGGTGTTCACGCGCCAGGACGTCCAGCAGCGCCCGCCGGGCATCTCGGGCAAGCGCCTGAGCATCGGCATGGCGCACACGCGGGATTTTCTCCCTGAAGAGCTCGGCCGCTCCGCTCAGATCACGGAGACAGCCAAGGCCGTGAAGGCCGCGATGGCGGATGCCGGGATCGCCGATCCCGCCGACGTCCATTTCGTGCAGATCAAATGCCCGCTGCTCACCAGCGAGCGCGTCGAAGCGGCGAATGCGCGCGGCCACAAGACGGCGACGACCAGCGCCTACAGTTCGATGGCCTATTCGCGCGGCGCCTCCGCGCTCGGGGTTGCAGTCGCGCTCGGCGAGATCGCAACCGACCTACGAGACGACGACGTGCTGCGGCGCTACGATCTGTTTTCGAACGTCGCCTCGACCTCGTCCGGAATCGAGCTGATGCACAACGTCGTCATCGTGCTCGGCAATTCGATGTCCTCGACGAGCGAATTCGAGATCGGGCATGCCGTGATGAGCGATGCGATCGACGCTGCCGCCGTGCTCGCGGCGCTGGAGAGCGTTGGGCTCCCCGCCGCGCCGCAGACGACGACCGGCCGCGAGCTCGTCAACATCTTCGCCAAGGCCGAGGCCTCGCCTGATGGCAGCGTGCGCGGCTTCCGCCACACCATGCTGGAAGATACCGATATCAGCTCGACGCGCCACGCCCGGGCTGCCGTCGGCGGCCTGATTGCCGGCCTCGCCGGCACCGGGGCGGTCTACGTCTCCGGCGGCGCCGAGCACCAGGGCCCCGCTGGCGGCGGGCCGGTCGCGGTGATCGCAAAGCTCTCGGATTGATGCGTGCGCATGCAATGGAGGATTACCTCTCCATCCCGCGCAACCCTGCCCTTCGCGCCGCCTCAGTTGATTAAAATGTTCCCGTGCGAAACTAAGGTGGCGCCGCACGAAGAGGTTTGGATCGCATGACTTTCCCGATGAGCTGGAACGAATGGGCGCAGCACGATGGCGTGGGACTGGCCGCGCGCGTCCGCAAGGGCGAGCTCACGGCAAAGGAGTTGGCGCGTCAGGCCGCTGCGGGCGTTGCCAAGGTCAATCCGGCACTGTCGGGCGTGGTCGAGCTGTTCGATGACGTGATCGCCGATCCGGCCAAGGACGGCGCCAATCTCGCCGGCCCGTTCGCCGGTCTGCCGTTCCTGATGAAGGATCTGGGGCCGACCATGAAGGGCCGGCTCCAGGAAATGGGCTCGCTGCTGATGCGCGGCAATCGCGCCAGCGCCGACACGTTCCTGACCGGCAAATTCCGCCAGGCCGGACTGAACCTGATCGGACGCACCACGACGCCGGAATTCGGCGTCTGCAGTTCGGCCGACAATCCGGCCGTCTATGTCACGCGCAATCCCTGGGACACCGACTACACCACCTGCGGCTCGTCGGCGGGAAGCGCCGCGATGGTGGCCGCGGGCGTGGTGCCAATCGCGCATGCGACTGACGGCGGCGGCTCGATCCGCATTCCCGCCGGGGTCAACGGCAATATCGGCCTGAAAGTCTCGCGCGGCGTGTTCTCGCTGGCACCGCACATGTCGGATCTCACCGGCCTCGTCTCGATCCAGGGTTGCCAGTCGCGCTCGGTGCGCGACACCGCCGCCTTCGTCGACCATGCCAGGGGAGCGGCGCCGGGCGAGTTCATGCCGTTCTGGACCACGGCGCAACCATACTCCGAGATGATCAAACGCGATCCGTCAAAACTTCGCATCGCGCTGTCGCACAGCTGGGGCGACTACACCGCGACGCCAGAGATCGCGGCCGAGCTGGCAAAGGCCGGCCGCTTCCTCGAAGGCCTCGGCCATCACGTCGACTACGGCCTGCCCGAGCTCGACTTCCGCGCCGCGTTCGAGGCGCAGACCACCTGCTATATCTCGAATTTTGCCGTGGTAATCTCCAACATGCTCGCCGCGCGCGGGCTGGAGCGGCCCCCGGAAGACCTCATCGAGCCCATGAACATCCGGATCTGGGAAGCCGGCCGGCATACGAGCTTCGCCGAGCGGGCGAAGATGCAAGGCGTGTTCAACACGACCTCACGCGCCTTCGGCGCCTTCTTCGAGCAGTGGGACGTGATCCTGACGCCGATCACCGCGCTGCCGACGCCGAAGGTCGGCACCCGGGAATATCTCACCATCTCCGACAATCCTGACGTGCTCGACTGGTTCGGCAATCTCTGGCGCTTCTTCGCCTTCACGCCGCTCGCCAATCTCTGCGGCATGCCGGCGATCTCGATGCCGATGGCCACGCAGGACCACGGCCTGCCGCTCGGCATCCAGGCGATTGCGAAACAGGCCAATGACGGCCTGCTGCTGCAACTCGCCGCCCAGATCGAGCGCGCGCTCGACGGCAAGTGGAACGATGGCAGGAAGCCGAAGGTGCATGTGAGCTGAGCGAGTTGATCGCATTAACTTGCGATCCGCCGCTTGCCTCAGTTCTTCACCGTCGGAATTTCCTCCGGCCGGGGCTGCTGCTGACCCTGCTGGTACATCGCCAATGCCTTGTCGAGCGCTTCGCGCAGGGCCAGCGCGGCGGCCACGCTGCAGCGCAGATGCGCGGTCTGGACCACGTCGACCCTGACGGCGGCGCCGACCGGCATCAGAAGGTTCGCAGCAAGCTCGATCTGGATAGCGCCGTTGTGGTGGCCGAAGCAGGACGCACCGTCGAAATAGATGATCGGCGCCCGCTCCGAGCTCGAGGTCGAAATGATGACGGGCCCCTGGCTGGTGGCGGGCATTTCGGGATCGGCCATGGGCACTCCTTGCGGCTGGTCGAACGAACGAGGCGCCCACCATCGTTGCTTCGGCCGGCCCTGTCGAGGCCAAACCGGCCTCGGAACTCCTGCCGCGGGACGCCCATCCGGGGTTTTGCGCCGCGCCCGCCGCTGGTTTAGAACGTCCTCATGTCCAGCTCACCGACCACACTTTCGTTCGAGGACCTCGCCGAGGCGATCAAGGGCCGCCGCTCCGATTACGGCCAGATCAGCGGACTCCAGCTCGACCGCTTCGCACCTCGCGAGGCCTGGTCCAGCCTGCCCTACCGGCCCGTCTTCGTCGGCGACACCGAGACCGGCGTGCTGCATGGCGGTGTCGTCACCGCGATGCTGGACGAGAGCTGCGGCATGGCCGTGCAGCTCGCGCTCGACGGCACGAGCGCAATCGCGACGCTCGATCTGCGCATCGACTATCAGAAGCCGGCAACGCCGGGCCTCGACATCAAGGCGCATTCGGTCTGCTACCGCACCACGCGTTCGATCGCCTTCGTGCGCTCCACCGCCTATCAGGAGTCCGAGGACGATCCGGTCGCGACCGCGACCGCCTGTTTCATGATCGGCGCCAACCGCACCAACATGCTCGCGGATCGCAGGACAGATTCGCCCGGCATCTCGACGCTGGAGGCGCCGGACGATCCGGAAGGCCCGTTCGCCAACAGCCCGTTCGCGCGCTGCCTCGGCATTCGCGTCAACGACGACGACACGCTGACAATGCCGTTCTCGCCAAAGATCATCGGCAATCCGATCCTGCCTGCGATCCATGGCGGCATGACCGGCGCCTTCCTCGAGACCACCGCGATCTTCGGAGTGGCGCGCGAGCTCGGCGCCGCCGCGCTGCCCAAGCCGATCGGACTGACCGTCAACTATCTGCGCTCGGGCCGTGCGCTCGACACGTTCGCCAACGTCTCGATCGTGAAGCAGGGCCGGCGCATCGTCGCCTTCGAGGCGCGGGCCTGGCAGGACGATGCGAACAAGCCGATCGCCACCGCCTTCGGCCATTTCATGCTGCGGCCGACGCCCGGAAACGACGAGGAATAGGCGCATTTCCCCTTGACGACCCAGGTCTGGGCCACAACGATAGCGCGTCCCTCACGAGAGGTATTGGGTTGCGGCATCCGCTCGACATCATCGCCATGTTCGCCGCGCTCTGGCTGCTGGCAGCGATGGTGCTCGACGCGCTGACGCCGAAGGAGCTGACGACGGTGATGATCGGCATCGCCATTGGACCCGCCGTCGTCATCACCGCCGTGTTCTACTATCTGCGCTGCCCGCGCACCGATTTCGCGGTGATGTTCGCCGCGCTCTGGCTGATCTCCGACATCGCCATCGCGTTCATCTCACCAGCGCAGCTGCCGCATTTCCTGATTGCGCTCGGCTTCGTGCCGGCGCTCCTGATCGGCATCGTCCTGCACTGGCAACGCTTCCAGCGCCGCCATGAGCGGCTGCCCCTGCCGTCGGTCAAGCGCGGTTAGCGCGGCAGCAAATTGGTCTTGGCGAGGTCGACGACCTCGTCGCCGCGGCCGTTCATCACGGCGCGCAAGACCCAGAGGCTGAAACCCTTGATCTGTTCGGGCGTGATGGTCGGCGGCATCGACAGCTCCTGCTTGGCGGTGACGACATCGAGCAGCGCCGGCCCGTTGTGGGCCAGCATGTCCTTCACCGCTCCCGGGAGCTCGCCGGGATCCTCGACGCGCCTTGCGAAGATACCCATCGCGCGCGCCATCGCTGCGAAGTCCGGGTTTTCCAGATCGACATTGGTGTCGACGAAGCCGGCCGCCTTCATCTCCAGTGCGACGAAGCCGAGCACGCCGTTGTTGAAGATGACCACCTTCACCGGCAGCTTCATCTGGGTCAGCGTGATCAGATCGCCCATCAGCATGGTGAAGCCGCCGTCGCCTGAGAGCGAGATCACCTGGCGGCCGGGCTGCGCGGCCTGCGCGCCGATCGCCTGCGGCATTGCGTTGGCCATCGAGCCGTGCACGAACGAGCCGATCAGCCGGCGGCGGCCGTTCATGTCGAGATAGCGCGCGGCCCACACCGTCGGCGTGCCGACATCGGCGGTGAACACCGCATCATCGCTGGCATGGTCGCTGATGACCTTTGCGAGATATTGCGGATGGATCGGCTTGGCTCCGGGCGTGCCCTTCGCGAGCGAGTCCAGGCCCTCGCGTGCCTTCTTGTAATGCGCGATCGCATCGTCGAGATGCTTGCGCCGCGTCTTGGCCTCGAGCAGCGGCAGCAGCGCCTCGATGGTGAGCTTGACGTCGCCGACAAGGCCGAGATCGATCTTGCAGCGCCGCCCGAGATTTTCCGGACGGATGTCGATCTGCGCGATCTTCGCATCGGTCGGGAAGAACTGCTTGTAGGGAAAATCAGTGCCGAGCATCACGAGCGCGTCGCAGGCGTGCATGGCGGCATAGCCGGAGGAGAAGCCGATGAAGCCGGTCATGCCGACGTCGTAGGGATTGTCGTATTCGACATGTTCTTTGCCGCCCAGCGCATGCACGATCGGGCTCTTCAAGGCTTCCGCAAGCTGCATCAGCGGCGCATGCGCGCCAGCGCAGCCGCGGCCGCAGAACAGGGTGATGCGTTCGGCGCCGTTCAAGAGGTCCGCGAGCGCCTTCAGCTCATCGGCCTGCGGCACGACCTTCGGCGCCGACAGCGCAAGGCCACGCGCCGTCGACAGCGCGCGCTTCGGTGGGCTGCGGAAGGCGACGTCGCCCGGCATGGCGACGACGGCAACGCCGCGCATGCCGACAGCCGCACGGATAGCGTTTTCCAGCACGTAGGGCAGCTGACTCGGATCGGAGACCAGCTCGCAATAATGGCTGCACTCGCGGAACAGGTTTTGCGGATGGGTCTCCTGGAAATAGCCGCTGCCGATCTCGGCGGTCGGGATCTGTGCGGCGATCGCCAGCACGGGAACGCGACTGCGATGGGCATCGAACAGGCCGTTGATCAGATGCAGATTGCCGGGACCGCACGAGCCCGCGCACACCGCAAGACTGCCCGTCATCTCCGCTTCGCCGGCCGCGGCAAAGGCCGCAACCTCTTCATGCCGGACATGGATCCACTCGATCGTTCCGCGCCGCCGCAGCGCTTCGGTCAGCGCATTCAGGCTGTCGCCGACGATGCCGTAGATGCGCTTGACGCCGGCCTGTTCGAGCGTTGCCACGAACAGATCGGCCACGTTGTTGATCGCCATGTCGGTCTCCTGATCCCGCTGGTCCAGCAAGATAGGGTAAAGCCCGGGTGTGACGGCATCACGGCTTGTTTATTGCGATCTCACTCTTTCGCAATCGCCCGATCATAGGCGGCAATCGTCACCTTTGCGCGAGCGGCAACGTCCGTTGCCGTCATGCCGGGCTTGTAGAGGCTGGAGCCGAGCCCGAACGCGGTGACGCCGCCCTTGATGTACTCCGCAAAATTCTGCTCGGAGACGCCGCCGACGGCGGCGATCATCACGCCGGCAGGCAGCACGGCGTGGATCGCGGCAATACCGGACGCGCCGAGCACGCTGGCGGGAAAGAATTTAAGGCCTGACGCGCCCGAGCGCGCGGCAAGCAGTGCCTCGGTGGGCGAAAACACGCCCGGCAACGTCACCATGGCATATTGATGCGCACGTGTGAGCACCTGCGTATCCACATTCGGCGAGACCATCAGCTTGCCGCCGACGTCGTTGAGACGATCGACATCCGAAGTGGTCAGCACCGTGCCGGCGCCGATCAGCACATCGGCCGGCGCCTGTTTCACGGCCGTTGCGATGGAGCGGAACGGGTCGGGCGAGTTCAGCGGAATCTCGATTGCGGTCATGCCGGCTTCGATCAGCACGCCGACGATAGCCTGCGTTTCCTCGGGCTTCACGCCGCGCAGGATCGCGACCAGTGGCCGCTTCATCGCCGGAAAGGGAACGCTCATCTCGACAGTCCTCTCATTGCGTCCAGATCGCGGCAGCCGCCATCGACAGACCGCGGCGGACCGCTTCATCGGCATCGACCTGGTTCACGGCGACCGACAGCGCGTCGAAAGCCAGCCTATACAGCATCGCGAGCCGCCCCGAGGCAATCAGCGTAATGCCAGCTTTCGACATCGCGCCGGAAAGCCCCGCCGCCAGCTCGACGCCGATCAACGTGCCCGACAGCGTTTCGCGCGCCGCGGCCGGTGTGCTCCCGAACAGGAGCTGACGCGAGCGTGCGCCGAACAGAAAATTAGCCGCGAAGGCCGGTGCTTCGTACGCGGCCTTCACCGCCGCCTTGAAGCTCGCGACATCCTCGGCGTCTTCGGCGCCGGCGACCGCAAGCGACAAAATCGTCTCGCGCGACACGACGCTGAAGAGCTCGCCGGTCATGAAGGTGGAGAAATGCGCGACCGTGCCGTCCTTCACGCGCACCCATTTCGAATGCGTGCCGGGCATGCAGACTAGCGCTTCGCCGGCGGCATCGAGCCCGAGCGCGCCGAGCAGCTGCGTTTCCTCGCCGCGCATCACGTCCGGCGCTTTTGCATCGCGCTGCGCGATACCCGGCAGGATGCGAATGTCGCGCGCTTCGCCGGGCACGCGCGCGGCCTGCTTCAGAACAGCGGAGAGTGGTGCCGGCGTGTCGACATAACCGGCCTCGACCCAGCCGGTACGCGCGCCGGCCATGCCGCAGACGAGGACGGGCAGATGATCGGGAGCCTCGACTGCCGCGAGATGCGATTGCAGCACGGCGGGAAAGCCGGCCTTCGCGGCGGCCAGCATGCCCTCATCGCTGCGGCGCTCGGCCAGCACCTCGCCGGCGCGGTCGATCAGCCAGAGTCGGAAGCTGCTGGTGCCCCAGTCTACCGCGACATAGGCAGGTTCAGTCATCTCGATTCGTATCCTCGTCTCACCGCCGAGACGCCGTCTCGCGACAGTGAGACGAGGCCCCGTAAATCTGTCCCGGGATATCGGCTATTGCCGCCGCAAACCAGCCTTTTCTCGCAGGTCTGAGGCGCCGTTCGTGCTGGCCCACCACTCGCGAAGAGCTGGCACACCGCTTGCTAAAGCGTTTCTGCTCACATCCGTGAACCGCGCAACAAGACGCGTCAATTGTGGAGAGGAAACCCATGGAGATCGGTTATTTCACGATGCCTTCGCACCCTCCGGAGTGCGGCCTGAAGGAAGGGAACGACTGGGACCTGCAGGTCATGCGCTGGCTCGACGAGCTCGGCTATCAGGAGGCCTGGGTCGGCGAGCACCACACCGCGCCCTGGGAACCCAATCCCACGCCAGACCTTCTGATCGCACAGGCGCTGATGCAGACCAAGAATATTCGCATCGGACCAGGCGGCTTCCTGCTGCCCTATCACCACCCCGCCGAGCTCGCCAACCGCGTCGCCATGCTCGATCATCTCTCCGGGGGGCGGCTCAATTTCGGCGTCGCGGCTAGCGGCCTGCCGAGCGACTGGGCCATGTTCAACGTCGACGGCATGAGCGGACAGAACCGCGACATGACGCGCGAGGCGCTGGAGATCATTCTGAAGATGTGGAGCGATCCCGCGCCCTGGACCTACAAGGGCAAATTCTGGACGGTGACCAAGCCGGACACGATGTTCGACTTCCTGAAACCCCACATCAAGCCGTTGCAGACGCCGCATCCGCCGATCGGTGTCGCCGGTCTTTCGAAGAACTCGGACACGTTGAAGCTCGCCGGCGAGCGCGGCTTCATCCCGATGAGCCTCAACCTCAACCCGGCCTATGTCGGCAGTCATTGGGATTCGGTCGTAGCCGGTGCCGCCAAGACCGGACGCAAGCCGGACCGCGCGGATTGGCGGCTGGTGCGCGAGGTGTTCGTCGCTGATACCGACGAGGAAGCGTGGAGGCTCTCGACCGGCGACATGATGGGCCGGATGATGGGCGAGTACTTCCTGCCGCTGCTCGGGCATTTCGGCTTCAAGGACTATTTGAAGCACGCGCCCGACGTGCCCGATAGCGACGTCACCGTCGAATATTGCGCCAAGCGGAACTGGATCGTCGGCTCGCCCGCGACCGTCGCCGAGAAAATCGAGAAGATCTACGAGGAGGTCGGCGGCTTCGGCGTGCTGCTGGTGTTCGGCTTCGACTACAAGCACAAGGCTGAAGCCTGGCATCACTCGCTGTCGCTGCTGAGGAACGAGGTGATGCCGCGCCTGAAGCATCTCGGCTCCGCGCAGAAGGCGGCTTGACCCGACGCGGGTGCGGCGCGATCGTGCCGCATCCGCATCCATTTCGGAGATTTCCGCGTGAGCGTGGACGCTAGTGCTTTCGACGCCAAGGATTTCAAGGAGGCGATGCGCCAGTGCGCCGGCGCCGTCGCGCTGGTGACGGTCGGCGCCGAGCACGGCAAGCGCACGGGGTTGACTGTGACCTCGGCCTGCTCACTGTCGGACTCGCCGCCATCCCTGATCGTGTGTGTCAACCGCAACGCCAGTGCGCACGCGCGTATCCGCGAGGAAGGCGCGTTCGCGATCAACTTCCTGCACGAGGACCACGCGGCACTGGCGCTGACCTTCAGCGGCCAGAAGGGCGTCAATGGCGACGACCGCTTTGCGTTCGGGGAATGGACGCGCGGGGTGACCGGCGCGCCGGTGCTGACGGATGCGGTCGCCGCGTTCGACTGCGTGCTGGCGCAGGAATTCGAGACCAAGACGCATTCGATCTTCGTCGGCGAGGTGCGCGGCGCATCGCATTCCGACGGCGCGGCGCCGCTCGTGTATCTGCGCAGCAGCTTCCACGCCCCGCGCGAAATCCGCGGCACCGTAACCGTCGGCGACCTCGACTCGCGACATCTGAGCTGGAGCGATTTTTCGTAAGGCAGCGGCGGCGTTGATGGTGCGCTCTTCCCTTCTCCCCTTGCGGGAGAAGGTGGCGCGATGTCCAGACCGGATAGATAGGCAACACAGTAGACCGGATGGATGGGTGACAGTTCTCTGTCGGCTGGGAGGATCAGCCGATGCCTTGGAGAGAGAGCTGCGCAATGGACCAACGGGTTAACTTCATTTCGGAACAGCGAACCGGCTTGTGGACGATGACGGAGCTTTGCGAGCGTTACGAGATTAGTCGCAAGACCGGTTACAAATGGTTGGAGCGCTACCGGCTGGAAGGACCTGGAGGGCTTGGGGATCGCTCGCATGCCGCGCGGGTGCATGGGCGCGCGACGCCACGGCACATCGTGGATGCGATTGTGGGGCTGCGGCTTGAGCGGCCGAGCTGGGGGCCGCGCAAGATCGTGAGCAAGCTTGAGGCTCGTCAAGGGGATGTGGATTGGCCATCGGCCTCGACGGCCGGGGAGATTCTCAAACGGGCGGGACTGGTCGGCGACCGCAGGGTTCGGCGACGTGCGCCGCCGCGCATGAGGCAACTGACCGTGCCTCAGCATGCCAACCATGTCTGGGCGCTCGATCACAAGGGCTGGATCCGGTTGGGCGACGGCTCTCGCGTCGAACCGTTCACGGCGACCGATGGCTTCAGCCGCTATTTGATCAGCCTGGCGGCGACGGGCAGTACGCAATATGCCGAGTGCCAAGCGCCGCTGGAACGGGCGTTTCGCGAGTACGGCTTGCCGGAGATCATCCGCTCCGACAACGGCTCGCCGTTCGCCTCGACCGGGATCACCGGTCTGACCGCGCTGTCGATATGGTGGATCAAGCTTGGCATTCGCCATGAACGGATTGACCCCGGCCATCCGCAACAGAACGGCCGGCACGAGCGTTTCCACCTCACGCTTCTGGAAGCCATGCAGCCACCGCCGCCAAACCAGATCGCGCAGGCCCGTCGCTTTGCGGCATTCGTGCGCGACTACAACGAAGAACGGCCCCATGAGTCGCTTGGCCAGCTCCCACCCGCCAGCGTCTATCAGCCCTCGCCTCGTGCGATGCCAAGGCGGCTTCCAGAGCCCGACTACCCGGCCGAAGCCGCGGTGCGCCAGGTTCGCTCCAATGGCGAGATCAAATGGCGAGGCGAGCTCATCCACATTTGCAGCGCTCTCGTTGGCGAAGCCGTTGCCGTCGAGGAGACCGAGGACGGATCCTGGCAAGTGCGCTTCTTCGACGTGCCGATCGGCATCATCGACCAGAAAACACGCAAGCTGCGGCGCTGCGCTAGCGCAGCGCCGCAGCCGACCAAATCATGAACGACTGTTACCCATCCATCCGGTCTGTTTTGTTACCCATCCATCCGCTGGACAGCGAAACGCCGGATGAGGGGTATCTCTCCGCGAATCCAGAAGCCAGAGAATCAGGTGCGGAGAGAGACCCCTCACCCGTCTCGCCGCTGTCGCGGCGAGCCACCCTCTCCCGCAGGGGGAGAGGGGAAGAAAGCTCGCCGCATGCAGCTGAGTGCTACTGCGCTGTCTCTATCTTCAACTGCTTGATCTTGCGATAGAGCGTCGCGCGGCTGAGCTTCAGCGCGCGCGCCGCTTCGATCACACGACCACCATGCTCGCGCAACGCCTCCACGATCGTGGCGCGCTCCGCCGCCGCGAGATCCGGCTCCGCCCTTCCACCAAACGGCGGCAAATCGAGGTCGGCATCGGTGATGACACCGTCTTCCGCCGTGCAGCCGGCGAGCCGCAGCACGTGCCGGAGCTGGCGCATGTTGCCGGGATAGGGATAGGCCGCGAGCTGCGCCCAGGCCTCGTCCGAGAGGGAGCAGTTCGACGCTTCCTCGCGCGCGATCTGGCGGATGACGTCGTCGCGGTCGGCGCGCTCGCGCAAGGCCGGCAGCCGGACCTCCATGCCGCGCAGACGGAAATAGAGGTCGGTGCGGAAGGCGCCCTCCTCGGCCATGCGGCCGAGATCGCGATGCGTGGCGCTGATCAGGCGAATGTCGACCGGCACGGGCTTCAGCGCGCCGAGCGGCCAGACTTCGCGGTTCTCCAGCACCCGTAGCAGCCGCGTCTGCAGCGCAATCGGCATGTCGCCGATCTCGTCGAGGAACAGCGTGCCGCCGTCGGCCTGCACGATCAGGCCTTTCGAGCCGTCGCGGCGCGCGCCGGTGAAGGCGCCGGCCTCGTAACCGAACAGCTCGGCATCGATCAGGCTGTCCGGCATCGCAGCGCAGTTCAGCGCGACATAGTTGTGGCGCGCGCGATTGCCGGCCGCGTGGATGGCACGGGCGAACACATCCTTGCCGACGCCGGTCTCGCCATGCAGCAGCACCGGCAGATTGTGATCGCCGATGCGTCTGAGCCGCTTTACACTCTTGATCAGTCCTGGATCGCGGCCAGCGAGGCGCTGCAGCGCATCGAAGGGGTCCACAGGAACGTCACGACGCTGCGTGGACGGCCGTGGCCGCAGCGGCGGCGCGACATGGCCATGCCCCAACGGACTGCCATCGCCCCGGCGCAGCTCGACGAGATCGTCCGCGTCGCGCGCGGCGGGATGGTCGAATTTGACATAGCGCGACAGATCGATGCCGGAGGCGATCAAGCCGTCGGTGAGACCCAGCAGTGCGCGCGCCGAACGGCAGGCGCCGACGATGCGGCGATCGTCATCATAGGCGAGCAGGCCGCTGCCGCCATCGCCCGGCACGGTCGCGATCCAGGCGTTGCGGAAATGACCGCGGAAGATCGCGCCCTCCATGCGCCGCGTTGCCTCCATCGTCACCGCCAGCGCGAGCTGATGCGCGGTGCGTTCGAGGTCCTCGCGGCAGGAGGTGATGTTCACGGCGCCTGCGAGCCGTCCGGCCTGGTCGAACAGCGGCGTCACGGCGCAGGAAAACATGTGCCACTGCGCGCGAAAGTGCTCGTCGCGATGTACCAGGATCGGCTTCTGCTCGGCGAGCGCGGTGCCGAGCCCATTGGTGCCTTCAAAGGCCTCGGAGAAATTCGAGCCGGTGTAGATCTTCCAGTCCATGAACAGTCGTGCGTCGGCCTCGCGGGGCAGGCGGCTGAACAGCATGGTTGCGTTCACGTCCGCCAGGTTGACGCAATAACCGGCATCGCGGAGTACCCGGGCGAGATCGTCGAGCTCCGGTGTTGCAAGCCGGATCGTCTCTTCCATCGGCTCGGCGACATGCCGGATCTCGGCTTCGGTCAGCGTCTGCGGCGGGCCTTGGCGGGCGGGATCGAGCTTGTGGCTGACCAGGCAGCGCCGCCAGGAATTGGCAATGCGCGAAGAGGCATCGACGTCGGCCAAGCGGTCTGCAACCTGATTGGCGACGGACAAGACACGGGCGACATGGTTCGAGGCCGAAAGGCTGGCCATCGCGGACGTCTCCACCCTGTATTATTGTGCAAAGTCTGGCACCGCAGGCGGGGATGTCAATCGGGAACCGGGAACGCGGCGAAGCGCAATCATAATTGCTGCACCGCCCTCACCACGTATCGATGCAGGGTCGCTTCTTCGCCGTCCGCGTCGGCGGCTTCGGCACCGACCGCAGGCCTGCCATGATCCACCGCCGCGTCTCGGCGGGATCGATGACGTTGTCGATCTCGAACACGGAGGCGATCGAGACCGCCTTGCCGTTGGCGTAGAGCTCGGCGACCTTGTTGCGATAATAGGTCTCACGCTCGACGGGGTCGGCGATCGCCTCCATTTCCTTGCGGAAGCCGAGGCGGACGTATCCCTCCAGGCCCATGCCACCGAACTCGCCGGTCGGCCAGGCCGCGGTGAAGAACGAGGCGTGGAAGCCGCCGCCGATCATCGACTGCGCCCCGAGCCCATAGCCCTTGCGCAGGACGATGCCGAACAGCGGCACTGTCAGGCTCGCGCCTGTCACGAACATGCGCGAGACGTGGCGCACGATCGCCGTCTTCTCGGCTTCCGGGCCGACCATGAAGCCGGGCGTGTCGCACAGCGAGACGATCGGCAGATCGAAGGCGTCGCAGAGCTGGAGGAAGCGCGCGGCCTTGTCGCCGGCATCGGCGTCGATCGCACCGCCAAGATGGCGCGGATTGTTGGCGATCAGGCCGAACGGCTTCCCCTCGATGCGGATCAACGCGGTGATCATGCCGACGCCGTAGTCGCGGCGCAGCTCCAGCACGCTGTCCTTGTCCGCGACGAGGTCGATCACGCTGCGGATGTCGTAGACGCGCAGGCGGTTCTCGGGGATCGCGCGGCGCAGCAGCCGCTGGTCGGCGGCCTGCCAGTCCGTCACCGCGCCCTGGAAATAGGACAAGTATTTTTGCGCAACGGATGTCGCCTCCTCTTCGTCCTCGACGAGGATGTCGATGACGCCGTTCGGCGACTGGAACGTGACAGGACCGACCTCGGCCGGGTGATAGACGCCGAGCCCGCCGCCCTCGATCATCGCGGGGCCACCCATGCCGATCGAGGCATTTTTGGCGGCGATGATGACATCGCAGCAGCCGAGCATCGCGGCATTGCCGGCGAAGCAATAGCCGGAGACCACGCCGATGACCGGCACAAGACCCGAGAGTCTGGCGAACTGCACGAAGGACGGACCATCGAGCCCGGTCATGCCGAGCCGGTCGGTATCGCCAGGCCGGCCGCCGCCGCCTTCGGCATAGAACACCAGGGGCACGCGCCAGTCTTCCGCGAGCGTCAGCATGCGGTCGATCTTCTTGTGGTTCATGTGGCCCTGCGTGCCCGCGAGCACGGTGTAGTCGTAGGCCACGACGATGCAGCGCCCGCCCTCGGGCCCGAACTTCTCGGCGTTGACGGTCGCGACGCCCATGACGAGGCCGTCGGCCGGCGTGTTCTTGACGAGATCGTCGAGCTTGCGCCGGCGCCGCTGCGCCGCGATCGCAAGGCTGCCGTACTCCATGAACGAGCCGTCGTCGACGAGCTGCGCGACATTCTCGCGCGCGGTGCGCTGATTGGTGTTGCGGCGGCGCTCGACCGAAGCAGGGCGATTTTCGTCGAGCGTGTTGGCCTGGCGCGCGATCAGTTCGGCGAGATCGGGACGGATGTGGTCGAGATCGATATCGGTTTCCGTTGCAGACGCATCGGCCGCGACCTCGAGCGGCTCCAGATACATGATCGGCTCGCCATGCATCAGCGTGACACCGTCGCCGGCGAGGAGCTTCATGACGCGGCCGCCCTGCTCGGCCATGACGAGATGCTCCATCTTCATGGATTCGATCACGGCGAGCTGCTGGCCCGGGCGCACGACCTCGCCTTCCTTCACCTGAATAGTGACAATAGTCCCCTGCAAGGGTGCTGCGACCATCACCGTGCCTTCGGGTACGATCTGTGCCGTATGCGCCTCGGTGCCGGCGCCGCCGCTTCGCTCCGTTGCCGCAAAATAAAGTGGTTTGGCCGCGCCATCCGCGGCTTCGACGAGCTTGCCGATGTTGCGATCGATGAAGTCTGTCGCGATGCGATTGGACCTGAAATCGGGATGTACCAGCACGGCCTGGAGGAAGGCGATGTTGGTGACGACGCCGTCGATCCGAAACTCGCGCAAGGCGCGCGAGGCCTTCGCGACGACATCATCCCAGGCTTCACCGGGCGTATGCACGATGACCTTTGCCAGCAGCGAGTCGAAGGCGGCACTGGTCTTGTAGCCGGCATAACCGAAACTATCGACGCGGACGCCGGGGCCCGACGGCGGCTCGAACACGGCAAGCACGCCGCCGGTCGGGTGCGTCGCCCCCAGCTCGTCCAGCGTCTCCATGTTGACACGCAACTGCATGGCATAGCCGCGCGGTTTCGGGATCGAGCCTTGCGCCAGGCCGAGCGACGCAAGCGAGGCACCGGCGGCGACCGCGAGCTGGGCGCGGACGAGATCGAGGCCGAGCACCTCTTCCGTTACGGTGTGCTCGACCTGGAGCCGCGGGTTGGCCTCGATGAAGGCAAAACTGTCGTCGGCAGTGCCGTCGACCAAGAACTCGAACGTGCCGAGATTGTCGTAAGACGCGGCCACGGCGAGTTGCTTCGCCGCCTCGCTGATACGGCCACGCAAGCCGTCGCTGAGCGACGGGCTCGGCGCCACCTCGATCAGCTTCTGGTGCCGGCGCTGAATGGTGCATTCGCGTTCCCAGAGGTGGGAGATCGCGCCGTGGCGATCGCCGATGATCTGCACCTCGATATGGCGCGCCTGCCGGATCAACCGCTCGGCATAGACGCCGTCGAAGCCGAACGCGGCCTTGGCCTCGGACTGGCAACGCGCATAGGCCTCCGCGAGATCGGCAGCGCGCTCGACCACGCGCATGCCGCGCCCGCCGCCGCCGGCCATCGCCTTGATCACGATCGCCGGGTTGCTGCCGAGCGAGGTGAAGAACGCCGTGATGTCCTCCAGCGAGGAGGGCCCGCTGGTGCCGGCGATGATTGGCACGCCGCAGCGCTTTGCCAGTTGCCGTGCCGCAACCTTGTCGCCGAACAGTTCGAGCGCCGCCGGCTTCGGCCCGACGAAGGCGATGCCTGCATCGACGCAGGCCTTCGCGAACGCAGCGTTCTCGCTGAGGAAGCCGTAGCCGGGGTGCACGGCGTCGCAGCCTGCGCTCCTCGCCGCCTTCACCACGGCCTCGATGTCGAGATAGGCCCGCGCGCCGCGGCCGGGGATTTCGACCGCCTCATCGGCAAGGCGCACATGCAGCGACAGCGCATCGTCCGCGGGATGGATCGCGACCGTCGCGAGGCCGGAATCGGCTGCGGCGCGCGCGATGCGGATGGCGATCTCGCCGCGATTGGCGATCAGGAGCTTCTTGAACGACATGCAGCGTCTCCATGCCCGCGTGCCCAAGCGCGGGTCGGCCGGTCCGATTGTTCTGCTTCGTCACTTTAACCGAGGCCGTCAAGGGCAAGAACGCCGGTCCCGACGACCGTTCCCGCCGGCCGGAATTTCAGTCGGTCGCGCGTGCCGTGATGAGGCGAATAATCCGCGCCACGGCAGACGGGATCGGCGCGATGACCGGCGCGGTGAAGATCGGCTGAAGCTCGCGCGCGACTTCGCCCAGCGGCCCGCCGCCGATGATGACCGCCTCCGCGCCATCCTGCGCGATGCAGGCCTCGACCGCGCCCGCGAGCGCTGTTCGCAGCCGCGCCGGATCGCGCATCAGCTCCTGCGGATCGCCCTCCGCGAAGCGGACGCCGGTGTAATACGATCGCAGACCCAGCGCTTCCGGCAGAGCGTCGATCTTCGCTTCCAACAGCGGCGTCGTGGTCGCCACGCCGAAGCGGCGGCCGTTCTCGGCGGCTGCCACCATCGAGGACTCACCGATGCCGACCGCGGGCCGTTTCATCGCGGCCTTGATGCCGGCCAATCCGGGATCGCCGAACGCCGCGACGATGATACCGTCGCATGCATGCCGGTTCGACTGCGATATCTCCAGAACTTCGGCGGAAGCTGCATCCAGCGCATCCGGCGTCACGATCATTTGCGGCGCGCGCGTTGCGGTCGCGCCGTCGATGTCGAAGCCGTCGACGACGGTCGACCTCGCGATGGCGACCATCATCTCAGTGGTCGCCACGGAACTGTTCGGATTGATCAGGAGAATGCACGCGCGCCGATCAGAACTCTGATTCATCCCCTGCTATACTAGGCCGCCCGCACCCCCGCAACGAAAGCACTGACCTCGTCTTCCAGCGATTGCAGCTTCTGCGACAGCCGGCCACTCGATTGCAGCACGAGGCCGGCGGCCTGTCCGGTCTCCGCCGTCGCGTCGGTCACACCCGAGATGTTCTGCGAAACCTGGTCGGTGCCGGAGGCAGCCTCGCGTACGCTGTGGGCGATCGCCGCGGTCGCGGCGCCCTGCTCCTCGACGGCTGCGGCGATCGACGAGGAAATCTCGTTGACCTCCAAGATGGTCTTGCGGATGCTGTCGATGTTGCCGACGACCTGGTTGGTCTCGGCCTGGATCGCGGTGATCTGCGCGCCGATCTCGTCGGTCGCCTTCGCGGTCTGGCTCGCCAGCGACTTCACTTCGCTTGCCACCACCGCAAACCCCCTGCCGGCCTCGCCGGCGCGCGCTGCCTCGATGGTGGCGTTAAGCGCGAGCAAATTGGTCTGCGAGGCGATCTGGTTGATGAGGTCGATGACCTCACCGATCTTGTGCGCGGCGGCGGCCAGCCCCTGCACGGTGTCGTTGGTGCGCTGGCCGTCGGCGGCGGCCTTGTCGGCCACGCTTGCAGCCTGCGCGACGCGCTGGCTGATCTCGGTGATCGAGGACGACAGCTGCGCGGCGGCGGAGGCCACCGTCTGCACGTTGCTCGAAGCCTGCTGACAGGCGGTGGCGACGAAGCTAGCACGGTCGGTCGCCTTGTCGGCGGTCTCGGACATACCCTGCGCGGCCTGCTGCATCGCGCGCGCCTCGTTGAAGACGTCGCGGACGACGGCCTGAACGTTCGCCTCGAACTTACCGGCGAGGTCGGTCATCGTCTTGCGCTTCTCCTCGTCGGCCTTCTGCTTCGTCTCCTGCTGTTCGGCGTGCATCCGGCCGACCGCCGACGCATTGTCCTTGAACACGGCAAGCGCCTTGGCGAGCCCGCCGATCTCGTCGCGACGGTCGGTATGGGGCACGTCGAACGCGCTGTCGCCGGAGGCGAGGCGCTCGGTGAGCGCGGTGATCTTCGCCAGTGGCCGGGTCACGCTCCGGCCGATCACAAAGGAGGCGCCGAGCACGAGCACGAACACGACCAGGCACACCAGGGCGAAGGTCATCGCATTCTGGCGGAAGACGGTGGCGACGTCGTCGAGATAGATACCGGTGCCGATGATCCAGCCCCAGGGCGCAAAGCCCTTCACATAGGAGATTTTCCCGACCGGCTGGTCGAAGCCGGGCTTCGGCCAGAGGTAGCTGTAGAAGCCCGCGCCCTGCTTTTTGACGACGTCAACGAAGCCGACGAACAGCGCGTTGCCGGATGGATCCTTCATCCCGGAGAGATCCTTGCCGTCGAGCTCGGGCTTGATCGGGTGCATGACCATCTTGGGGGTCATGTCATTGAGCCAGAAATACTCGACCTTGTCGTAGCGCAGGCTCTTGATCTCCGCGATCGCACCGGCCTGGGCCTGCTCGCGTGGGAGTTTTCCTTCGCTCTCGAGCTTCTGGTAGTGCGCCAGGATGCCGTAGCCGACGTCGACCATGTGCTGCGTCTTGGCCTCACGGTCCGCGATCATCTGCGCGCGCAGGATCGATAGCGCGATCGGCGCCAGCGCGATCATGCCAAGGAGGCTGATGCCGACAATCAGGACCAGCTTGAAACTGATGCGGGAGAAAAACATCGGAGCTCGCAAGAATTGGAAGGGCTGATATGCCAGTTTATCCCGCGCCCCTTAGCAAAGCTTTAAGCATTCGGGTTCCCCACCACCCGCAAAACTCCGTAGGATCCTACCGGCATGCTGCGGACGGCCTCGCAAGCTCGCGAGGCTGGCTGCATCCGAGATGCGAACTCTTCAAAACTAGAAGACCTCGACATCGCCCCTCCGAGCGTTGACTTGCAGGGGGCTCTGACGGAACGATCGGTGCAGATCATCAGCGCCGGTCGGGGCGTAGGCGCAGCCAGAGGCCAGAGGTTCAATGCATCAATCGACATCGACAGGGTCCCTCGAGCTTCCGGCGCTGAGCGCGGCGGAGCGGCTCTTCATCTGGGGGTTTCGGGCCAAGGCGCGCAGCGGAAGCGCTGTTCCGACCGCGGCCGATATCCAGCAAGTCTACGACCACTTTCGCGTGGGCGACGCCGTGCCTTCGCTGGAATGCATCATCGAGATCTTTGCCTGCACGGCGCATACGGCCATCGCGGTGCACTGCCCGACCTGCCCGCGCATGTCCGACAGCGAGCACGGCATGTTGCGGGCGATCGCCGCAGCGCAGAAAGAGCGCGACGATATCGCGCGCGAGCAGTTCGAATGCTGGCTGCCGCCGGTCGGCGCCGATTGGGCTCTCGCGCCGGTGCGGGGGCTTGCAACGATCTTCCGCATGGCGGGTCTCATCCTGCCCGACCGGCACGTTCCGTCTTTCGACCATGACCGGACGATGGCGATGAAGAGCTGGCTGGTCGGAAGCCCCACCTTGCACTGACCGGGATCGCGCATGATGCATGATAGTTGCGGCTTTGTGCCCGTCACGGAAGCCGGCCAGGCGCGGCTCTGTCCGCTCCAGGCCGCGCTTGCGACGCGGCCTAATGTCGAGAGCTACGATGATTTTGGCCGCGTCACGCTCTCGCTGTTGCGGTTCATCGCTGCCGCCTATGCGACCGGCGCGTCCGATTGCTGGGAGGCGGCCTATCGCTTTGCCGACGAGGCGCCTGGCATCGCCGACAGCCCGCTGCTGGTCGCACGCGTTGCCGCGCTGGTCAGAATTCTGCGCAGCGGCCGGCCCTGCCAATTGTGCTTCATGCCGCCGTCGTGCCGGCGCCTGTCGCAGGACGAAACGGAATTGATGCGACTGCTGGCGGTGGCACGAGGCAACCAGCCGGGTGAGCTCGAATCCGCCGTCTGCCAGTTCGTCGGCAACGAGAACGGGATTGCGACGACGAGGGCCGTCAACGCGCTCGCGTTCTGCTGACACCTTAGCGGTCCTGCCAGATCACCGTGCTCGCCTCGCGCAATTCGCTTGAGGTGATAGCTTCACCGATCGGCAACACAGGTCTCCATGATCCCGTCGAGCTCCGCCTTTGAGAGCACGCCGAGCTCGGCGATGAAGACGATCCGCGCACGCGGCGCGCCCGACATCGGCACTTCGCCAGGGGCGAGCGTGGCGCGGCCGGCGGCGAATTGAAACACCATCTGGCGCCCGGGCTGCTCGACGGTCTCGAACAGGCCTTTTGCCCGCGCGAGTTTTGGCGCAAGCCGGCCGATCGCCTGCTGCAGGCGGGGCAGCGAGATCGGGCGGTCCGAGGTCCAGCTCAGGGTTTCGAAGCGTTGCTCTGCGGGACGTTTCGGTCCGGGCTCGCGTAGCGGCGGCGCGCGATCGACAGTTGCGGGAAACAGCAGCGCGGACGGAATCTCGCCGTGCTGCGCATCGACCACCACGGCAGGAACGCGCTGCGCGCGGATCGCCTCGCGCATCCGGCCGCCCGCGCCCTCGTCCGCCAGATCCAGCTTGCTCAGCGCTACGATGTCGGCGACGCGCAGCTGCGAACGATGCAGCGCGTCCTCAAGGGCGGCCGGCGGGGTCGCCGCGTCCATCACGCAGAGCACCGTTTCCAGCGGCGCCTCGCGCAGGATCACGGGATCCATCAGATTGCGGACGATGTCGGCGGGGTCGGCGACGCCGCTGGTCTCGATGACGATGTACTCCGGCTTCGGATCACGCCGCAGCAGCGTCGCGAGCGTGCGCAGGAGGTCGCCTTCGAGCGAGCAGCAGATGCAGCCATTGGCGAGGCTGACCACGCCGTCGCTCGCGCCCGCGATCAGCTCGGCATCGATGTTGATCGCGCCGAAATCGTTGACCACAGCGGCGATCCGCCGCCCCTCCGCATGCGCCAGCAGATGGTTGACGACCGTGGTCTTGCCGGCCCCCAGAAAGCCCGTCACCAGGAGAATGGGGACCGGCATGTCTCAGCCCCCGACGACGGGCCGGCGCACGGGACGGCCGGGCCGCGCCGCCACGTCCAGCACGCCATCTGTGATCAGCATCTGGCCGCTGACCACGAGGTGCCGCACGCCCTCGGAGGGGCGGTTCATCGCCGTGAAGGTCGCGCGGTCCGAGAGCTTCTCGTAGTCGAACACGACGATGTCGGCATCGGCGTCCTTCGCGAGCCTTCCCTTGGCGCGCATCGCGGGCGTGCTCTGCGACAGGATTTCCGCCGGGATCAGCGCGCATTTGCGCACGCCTTCGAGCAACGACACGGTCTTGCGCTCGCGTACCCATTCGCGGATGAATTTCGTGAAGCAGCCGGCCGAGCGCGGATGCGAGGTGGCGTCATCCGGCAGCGGCCAGGCATCGCCCGTATAGGTCTTGCCGTCCGACGTCGTCCACGGCATCGCGTCGGACGCGATCGCGCCGCCGGGATAGAGCACCGCCATGTCGAGGAGGTCGCGGTGATGCGCATTGTTCTCGGTGTCGAGGATGTGCCACAGCACCAGCGACGACGGCTCGTCGGCCTGCGCCTTCAAGAGCTCCTCGCGATCGCTGAAGCGATGGCCGTCGGTGACCCGCTGCACGGAATCGTAACCCGTGCCGTTGCGCTCGACGAATTCGGGGTCGCTGAAGAACGCCGCCGCCAGCACGGTCGAGCCGGTGCCGTAGGGATAGGCCTCGACGGTGATGGGCAGGCCCTGCGCCTGCGCTTTCGCGATCAGCACGCGGCAGCGCTCGACGTCGGTCTTGCTCGACGAGTTGAAATGGCAGATGTGCATGTGCGCACCGGTGGCGCCGGCATAACCGATCAGGCGGATATAGGCTTCCGCCGCGCTCTCGGGATCAACGCGCGACATGTAGGCGACATGGGTGAAGGTCGGCACGTCCTGCGCGGCCGCGAGCTGGCAGACCGCGGTCAGCTCCTGCACGCCGGCGCCCGGCGCATACGCGTTCAAGATGCCGATGCCGATGCCGCCCTCGTTCAGACCGCGCGAAAGGCGCTCCAGAATGCCCGATACCTCCGCATCGCTCGCGACGTTGTCCATCCAGCGGCGATCGCGCATGGCGTTGCCGAACGCCTCCAGCGAGCTCTCCGCATTGGAGCCCGTCATTGCACCGATGCGCGCAAAAGCCCAGTTGGTGGCGGCGCCGTAGTTCAGCACGCGCCCCTTCCGCGCCTGGCGCTCATACCAGGAGCCGACCGGCAGCACACCCGCTTCGAGATCGAGCGTCGTCGTGACGCCGTCGAATGCCTGCATGCGATCGGCGGGGAGCGACTGGCCATGCGCATGAAGGTCGATGAAGCCGGGCGCGACCACGAGGCCGGTCGCGTCGATCACCCGCTCCGCGCTGCCGAGCGAGGCGCCGACCGCGGCGATCCTGCCGTCCACCACCGCCACATCGCCAACCGCGTCCATTCCGCTGGCGGGATCCACCACCCGACCGCCAGAGATCACCAAGCCGCTCATATTGTCGCTCCCTCACGCTGATTTCGCATCAAGGCAGATTCCGGGAGGGACGACCACCTCCACCGATGCCGACGCATCATGCTCGCAAGGAAGGCTCGAAAGGGGGGGGTGCAATTTGCATGCGGGGCGCGGACACGCGCTCGCAGTCTCGCGGCAGGTTTGCCCGAGCTATGCTTCTCGCTTCACGCCCTCCAAGAAAGGGCGCAGGGAAGACCGGGCGCCGGCTGGCACCCATAAAAACCCCCATGCGAACTGATTGCACACGCAATGCACAGGGGAGACACAGGGCAGCCGAGACCAGGCCTTCCCTGCGCGATGGTTTGACGGCCTATGCCGCGCTCTCCCCGGAGACGAGTTCCTTCTTGCCTCCGTCACCTCCGCGAAATGCACGGCACCGCGCCGGTTGACGCGCTGACGCCTTCGCAAAGGCTTGACCGTAGCAACGACGGCCAGGACCACACGGTTTCGCCGTACGCGAGCTGACCCTGCTTCGCCAAGAGGCTTCGCAGGGCTTCGGCGCCGTCCGTCGATGCGGTTCGTGACATGCTCACGAGGTTCATCTCGCCCTGCACGCCACTCACCCGCCTTTAACGCCGCCCGCGTCCACCGCAACTCCCAACCCGCGTTCGTGACGACGTACGACCGCCCCTTTTGTGGGCTGGGATGGCCGACACATACGATATTTCCGAATTTCGGTAAAGTGGAATATTTTTGTGAGGAGGGGTTGACGGACTTCGGCTGTGTTGCCCGACAGGCAGCACAGATCAAGAAGATCGCGGCTTACAAGGCGGCACGAGTTCTGTGCACCGTCACCTTAACTCTAGCCCGCCCCGCGGAGGTGATTGACCCAAGACCAAGCAATGGACCGCGAAGCAGCTCCGCCGTCTTCTCGCCCCCATTGTCATTCAGGGATGTAGCGGGGCGCTACGGTGGACAAAAGTTCCCAAAGGTTTCGTGTGATCGCTCGGCCTCTTCTGCAACGCGACCCCTGTCATTCTATTTCGCGCCGCGCTCTCCTCGGCGGATTTATGTCGGCAGGGACCGCCCTCGCGCTCGGCGGATGCGCCGGCTTGGGTGCGACCGGCGCGCGTTTCGACGCGTCATCGCTATCCCTTGACCCCACATTGCTCGTCACCACCACGCGCAAGCCGGTGAACGGCGGTCGCACGAAGCCCTGGTTCGGCCCGGAGCGCGCGACGACCATGACAGTCGCGCGGGCGAAGCTGGGGGCGCCGGATGAGAGCCGTCTTTCTCTCGCCTCGGTTGGAATTGGCGATTGGCGCCTTGACCGGGTCGAACCGGTGTCGGCCGACGCCGGCGATCTCGTCGCGCAGGCCGGCGGAGGAGACGTGCTGATCTATGTGCACGGCTTCAAGCAGACGTTCGAGACGGCGGTGCTCGATGGCGCCCATCTCTCCGACGGGATCAAGTTCCGCGGCCGGACCATGGTGTTCTCCTGGCCTTCCAAGGCAGGACTGTTCGACTATGCCTATGACCGCGACAGTGCGATGTGGTCCCGCGACGAGTTTGAGCGCGTGCTCTCCGCACTCGTGTCGGCGCCAGGCACCGGCCGCGTGAACATCGTTGCGCACAGCATGGGAACCATGCTGTCGCTCGAAAGCCTGCGTCAGCTCTATGCGCGATACGGCGACACAGTGACGAGCAAGATCGGCGCGGTGGTGTTTGCCGCGCCCGATATCGACATGGACGTGTTCTCGTCTGCGATCCACCGCATCGGTCCGCTTGCCGGCAAGATCACCGTGATCGCCTCCACGAACGATCGCGCCCTGGCGCTGTCGGGACAGATTGCAGGTGGAATGACCAGGGTCGGCGCCGCCGAGAAAGCCGTCATCGCGCAGCTCGGTGTGCGCGTGGTCGATGCTTCGCAGGAGGGCTGGGGCATCATCAACCACGATCTGTTTCTGTCGAATGCAGAAGTACAGCGGGTGATCCGCCGCTCGATCGACGGCACGATCGCTTAGGAGAGCGCCCGCGCCGAGCCGTGCGAACTGCGCACGCCGGTGGGGGCTACAAGCGGAAATGGCCGGTTTTCGAAGTGCCCGGTCTGGCAGGAGAAATGGCGCTCCCTAGGGGAATCGAACCCCTGTTTCAGCCTTGAGAGGGCCGCGTCCTAACCGCTAGACGAAGGGAGCGTGAGGGAGAGGACATAGCCTCGAATTTTGCCGGCGGCAAGCGGGGATCGAGGGGTTTCAAAGGTCCATCTGGCGTCGTCCTGGCCTCGTGCGCAATTGCGCACAGAGGCCAGGACCCATCACCCCGAATGGGCGTGGTTAAGGCGAACCGGAACGACGATCTCGTGCGCGCAACCGGATTCGGTGGTTATGGGTCCTGGCTTTCGCCAGGACGACGGCTGAGGCGAGTTCCGCGCCCCAGGCCCGCCTTACGGCTCGTTGGCGAATTTCAGCTTTCCGGCCGGCCGCAAGGTGTGGGCGTCGAAGGTGCGGATCTCGGTGACGCCGCCGACATCGAGCGTGATCACGAGCCGGTCGCCGGCCACACCGCTCGAGACGATTCTGGCGCCCTTGGGCAGGGTGGCGGTCACGTCGCCTGCTGGCTCGGGCGCCCTTCCCTCGGACTTGAAAAGGCGGTAGCCCACCGCGATCAGCACGGCGCAGATTGCCAGCGCCGTGGTCAACCCCGCGATCAGCATCATCCGCCGCACCCGCGCGAACAGCGCGGCCTGCTCGGGGCTCGGTTCGGGAACAACGGTATCAGACGTCGTCATGGAAAATTCTGGCTCTGCGCAAAGGTTGGAGGTTGTCGTCGAGGGCTCCGAGGGCTCGACCCGGCTCGACCGCGTGCTGGCTGTGCACCTTGCCGAACTGTCGCGATCGAGGCTGAAAGCCCTGATTTTGGCGGGCGCGGTGAGCCTCAGGGACGCCGCGATCCGGGACCCCGCTTATCACGTCGCCTCCGGCGATACGATCACAATCGACGTGCCGGAAGCGGCCGCGCCGGAGCCGAAAGGCGAGGATATCGCCCTCGATATCGTGTTCGAGGACGACGACATCGTCGTCCTCAACAAGCCGAAAGGGCTGGTGGTGCATCCCGCGGCCGGCCACGAGACCGGCACGCTGGTCAATGCGCTGATCGCCCATTGCGGCTCATCGCTGTCGGGCATCGGCGGGGTGCGCCGGCCCGGCATCGTGCACCGGCTGGACAAGGACACCACCGGGCTGATGGTGGTCGCCAAGAACGACCTCGCGCATGCCTCGCTCACCGCGCAATTCGCCGACCACGGCCGCACCGGGCCGATGCGGCGCGGCTACATGGCCTTCGCCTGGGGGCTGCCGGGCCGCCATCGCGGCACCGTGGACGCGCCGATCGACCGCCACCCGCATGCGCGCGAGAAGATGGCGGTGCGCCAGGGCGGCCGCGAGGCTGTGACGCATTGGGAGCTTCTGGAGAGTTTTAACGGGCGCGACGGCAAGCCGATCGCGGCGCTGCTTGCCTGCGAGCTCGAGACCGGGCGCACCCACCAGATCCGCGTCCACCTCGCCCATATCGGCCACCCCCTGATGGGCGACTCCGTCTACGGCCCGCATTTCAAGACCAAGGCAAACCAGCTGAGCCCTGAGTCGCAGGCCGTCCTGGCCGCGCTGGGGCGGCAGGCCCTGCACGCTTACCTGCTGGTATTGGAGCACCCGAGGACTGGAGAATTACTCCACTGGGAGACGCCTCTGCCGGAGGATTTGCTTCTCCTTCAGGGGGCCCTGAAAGCGGCGCTATGACGCAGGCCGCTTCAGAAATGCTTTACATTACAAAAAGTTATAGCTGCCACACGGGGACGTGACGTCAGCAATCCTTCCCTTTTTGCCTCCCGATGGAGTATATTGCGCTTGCGTTGAAGACCAACGCGGAACATCGCAGCACCGATCGGCTTTAACCAAGCGGTCGTCTGCCTGGCCCGCCGCTATCGGGGGCCTGAACCTGTTTGGAGGGCGCACTATGGCCCGTACAGCTACCCTGCCGGTCCTGAATGGCGAATCCGGCCTTTCCCGTTACCTCGGCGAGATCCGCAAGTTTCCGATGCTGGAACCCCAGCAGGAATACATGCTCGCCAAGCGTTGGCGCGAGCACGATGATCGTGACGCCGCGCACCAACTCGTCACCAGCCATCTCCGTCTCGTGGCCAAGATCGCCATGGGCTATCGCGGCTACGGCCTGCCGATCTCCGAGGTCGTCTCGGAAGGCAATGTCGGCCTGATGCAGGCGGTGAAGCGGTTCGAGCCCGAGAAGGGCTTCCGTCTCGCCACCTACGCGATGTGGTGGATCAAGGCGTCGATTCAAGAGTACATCCTGCGTTCGTGGTCGCTCGTGAAGATGGGCACCACCGCGAACCAGAAGAAGCTGTTCTTCAACCTGCGCAAGGCGAAGAGCAAGATTTCCGCGCTGGACGAAGGCGATCTCCGCCCCGACCAGGTGGCCATCATTGCCAAGCGTCTCGGCGTCACGGCTCAGGACGTGGTCGACATGAACCGCCGCCTCGGTGGCGACGCGTCGCTCAACGCTCCGATCCGCGACGACGGCGAAGCCGGCGAATGGCAGGACTGGCTGGTCGACAATTCGCCCAACCAGGAAGCCATGCTGGCCGAGCACGAGGAGTATGATCACCGCCGTGACGCCCTGAACGGCGCCATGGGCGTGCTCAACCCGCGCGAACGCCGCATCTTCGAGGCGCGCCGGCTCGCCGACGAGCCGATGACGCTGGAAGACCTTGCCGCCGAGTTTGGTGTGTCGCGCGAGCGCGTCCGCCAGATCGAGGTCCGCGCCTTCGAGAAGGTGCAGTCCGCGGTCAAGGGCACGATCGCAAAGGCCGAACAGGCCGCGCTGGAAGCCGCGCTCTAAGCGCGAGGTTTTTGGCGCCAGAGATTGGCGGATCGACAAGAGACAGAAAGCCGGCGGCAACGCCGGCTTTTTTGTTTGGGGTGGGATGCCTCGTTCACGTGAGTGATGCGACACACCAGGCGTACTGTCATGCCCCGCGCAGGCGGGCATCCAGTACGCCGCGGCGCTTGTTGTAAGAGCGAGGTCTCCAATGGAATACTTGATCGCCGGCTAAACCGGGCGATGACAGCGGGGGTTGTGGCGGTGCCTTGAACCCGCGCTGCCGGTCGACCGACCAAAAGCATCGGGCCGACAGCATCAAGAGAACGGACACGCGCCGTGTCGATCATCCTGCAATCCACCGTCGGCGGCTTCTCCGCCCAGTTCATGCGCAAGCTGCCGCTGGTCGAGCAGGCGATGCGCGACCACGGGCTCGAGCCGTCGGAGTTCGTGATCTCGAAGGACTATGCCTCGACCGCGACGATCCCGCTGATGGGTCCGTTCTTCTTCAACTACAGCGTCTATTTCGGCGACGAGACATTCACCGTCACCGAGCCGAACGACATGGTGTTCCTGGACTACTTTTTCAAACGCGTGCTGGCGGCGGACGGCCCACCGGAACTGCCGCAGCGGCCGGGGCTGATCCGGCGGCTGTTCGGCTGGATGTCGCAGCCGGTGTGACCTCTCTCGTCATTCCGGGGCGCGTAGCGCGAACCCGGAATGACACGCAAGCTACTCCCCCCATGTCCGCGCCAGCGTCGCGAGCCAGCAGCCTTCGCAATAGCGGGCGTCCTTGTAGTCGATCCAGTTGTGCGCATAGACGTGGTCGAGCGGGATGCCGTAGCGCGCGCGCAGGATTTGGACGAGGATCTTCCACGCCGCGACCTGCGCCGCGGTCGGGCCCGTGGTGACGTCGGGATAGTTGCCGGCGAACTCGACGCCGATCGAATTGTCGCGCACCACCTGGCGATAGGTCGGCTTGTTGTCGATGTACTTATTGTCGTTGCGGTTGGCACCGTCGCCGTGGGTCGGCACCAGGTTTTCCGCGACCGCCCAATAGACGGTGCCGTCGGTCTCGACCCACAATGTGACGCCGCGACGCGTGGGATTCTTAGCCTGCACCTGCGCGCCGCCGCGCGCCGAGCCTGCCGGTCCCTCGGTCTGGTGCACGATGATGTTGCGCCAGGGTTTTGCGTTGCCGACATCGCCCCATGGCGCCAGCCACACCATCTTCAGGCCGGGAATGTCGGGCGTGCCCGAGGCGCGCGCGAGCTTTGCGAGCTCGGCGTCGGTCGCGGCGGCGGGTGTGATCAGAATGAGAGCGGCGAGAACGGCCGCGAGCAGGCGAGAGATCATCATGCGGGTCCAATGCGGACCAGAGATTAGCACGCCCTTACGCGAATTTGCGCAAGGCCTCGCCTGGACCGATCGGGTCAGGCATGAGCGGCGGCGCCGGATCGTGGACCGCAAAGTCGTTCTTGCCGTTCTTCTTGGCGGCATAGAGGGCGTGGTCGGCATGCGCGATCAGGCGGTCCGGAAACTGGCCGACGCCGCGGTCCCACTGCGCCACCCCGATCGAGATCGCGATCGGGATGTCGATGCCGGTGCAGTTGACGGCATCCTGGCGGCAGACCTCGAGCACGCGGCGGGCGATCACAGCCGCCTCGCGCAAGGTCGACGACGGCAGCACGACGCAGAATTCGTCGCCGCCGGTGCGGGCAAGCATGTCGCCGGGCCTCAAGCGCGTCTGCGCCATCAGGGTGAAGTGCTGCAGGCAGGCATCGCCCGCGGCATGGCCATGGGTGTCGTTGACGGCCTTGAAGCCGTCGAGATCGATCACCAGCAGCGAGAACGGCTCGCTGCTGCGCTCCGAGCGGGCGCATTCTTCACCCAGCCGCTGCAACAGGTGCCGCCGGTTGGCGACACCGGTGAGATCGTCGAGCAGCGCGAGGTCGGCAACTTCGTTGCGCAGGCGGTCCATCGCCATCAGCAGGAAGCCAAAATTCAGCGTCATCGACAGGAACAGGAGGCCCAGCACCATGACGGCATGAGACTGCCCTCCGGAGACCGACGAGAAATCGCCGCCGAGCAGATTGCCGACCGCACGGGCCGCGAAGATCGCGATGATGGTGATGATCACGATGCCGGAGAGCCGGGCTCCCGGACTGGCGCGGCCTTCCGGCGGCGAGAGCAGCAAACGCAGCGATAGCGCCAGCGGCAGCGCCTGGCCGAGCGAGTAGCTGAGCATACGCAGCTGCATGTGATCGTATGCGACCATGAAGAACACGACGCCGCCGAGGCTGAGAATTCCCGTCGCGGTCATGAGGCGCCAGGACACCGGCCGACCGTAGAAGCGCTGAATGCCCATGGCGGCAAGGCAGCTCGCCGCGATGACACCGGCGGCTCCGAGCAGAAGCGGGACAGGCGAAACGACGAAAAGGCGGATCAGGGCCGCCATCGTGCCGGTCGCGCCGACGAAGCACGATGCCATCCAGAACCGCGCGGCCGCGAATTTCGGATAGGAGCGCGTCACGTAGGCCCAGATCAGGCCGAGCGCCAGGAAGTTGACGACGAACACGGTCCAGAGCGTCGGCACGTTCAGCATGGCGCGCGCCACACGCGCAGCGTCGCGCCCTCTGTCCCTGCCAGCTGTCCGTTCATGACCCGTCCCCGTTTTCTTGCGGAGGACAATGCGGCCGTCGCGCTTAACGGAGTCTCACTGCGATCCGCGAAAACATGCCTTTGGTTTTGGAATCATGAACGGCTGGCGCATTGTCGGATCGTTAGGCATGGCCGGCGATGCGGATTCGCGGGCCAAAATCGCCAGAAAACGCATCTGAGCTGTGGATAACGCGATGACACGGATGTGACAGCGCGGGGCAGAAGCGCGCGAATCTGCTGAGCTTGTCATCGAGGATGTTGCGAGGCTGGCCCTCCGCCGAGCATCCCTCGTGTCGCGTTTCACCATTAACCCTTAAGAGGATCCTATGGCTAAGAAAGCGAAGAAGGCGAAGAAGGCGACGAAGAAGAAGGCCAAGAAGGCAGCGAAGAAGAAGTAACGAGGCTTCTTATTCTTTTGCCCGGGTGGAGTTCGCTCCGCCCGGGCTTCGGGTAGGTCGAGAGATCGAAGGTGGCGGGCGCAAGGCCCGCTTTTTTATTGGCTGGAGAAACTACCGCTCCGCGAACGCCAGCTTGGCGCCGAGCGCGGCGAAGCCGGCAGCAAAACTCCGGCGCAGCCAGGCCATGACGCGCGGGCGGGAGATGACGCGCTCGCGCACCGAGGCCGCACAGAGGCCGTAGACCACGAACAACGCAAATGTCATCGCCATGAAGGCGCCGCTCAATTCCAGCATCCGCGCCAACACATGGGCTTCGTCCGCGGCGATGAACTGCGGCAGGAAGGCCAAAAAGAAGATCGACAGCTTTGGATTGAGGATGTTGATCAGGAAGCCAGTCACGATCACCCGGCCGACCGAACGCTCGCGGATCTCGCCGTCGACTGCCAGCGCCCCGGTCTCGCGCAGCGCCTGCCAGGACATGTAGAGCAGATAGGCGACGCCGCACCACTTCAGTGCGGCGAAGGCGAGCGCGCTGGTGTGGAGCACGGCGGCGAGCCCCAGCATCGCGGCCGTCATGTGCGGCACGATTCCAAGGGTGCAGCCAAAGGCGGCCGCGATGCTCGCGCGCGAGCCGCGGGTCAGCGCGGCGGCCAGCGTGTAGAGCACGCCGGTGCCGGGCGAGGCGACGACGATCAGCGAAGTGAGCAGGAAGGACAAGGTCATGGACCGACCTTATCACCGCGCCCGGGACCACGAAAGTCGGCCTGCCGGACCGACCGTCAGGACAGCTGCGCGATCTCGGCCTCTCGGAGCACGTCGAGCGGCGCCCAGGGCTTGGCCCAGAACTTTGCGCCGTCGGGCAAGGCCTGCATCAAGGGGCGGCCGGAGGTGACGACGATGTCGAGCCTGGGGTTGCGGTCCTTGGCGACGTGCGCGAGCTCGACCCCGTTCATGCGGCCGGCAAGCTGGACGTCGGTCATCATCAGGCAGAGCACGCCCGCGCTTTTGTCGAGCACCAGCTCGGCCGCCTCGGCGCTCTCGCACTGAATGACGTCGTAGCCGCTTTCTTCGAGAAGAAGACTGAGCATCTCCCTCTGCATGAGGTCGTCTTCCACGATCAGTGCGGTGGCGCGAAATGGCTGTGCTTGTCCCATCGGCGGCTCCCAATGCTGCCTGTCTTCATCAAGTAACGTAGGTTAAGGTGGGAACCGCGATGCGGTTCGGTTCCAATATGAAAAAATGTAAATCATAGTTCCGCTCGAGAGGCTCGACGGGGGATCATCATGACTGCGATCCGCGGCGCCGCCGCCGTCACCGGAGCGGCAAGCGGCATCGGCCGCGCGGTGGCGATCGAGCTTGCGCGGCGCGGCTGCGATCTCGCGCTCGCCGATCGCGAGGAGGCCGGGCTGAAGACGCTCGCGGCCGAGATCGGAGCCGCATGCAAGGTCAGCCTGCATCGCCTCGACGTCGGCGAACCCGACGACATCGCGCAGTTCGCGCGTGACGCGATCACCGCGCATCCCGAGCTCGGCATCGTCGTCAACAATGCCGGCGTGGCGCTGATGGGCTCGTTCGAGGAGATCGACCAGGCGCAGATGGACTGGCTGTTCGACATCAATTTCTGGGGCGTGGTGCACGGCACGCGCGCCTTCCTGCCGCATCTGAAGACGATGGGCGAGGCGCACATCGTCAACCTGTCCTCGATCTTCGGCATCATCGCCCCGCCGGGACAGTCGGCCTATGCCGCGGCGAAATTCGCGGTGCGCGGCTTTTCCGAGAGCGTGCGGCACGAGCTTGCGATGGCGGGCAGCGCCGTGAGGCTGTCGGTGGTGCATCCCGGCGGCGTCGCCACCGCTATCGCCCGCAATTCGCACAGCGGGGTCGGCGTCACCGACAATGCGCGCCGGTCGCAATCGATCGAGCGGTTCGAGAACGCAGCCAAGACCACGCCGAAAGACGCCGCGCTGCGCATCATCAGGGGCATCGAAAGAAACGAGCCACGCATCCTGATCGGTAACGACGCGCGCTTCATGGATCTCCTGCAGCGCTTCCGCCCGGGAACGTACTGGGCGCCGTTACAGCGCAAGCTGGAGAGAATGGCGAAGGGGACGAAGTGAGGCATGAGGCGAATGGCATCATTCACCCGCGGCCGTCGTCCTGGCGAAAGCCAGGACCCATAGCCACCGAATTCAGTTTGGCGAAGACTGCCAGTTACCAGGTACGTGACTGCCAGTCGTTGTGACGAGTCCCGCCTGGGGTAATGGGTCCTGGCTTTCGCCAGGACGACGGCGGAGAGACGTCACGCCCTCACTGCCCCGCCAGCCGATCGGCAAAATACCCGATCGTCTTGCGATAGATCACCGCCCTGTTCCATTCGCGCATGGCTTCGAAATTGGCGGTGCCTTCGCCGTAAGGCTGGCCCATCTTGAAGCCGCTGGTGTGGAGCAGGTTCGCGGTCGAGGCGAGCACGTCGGGGACGCTGTGGCGGAGATCGACATGGCCGTCGCCGTCGAAATCGACGCCGTACTTGACGTACGACGACGGCAGGAACTGGGTCTGGCCGATCTCGCCGGCATAGGCGCCGATCAGGTCGCGCAGCGGCAGGTCGCCGCGCTGCACGATCTTCAACGCCGCGAGCAGCTCGCCCTGGAACAGCTCCGTGCGGCGGCAGTCATGCGCGAGCGTCGCCAGGGTGCGGATCACCGGCAGCTTGCCGATGTCGCCCTTGCCGAAATCGCTCTCCAGCCCCCAGATCGCAACCAGGATATAACGGGGCACGCCGAACTGCTGTTCGATGCGCGACAGCAGTGCGGCGTGGCGCTGCAGCAGTGCCTTGCCGCCATTGATGCGGCCAGGGCCGACGCGGGTCGAGACATACTGCTCAAAGCTCTTGTTGAAGGTGTAGCGCTGGCGCCGGTCGAAAGCGAGCACCGCGCCGTCCTGCTGCACACCGCTGAGGGCCGCACTGGTCACGCCCGCCGAGACGCCGGCTCCTTGCGCTTCCGAGGCCATGCTGGCGACAAAGCTGTTGAAGTCGCCGCCGCAGCGCGCGGCTTGCGCCGATCCGCCGGCCAGACAGGCGATGACGGCGATGGCCAAGGCGTATTTCGACATTCGGATGAATCCTACAGGGAATGGGCGGGGAAGGCAGCGCGCGATCATGCCCGGGAACCGGATTCGCGTCAAAGCGGCAAATCCCCGCCAGAACCGATCGCATCCTGTCTGCGACAAATCAAATGCGCTCGCCCCTCCCCAACCGATCGAGATGACCATGCCTATGCTCATGACCATGTCCATGTCGCGCCGGATGCTCGCCGTCCTCGCATTGCTCTTCCTCACCCTGACTGCCGCTTCCGCGCAAACGCGCGATGTCGTAGGCAGCCGCGACTATCCCGGCATCGGCCGGTTCGCCGGCAGCGTCATCACCGGCTATGCGATGAAGGATTTTGACGCGGCGCGGATGCAGGCGGCTCCCTTCAAGGACGGCCAGCCCGTCGATGCGCGGCGGCTCGAGGGCCGCGTCTTTCGCATCGCCTATCGCACCAATCCCGGCCCCTCGATCCTGGAAGTGTCGCGCAATTTCGAGACGCAGTTGACCAAAGCCGGTTTCGAGACCCTGCTCACCTGCGACACCGATGCCTGCGGCGCCATTCCCTTTACTGAAGCTATCGACACGCTGCCAGTCCCGCAGATGTGGGTCGATGGTTTCAACTACCGTTACTACGCCGGCCGCAAGACCGAGGGCGGGCGCGAGACCTTCGCCAGCGTCCTGGTCAGCCAGAACAACCAGGACATCACCACGCAGGTCACCGTCGCCGAGCTCGGCGCCATCGCGAACAAGATGGTGGACGCCGCCGCGATGGCGAAGGGGCTTGGCGAGACCGGCCACATCGCGCTCTACGGCATTTATTTCGACACCGACAAGGCCGTGCTCAAACCGGAAAGCCGCCCGACGCTGGAGCAGATCGCAAAGCTGCTGACGAGCCAGCCGCAGCTCAACGTCTTCATCGTCGGCCACACCGACAGCCAAGGCGCCTATGAATACAATCTCGACCTGTCGAAGCGCCGCGCCGAAGCCGTCGCAGCCGAGCTGGTGAAGAACTTTCGCATCGCGCAGGCGCGGTTGCGCACTGCCGGTGTTGGATTGCTGGCGCCGGTCGGCCCGAATGCAACGGACGCAGGCCGTGCGCTCAACCGGCGCGTGGAGCTGGTGGCGCCGTGAGAACGGTGCATGCGGCACTCGTAACGTGATGGGAACAGCGTGAAGGGCGAAAACGGATTAACATATGTTTGTCAGCGCGACTTCTGCACGCACGCGGGAATACGTGCAGGCAAACGCGCGTTCTGACAAGGCGCGCAGCGCTCGCTGCGTTGCGTTGCGAGAGCAGGAAATATGAACAAAGTGCTTTAGCCGTCCGAGCAATTGCTTTGATGCTGATCGAAACGCGATGTCGCGACCACTGCATATCTCATGCGCTCGCTGCGACATCGCAGCGCCAACGATTTGCCTTGCCATGGCATGGCGCCGGTTATAACATTCTATTCTAGGTTGTCGCCCTGCCAGCCCCGGGCGACGCTGAAGACCAAAATAAACGGCGGGCTTCGCGGCCCGCCGTTTGTTGCGGCAAGGGTGAGGCAAGGCTGAAGGTAAGGGTCTCCTCGAAGAAGCGCATCGGGTTTTACGAAGCGCTGGACGCTTCCACCCGACATCCAAGCGCCGCGCAAACGGGTTCGTCGATCGATCGCCCAGCCAGTTCTGCCGCAGCAGCGTCCGCAGCCGGCCTCCGGAAACCTGCCAAAGTCATTTGACTATGGCCCCCTGATCGACGAAAAGCCGGCCATGGCCAAAAAACCCGGAACCAATCCCAAGGGCGAATTCGCCTTTTTCAACGTCTTCTATGAAGACGGCTCCCAACGCTCCAACCGGCGCGTGCCCGCCGAATTGCTCGGCGGCCTCGACGGCGACGAGCCGGCCCGCGCCTTCATCATGGAGCAGGACCGCGAGATCGCCGAAAAATCCGGCCGCCCGGCGCTGGAGATCAAGAACCTCGAGCGGGTCGGCGCGAAGAAGAAATAGGCCGATCCAGGCAGGCGCTCACCAGCGCCCGGCCCGCCTGTTCCAGGCAAACAGCAGATCGGCAAACCGGTCATAGAAGAACCGGGTGAACGGCAGCGCCACGCGATTGCCGAACAACCCCGCAAGCCACCCCTCTCCCGGCGTCAGCCTCCACAGCGCAATCGCGACATCCGCGCCGACGATAAGTCGGCCGGCCTCATCGGTCGCATGCAGGCGGCGCCTGATATCGTCGAGCGTGGCGCCAAAGTGCGCCAGCGCATCGGGCTGCTCGTTGATATCCCTGAATTCGATCGTGCCCGCGCGCACCAACGCGAGCAGCTTGTTGCGCTGCCAGTCGATGCCGGCATCGCAGACAGGGCAGCGGGTGTTGTACCAGACGGTGAGGTGAGCCGGCATCATCGAAGCATAAATGTCGATCTGCGCCACGTCGAGGCAGGAGCCATCCATTCGGCATTGCAAGATCGATGCACCTTTCTCATCGGAAGTATAATCCGATAGAAAGCTGATGAGGCTCTTTGGCTGAACGCGGTCGAAGTAGGCGCGAACGAAAACGGCGGGCTTTCGCCCGCCGTTATTGTCTCAACAACCGCCAAGTCGCGGCGCTTGAACTAGTTATCCAAGAAGCTCCGGAGCTTCCGCGACCGCGACGGATGCTTCAACTTCCGCAGCGCCTTCGCCTCGATCTGACGAATACGCTCGCGGGTCACGCTGAACTGCTGGCCGACTTCTTCCAGCGTGTGGTCGGTGTTCATGCCGATGCCGAAGCGCATGCGCAGCACGCGCTCTTCGCGCGGGGTGAGCGAGGCCAGCACGCGCGTGGTGGTCTCGCGCAGGTTCGACTGGATCGCGGCGTCGATCGGCAGGATCGCGTTTTTGTCCTCGATGAAATCGCCGAGGTGCGAATCCTCTTCGTCACCGACGGGCGTCTCCAGCGACAACGGCTCCTTGGCGATCTTGAGGACTTTTCGCACTTTCTCCAGCGGCATGCCGAGCTTTTCGGCCAATTCCTCAGGAGTCGGCTCGCGGCCGATCTCGTTGAGCATCTGGCGCGAGGTGCGCACGATCTTGTTGATCGTCTCGATCATGTGCACGGGAATGCGGATGGTGCGCGCCTGGTCGGCGATCGAGCGGGTGATCGCCTGCCGGATCCACCACGTGGCATAGGTCGAGAACTTGTAGCCGCGGCGGTACTCGAACTTGTCGACCGCCTTCATCAGGCCGATGTTGCCTTCCTGGATCAGGTCGAGGAACTGCAGGCCGCGGTTGGTGTATTTCTTGGCGATCGAGATCACGAGACGGAGGTTGGCTTCCACCATCTCCTTCTTGGCCTGGCGGGCTTCGCGCTCGCCCTTCTGCACCGAGTGCACGATCTTGCGGAACTCGATGATCTCCAAGCCGGTCAGGGCCGCGAGCTGATGCACCTCGTGGCGAAGGTCCTTGATGCGGTCCTTCTCGTGATGGACGAAGTTCTTCCAGCCCTTGGCCGACAGCTTCGAGACACGGTTGAGCCAGCGCGGATCGAGCTCCGAGCCGGTGTAGTTGCGCAGGAAGTCCTCGCGCGCGACGCCGTGGCTGTCGGCGAGGCGCATCAGGCGGCCCTCATGCGAGACGAGGCGCTTGTTGATGTCGTAGAGCTGCTCGACCAGTGAGTCGATACGCGCCTGGTTGAGGCGCAGCGACTTCACCTCGACGATGATCTCGTCCTTGAGCTTGCGGTACTTGCGCTCCTGGTGCGGCGACAGCGAGGGGCCGTGCGAGGTGCTCTCGAGCTGGTTCTGGATGTCCTGCTCTTGCAGCTTGCGCAGCTTCTTGTAGCTGTCGGCGATCTTGTCGAAGATCTCGACGACCTTCGGTTTGAGCTCGGCCTCGATCGCCGCAAGCGACATCTGGTTCTCGAACTCGTCGTCCTCGTCCATGTCGGCTTCGGCGGCGGACTCCGCCGGATCCTTCGCGGCTTCGCCGGCATTGCCGGGCACAGGCGCGGCGCGGAACGGGGTCGGCGACGGCGGTGCGGCGGGCGGCGCGACATGCGCGGGCGCGGCGCCGGTGACCTGGCCGCCTTCGGCCGGCGCTTCACCGGTCTCACCGTTGGGACCCGCGATCATCGCATTGTTCATGCCGGCCTTGGCGTCGGGCCCGGCATAGGTGGCTTCGAGATCGATGATGTCACGAAGGAAGATCTTTCCTTCGTTGAGCTCGTCGCGCCAGATGATGATGGCCTGGAAGGTCAGCGGGCTTTCGCACAGCCCTGCGATCATCGCCTCGCGGCCGGCCTCGATGCGCTTCGCAATCGCGATTTCGCCTTCGCGCGACAGCAGCTCGACGGTGCCCATCTCGCGCAGATACATGCGCACGGGATCGTCGGTGCGCTCGCCCGGCTCGCTCTTCTTGACCTCGGTGACGGCCTTCTGGGTGACTTCGACGAGCTCGTTATCGGTCTCGTCCTCGCCGCTCTCGTCCTTGTCCTCCTCGCCTTCGCTATCGTCGGCTTCGGTGACGTTGATGCCCATGTCCGAGAGCATGGACATGATGTCCTCGATCTGCTCGGGAGAGGTCTGATCGGACGGCAAAACTTCGTTGAGCTGATCGAAGGTCACGAAGCCGCGCTTCTTGGCCTGCTTGATCATCTTCTTCACGGCCGCGTCGGACAGATCGAGCAACGGCGAGGGCGCGTCCTGGGAGTCCTTCTCCGGCGCGTCCGCTGCCTTGTCGTCTTTTTCCTTGTCCTTCGCCTGCAGCGTCTTTGCCTTGGTGGCCATCCATTGCTCCTAAACGCGTTTCACACAGACGTTCGCCGCGCCCGCGTGAAATCACTTGAACCTGTTGTTCGATGCTCTCGTTTCGTCAGATCTCGACACGGAAAGGGCGGCGCGGACCTCTTGTCGCCACCCCCGACCTTTCACTCGCCGGATTTGCCTAACGCTTCGTAGAGCCTCTTTGTCGCAGCGGTTGCAGGTATAGTGCCAACAGCAATTGCGCGGATTCATTCCTGACGCATCTGTTCTGCCTGCGGCCGCCTGGTGGCCAAAGTGCTACAAGACCGTTAAGCCTCGATTAACCCTGTTTTTGCCGCCAAACCTCGGATTTGGCGAGTCTTTTAGCGGTTCCGGCCCCGGCCGTCCGCATGATTCTTTCATCACACGCTCTTCTGGAACCGACCCGACAGCTCGCCAAAACCCTCGATGAGGGCCTCGGTGCCATCGACTTCGCCTATCCGAGCCTTGACGTCGCGCAGCCACACCATGTTGGCCTCGCTGGGATCTTCCCCCAAGGCCAGCTCGGCGTCCTTCAGCTCTCTAAGTAGTGAATGGTACTGCCGATGCAAGGCAACCAGCTGATGCCAGGTGGAGAGAACGTCGTCCCGTGCCGCGCCCTCGCGGGCGCCCCACACCGCCGCGGTCGTGATGCCGCCCTCAACCCTTTGAAGAGCCTGAGAAAAACCTCCCTTCTCGAGGTCGCTGCGCATTTTCTCGGCGAGCTCGCCAGGGTCCGGCGAATGGTGATGGTCGTTGGCGAAGGCGGCGATGATGCCGGCCCGGAGCTTATGGACCTCGGGATGGGCGAGCTCCAGGGCCGCGACTTCCTCGAGGTGATCGTGCAGCAGCCAGGGGTGGTTGATCAGGATTTGCAGGATCAGGGCCTCGCGGCGGGAGATGGCGCTGCGCTGGCCGCGCATGATCGGGCTTGCCGCGAGCTGCGCGCTCGCCGCTTGGTAGGGCCCGGAGGGCAGCTGGATCGGACCGGGCGGGCCGCGGCGGCCTCCAAATCCCTGATTGCCGAATCGATTCGCGCCTCCCCCACCACGGGGCTGAAACTGACGACCGGCCGAGCCGGGGCGGAAATTGCCACGGCCGCCGCCAAAGCCGCCGCGCCCGCCTTCGGGGGCAAAGGCGCGCTGAAGCCGCTCGGCAAGATCCTGCCGGTAATAGCGCCGCACCACCTCGTCGCGGATGCCGTTGGAGAGCTCCTTGATGCGCGCCTCCAGCGCGGCGCGGCGCTCTGGCGTGGCGAAATTGCCGCCTTCGAGCTCGCGCGACCAGATCATCTCGGCGAGCGGACGCGCCGCCGCGATCACCTCCTCGATCGCGCCGCGACCGCCGGAGCGCACGAGATCGTCGGGGTCCTGTCCCTCCGGCAGCAGCGCAAAACGAAGACTCTTGCCGGGCGCGAGGAAGGGCAAGGCAAGATCTGCGGCACGATACGCCGCCTTCTGGCCGGCGCGGTCGCCATCGAAGCAGAGGATCGGCTCGTCCGCCATCTTCCAGAGCAGCGCGAGCTGGTTCTCGGTGAGCGCGGTGCCGAGCGGCGCCACGCTGCCGGCAAAGCCCGCGGTGACCATGGCGATGACGTCGACATAGCCTTCGACCACGACGAGAGCGCTGCCGTCATGGGTGGCTTTGCGCGCGGTCTGGTGGTTGTAGAGATTGTCGCCCTTGTGAAAGAGCGGCGTCTCCGGCGAGTTCAGGTACTTGGCCGGAACGTCCTTCTCCAGCGCGCGCCCGCCGAAGGCGATGACGCGGCCGCGCAGATCCGTGATCGGAAACATCACGCGATCGCGGAAGCGATCATAGGGCACCGGGATGTCGTTGCCTGCCACCAGCATGCCGGTCTCGATCATGTCGTCGACGGAGACGCCGAGCTTGCCGAGATGCTCTTTCAGTGCGAAGCGATCGGGCGGCGCATAGCCCAGCCGAAACTGCAATTGCGTCGCCGGCGAGATCGCACGATCGGCGAGATAGCCGCGCGCCTTGGCGCCGACGCGCGAGGCCAGCGTCTCGGCAAAGAACTTCGCCGCGAGATCCATCACGTCGTGCAGCGAGCGGCGCCGCTGCTCCTGACGCGCCGCATCCGGCGTCACCGCCGGCAGCGGAAGGCCCGCCATATTGGCGAGCCGCTCCACGGCCTCCGCGAACGGCAGGCCGTCGGTCTCCATCACGAAGCTGATGATGTCGCCGTGCTTGCCCGAGGAGAAGTCGTGGTAAAAACCCTTCTGGTCGTTGACGTAGAAGGACGGCGTCTTTTCCTGCTGGAACGGCGACAGCCCCTTCCACTCGCGCCCCGCCTTCTTCAGCTTGACGCGCTTGCCCACGACTTCGGAGACCGAAAGCCGGGCACGCAGCTCGTCGAGGAATTGGGGCGTGAAGCGCATGGCGGAATGGAACTCTGTCAGCTCGGCCGCGTGAAGCGCCCACCTCAGAAAGGCGAACGCCGGCCTTGCTTCAACGCCTTATTTAATGTTCATGATATGTTCAGTCCATATCCACAGGCTTGATAATCCAAAAATACGATTGTATATACAGAGAAGCTGATGCCGGATTTCAGCTCTCTCGCGTCTGCCGGGTTTGAATGGGACGAAGAGAAGAACCGGACTAATCTGATCAAACATGGCATCAGCTTCGACGATGCCAGTCAGGTCTTCTACGAACGTGTCGTCATCAAACGGTCGAATCGCAACGACGAAGAGCGGTGGATCGCGATCGGAAAACTCGACGACCGACTTCTGACAGTGATCTTCACGCGAAGAGACAAAGCGATCCGTATCATTTCAGCGCGACGTCCGAGGCCAGATGAAAAAAGAGCATATCGTGAAGCGTCGATGGGGAGATCGCCGCAAGGGTAATAGCGATTGGGCCCGTGTCGATGCAATGACGGACGAGGAATTGGAAGCCTCGATCGCAAATGATCCCGACTGGGCGGAGTTCAAGGACGTCGACTGGTCGGACGCCGTGCTGGTGATGCCGCCGAGGAAGAAGGCGATCTCCATCCGCCTCGACGAGGACGTGCTCGACTTCTTCAAGCGCGATGGCGAGGGCTATCAGCGGCGCATCAATGCGGTGCTGCGCTCCTTCATGCAGCAGAAGTCGAAGCCGAAGAAGCGGGCTTGATCCGGAGAATATCTTCGGAGGCTCGTGACAGAAGCCTTGAACCCGCCCCGGTTCCACGCTTCCATGGGCCATGTTCAGGACCTTCCGAGGCGGCCAGAGTGGGGGTTGGCGCATCACCTCGATTTCGCCCGTCACGGGCGAGCCCCTCGCCTTCATGCCGGCGCTGTCGGTCACCGACAGCGAGGCCATCGCATTGCCGCTGGTGCCCTCGCGCAATGCCTGGCGGCTGGTCGGTGTCGCGAGCAGCTTGCGCTACACCGAGCGCGCCGAGAAGCAGCAGCTCACGGCCGTGCAGGCCGGCCTCGGCCGGCTGGAAGCAACCAGCGCGGCGCTGATCCCGATCCGCAAGTCGCAGGCCTGGTGGGATCTGACCCAGGAAGAGCGCCGCAGGATATTTGAAGACAAGTCGCATCACATCGCGAGCAGCCTGCGCTTCCTGCCTGCGATTGCGCGGCAGCTCTATCATTGCCGCGACCTCGGTGGGCCCTTCGATTTCCTAACCTGGTTCGAATTCGCGCCCGCGCACGCCTCGCTGTTCGAGGAGCTGGTCGCGATGCTCCGGCGGACCGAGGAGTGGACCTATGTCGAGCGCGAGGTCGACGTGCGCGCGGTGAAGGAAGTGCTTTCGGCCTAGTGATCGAGGAAGCGGCCGGATTCGATGCGCGGCAGATCGGTGACGGGCCAGTTGTAGATGTAAGTCCAGGCCGGTGCCGTCACCCCGTCCGCGCCTGTCACGTCGACCAGCCGGCGCAGATATTCGGTCGGCTCGGGAAAGCCCTCACCGCAGGCCTCGTACATGTCGAGCTCGCGCAGGAGCTCGTCGGGTACGCGCAGGTGGAAGAGTTCGCCGTGGACGCGGTCGGACGGCACATCGGAGAGCAGCAGCCCCGGATAATGCTTCACCAGAACGAGCCGGCCGCGGCAGGTCGCTTCACTCAGAAAATCCGCGTGCCCGGCAAGCAGCCGCGCCATCGGATGGTCGAAGCCGCGCATCAACGTGCCGTAGACGAAAAGACGATTGGAGATCATGCGGGCTCTATAGCTGCGAATGATGCAGAGCGACAGCGCCACACATTCCATGGTCGTCCTGGCTTTCGCCAGGACGACGGCGGTGAGCGTCTACGAAACTTCGGCTTCCAGCTCCTCGCCGCTGCGTTGCTCGTCCGACACCACCCTGATGGTCACGTCCATGGCATCGAACGCGCCCGCAGCGCCGATATAGACGCCGTGAAGCGGGATCGCCTGGCGCGGATCGCGGGCGACCGCGACGCGGATGAGATCGCGGGTGCCGACGATGCCATTGGTCGGATCGAATTCGATCCAGCCCGCGCTCGGCAGGTAGACCTGGACCCAGGCATGCGTCGAACCACCGCCCACATGGCGGTGCGCGATATCCTCCGGCAGGAAGATGTAGCCGGAGACGAATCGTGCGGCGATGCCGAGATGGCGCAGCGCCTCGATCATGAACAGCGCGTAGTCGCGGCAGGTTCCGCTACCGGACTGCAAGGTGTCGAGCGGATGCTGCGTGCCCAGCTCGTGGCGCTTGCGATACTTGAACCGCTCGCGGATGCCGTGGGTCATGCCGCTGAGGATCTTGAAGGTCGGCGTCGGCGCGTCCTCGTCGAGAAAGCCGCGCGCCCATTCGGCGATCTCGCCGTCGGGATCGGTATATTGCGGCGTGATGTAGTGGACGAGGTCGGGAAATTCCTCGTCGTCATAGGCGAACGGATAGAAATAGGCCGAGTCGTCCGGCGTCAGCGCGAACTCCTCGACCGGATTGTGCTCGACGGTGACGTGCCAGTCGAAGACCAGCGTGTCCGCGCGCTCGTCGAAATTCGCGATCGCGACCGAATTGCCGAACACGTCGTGGATCCAGTGCAGCGACATCGGCTCGGGCGAGATCTCGAGCCTGGAGTCGAGCACGCGCAGATCATGCCCGTCGCTGGGACGCAGCATGATCCTGTGTTCGCCGAACGCCACAGGGCGGGTGTAGCGATATTCGGTCTTGTGATGAATCGTCAGCAGCGGCATCGTCAGGCAATCATGGTGATGTCGGGCGGACCAATCTATAGCAATCCAGCCCGATTTTTCGGGTGACTGCTGTTTCATTAGGCAATCAGGATGGCTTTAGACACAATCGAGGCGACCAATCAACTCCTCAGCGAGGGTGACGTCCCCCCCGTGCACGAGGTGAACGCGCAAGGGACATCGCCTTTTTTGCTCACCTCGGACCACTACGGACGGGTCCTGCCGCGTACGCTTGGCGATCTGGGCGTCGCGGGAGGCGAGCTGACGCGGCACATTGCCTGGGACATCGGCATCGCGGGGGTTGCCGACCGGCTGGCAGAGATGCTGGGCGCACATCTGATCGCCCAGCGCTATTCGCGGCTGGTGATCGACTGCAACCGGCCGCCGGCCGCCATGAGCTCGATCCCCGTGATTTCCGAAGCAACCGCGATCCCGCGCAACGAGGGAATTTCGGACCAGGAGCGCAAAGCGCGCAGGCGCGAGATTTTCGAGCCCTATCACCGCCGTATCGATGCCGCGATCGACCGCCGCATGCACGACAAGCGGCCGACGGTGCTGGTGTCGCTGCACAGCTTCACCCCCGTTTACTCCGGCGTCGCGCGTCCCTGGCACATCGGCGCGCTCTACAATCGCGACACCGTGCTGCCGCAGCTGCTGCTCAAACATCTGCGCAGCGAGGGCGATCTCGTCGTCGGCGATAACGAACCCTATGCGGTGAACGACCTCACCGACTACACCATCCCCGTGCATGGCGAAGCCCGCGGCCTCGTCAACACCGGCATCGAGATCCGCCAGGATCTGATCGCCGACCAGTCCGGCCAGCAACAATGGGCCGAGCGGCTGGCGCGGATTTTCGCGGAGATCGAGCTGGAGCTGCGGGCGGCGAGGCTGGTCGATTAGCCCGATGGCGGTTATTTCGCCCTGGTCAGCGCCAGCCAGATGCCGCCGCCGATCATGAAGCCGCCGGAGATGCGCGACATCATGCGGGTGCGGCGAGCCGAGAAGAACTTTCGGGCACGCCCGGCGGCGATGGCGTAGAGCGCGTCCGTCATCACCGCAGTGACCATGAAGGTAGCTCCCAGCAGCGCGACCTGCGGGAAGTGGTCGCGGTTCATGTCCATAAACTGCGGGATGAAGGCGCCGAAGAACACCAGCACTTTCGGGTTCGACAGCAGCACCAGGAAACCTTGCAGGAAGAATCCGCCGCGCGGCGGCGCCGGCGGCTCGTCCACCTTGACGCCCTCGACCGGCGCCCAGATCAGCTTGATGCCGAGCCAGACCAGATAGGCGGCGCCGGCAAAGCGCACCCAGTCGAACCAGTAGCCCATGGTCGCCATGAGTGAGGTCAGGCCGACCGCGACGATGCCGATGACGATGGCGAGGCCGGCCTGCGCACCGGCCACATTGGTCAGCGCCGCACGCGTGCCGTGACGCAGCCCGTTGGCGATGACGAGGGTGACGATCGGCCCCGGCAGCAGCGCGAGCGCGATGCAGGCGGCAAGGAAGGCGAGATAGGCTTGCAGAGACATCATGGGGAGGACTCGCTGAGAGCGGTTTGGGACATTAATGCATGACCCTCAGTTTCCGTCCAGCGCAGCCGTCACCCACGTCTTCATCTCCGGCGTCTGCAGGAACACGAGCACCGCGCGCTGCATCACGCCTGTTCCCCCGCTTCCCTGCGCAGCCGCAACGAAGAGATCGCAGCCCCGTGAGACGGCGATGCCGAGCGCGGCGTGACGAGTGTGGTCGGGCCTGTCCAGATCATAGCGCCTGGCACGGCCGCGCATCGCTCCAATGCCAACTTCCTCACCCGGCGCGACGGCCGCAAAGCGCGGGCTGATCAGATCTATATCCGCAACACGATCGACCTCGTCGTCATCGGCGACACCGCGGTCACAGCTGCAAAAGCCGCGTTTTGCGCGCAGGTACAGCTCAGTGCCGGCGCAGGCGCCATCGCAACGGAACGCGCGCCCGGACGGCCAGCCGTCGCGCGGGAACGGCCAGGCGATCTCGCGCCAGCGCGCCGTCTCTTCGGCGGGTGCCGGCGCAAGCTGATAGGTCGCGACCCCGGACACACCGAGTGCGATCACCATTGCTGCTAACGCTGCCCCACGCCGCATCGTCAGGTCTTCGGCAGACCGGCGACGGCGCGCGCGGATCCGGTCAATTCGAGAATGTGCAGGCCGGTATTGGCGCGATCGACGATGTAGACATATCCGCGGTCGTCGGTCTCGACATTGTTGGTCTGGATCGCGACCTTGCAGCGTTGGCCGCCCTCGATCGGGATGCAGCGCTTGTCGGTCGCGCTCGTGATCGACGGAATGAAGTAGCCGACTTCCTTAGGATGATAGGGGTCGCGGATGTCGAGCGCGCGCACGCCGGCATTGAAGAAGGCGATGAAAGCCATCTTCTTGTAATAGACCGGCGCCATGCTCTCGTTCGCGGAATGCGAACCAAAGCGGCCGCCGCGCTGGCAGAACTGTCCGCTCGCCTCCGGCACGGTGTAGCTCGAGATCATCATCGGCCGCGTCTCGGTGGTGACGTCGGCAAACCAGACCATCTGCCGCGCCTCGCCGCATTCGTTGAGGATCGCCTCGTCGACGATCATGACGATGTCTCGGGTCTTGCCGTCCTTGTCCTCGGCAAATTCCGCAACCGGCATGTCGAGCATCGGAAACGTGGTGTGTGCGCCGTTGAAGGCGGACATCGGCAGGCGCGAAATCTCCGGAAAACGCAGATTGTCCGGCGTCGGCTCCTTCGGCCCGTTCAAGAGCTTGTCGCGATCGACGATCTGCAGGATGCCGCCCTTGTTGGTGCCGTAGCCGAAAAAGACACGATTGCCGTTGGGCCCGGTCGAGATCGGTCCATGCAATTCGGTCGGCACCGGGCCGGTCGAACCGGGCTCCTGACCGGGCAGGCCAAAATCCCTGATCTTCTGTGGATGGGCGGGATCACTGAGATCATAGACCTGCGTCATGCGCCGCGTGCGCCAGTCCGGCGCGCCCGAGACCAGGAAGGCAATGCCGGTGTCGCACTCCCACCAGCTCTTGTGCGTGTCCTTCAGACCGTCAATGCGCGTGATGAGCACCGGGCTTGCGGGATCGGAGACGTTCCAGATCTCATGCGCCTGACCACCGAAAGTGCGCAGCATGTAGACCGCATTGGAATCCCCTTTCGGCAGCGATTTGCCGTCGCAGATCCGCACCATCTGCGCGCCGCCAGATTCATACTTGCCTTCCTGCCCCGGCAGGTGCCGCAGATACTTTGGCTTCGCGGGATCGGTGACGTCGACGATCGAGGTTCCGTTCGGCTCGGCCTGCCCCGTCATCGGATTGACGGGCGCGGGCACATCGTCAGTGCCGCCGTGATGACCGATATAGGCGATCCAGCGGTCGCCCTGGTGATGAATGGTCGGCTGATACGCGCTGCGCGCCTGAAGGTCGCTCACACCGACCAGCTTCATGTTGGAAGCTTCAGGCGGCGCGCCGATGGTCTGCTCCTGTTGTGCCTGTGCCGCGATGCTGCAGGCAGAAACGGCGAGGCCTATCGCAAGCGGGACCCAACGGAACATCAAAGTCCTCCCGGAACCAATCTGTGTTGGCTGAGCGTTGACGCTAGCACAGCCATTTGCTGGCGCCAAAGAGACCATCTTGACAGGCAACCATTTGGTTGCCTATTATCGCCGCCATGGATGAGGTCTTCAAAGCGCTCGCCGATGCGTCACGACGGTCGCTGCTCGACAGGCTTCACACCAGGAACGGCCAGACGCTGAACGAGCTCTGCGAAGGCCTCGCGATGACGCGCCAGGCGGTGACCAAGCACCTTGCCATTCTGGAAGACGCCAATCTGGTCACGACCATCAGGCACGGCCGCGAGAAGCTGCACTATCTCAATCCGGTTCCGATCCATCAGATCGGCGAACGCTGGATCAAGAAATTCGAGCGCGGCAAGCTCGCCGCACTCGGCGAGTTGAAACGCCAGTTGGAGAAGCGTGATGAGTAAGCCGCAATTCGTCTATGTCACCTACATCGAGACCACGCCAACGAGGCTGTGGGAGGCGCTGACATCAAGCGAGTTCAGCAAGCAATACTGGTTCGGCGCCGAGGTCAGATCCGACTGGAAAATCGGCTCCCCTTTCGCGCTGCTGCTGGATGGCGAGACCACCGATTCCGGCGAGATCCTCGAAGCCGATCCGCCACGGCGGTTGTCCTACAGCTTCAAGCATGAGAAATATGAGGAGCTGCGCAGTGAGCCGATCTCGCGCGTCGTGTTCACCATCGAACCGTTCGGCTCGCTCGTGCGTTTGACGGTGCTGCATGACGGCTTCGTCGAAGGCGGCAAATATCTCGGCGCCGTTTCCAACGGCTGGCCGGCGATCCTGTCCGGTCTCAAGAGCCTGCTGGAAAGCGGCAAAGTGCTGGCCATTCCGCGTGCAGCCCTCAACAAGGGATTCGATGCAAGATGAACCTCGATCAGTTCAAGCCGCTCACCGTCTACACGATTTACATCGCCGCGACGCCGGACAAGGTGTGGGAGGCGCTGACCTCCGCCGAGTTCAGCCGCAAATACTTTTCCGGCTTTGCGGTTGAGATGGAGCCAAGACTCGGCGGCAAATTCATCGTCCGCGCGCCTGACGGGTCGGAACACATCTCGGGTGACGTGTTCGAATACGATCCGCCGACCAAGCTGACGGTGACGTGGAACGTCAACTGGCCCGACCTCGTCGCGAAGCTCGGCACCACGCTTGTCACTTATGAGATCGAACAAGCCGGCGAGGCCGTCCGCCTCACCATGAGCGAACGTCACGACCGTCCGCTCAGCGACGACATCCTCTCCGGCGGCCGCACCGGCTGGCCAGCAATCCTGTCGGGGCTGAAGAGCCTGCTGGAAACGGGCAAGGCGCCGCAGATCAAGATGGCGCCGCCGGTGCAGATGCTGGAAGCGTTGAAGGCGATGGGTATCAAGACGCCGTAGCGGACGAATTCCGCCCCGTCATCGCTTCTTCTTCACCGGTGGCGGATTGATTTCGTCGATCTTGCGACTGCAATCCGCTTCCGAGCCGTGCGGGCCCGAGACAAAGGTCCCGCTGACCTTGATCGCGTACCAGCCCGACTCGACGCCGAGCCGGAGCGCTTCTTCTGTCTTGACGTGCCGTGGGGAGAGAGCTTGCATCTGGTGCTTTCGGTTGGCGTTCGATCTCATGATCGAATCGCGGTGAAACCTTCAGGCGTCCGCGGCACGCGCCTGCCGCGTCCGTCTCACCCGCTGGAGCGGGCAATATGCGCAACGACGGCTGCTGCGACGTCGCGATGAGTCGGCTCCGCCGGTGCGAGGAAATGAGGCGCTTCACGTCGCGCGGATAGTCGTGGCGCTGCATAGGCGCACAGGCGACCGCTCTTTCGACATTCCCGCACCGTGCGCGCAATCGCCGCAATTAGCTATCGTTTTCTCACCCGTGCCGCGCTTTTGAAGCGCCAAATGTCACTCGCGACCGAATAAGCCGTCGAAGCCTTGTGATCGGCGGCTTCGTAGCCATGTTGGGAGCTTAGCCAAGGGAAAAACGTATGAAGCTCCGCGTCGGGTTTGAGATGCTGTACGAATTCCCGCAGCCCACGCCTATGATCATGGTGTTGGGCATGCACTTCACCCGCGCCTCCGATGTCATCGTGCCCGACCTGATGACCACGAGACCCTCGGTGCCGATCACTCCCTATCGCGACCTCTTCGGCAATTGGTGCAGCCGCATCGTGGCGCCGGCCGGCGCCTTTCGGCTTGCCGGCGACGGCGTCGTGAGCGACAGCGGCCTGCCCGACCCGGTGTTCCCGAACGCGGCTCAGCACGCCGTCGAGGCGCTGCCGACCGACACGCTCGTCTATCTGCTCGGCAGTCGCTATTGCGAGACCGATCGCCTGTCGGATATCGCATGGAAACTGTTCGAGCACACGCCGCCAGGCTGGGCGCGGGTGCAGGCCATCTGCGATTTCGTTCATCGTCACATCGCTTTCGGCTATGAGCACGCGCGCGCAACCAAGACGGCGCGGGAGGCCTACGACGAAGGCAAGGGCGTGTGCCGCGACTATGCTCATCTTGCCATCTCGTTCTGCCGCTGCATGAACATTCCGGCGCGCTACTGCACCGGCTATCTCAGCGACATCGGCACGCCGAAGCCCTGGGCCGCGGGAGATTTCGCCGGCTGGTTCGAGGCCTATCTCGGTGGAAGCTGGCACATGTTCGATCCCCGCAACAACACGCCGCGGATCGGCCGCGTGCTGATCGCACAAGGACGCGATGCCGCGGACGTCCCGATCACCCAGACCTTCGGTCCGAATAAGCTGCTCAATTTCAAAGTATGGACCGACGAGGTTGCCTGATGACAGACAACAGCGTTGCGCTCAGCGCCGATGAATTTGCGTCCTTGGCCGAGATCGGCAAGGGCAAGGTACAAGGCGAAATTCCGCAAGCGCACGGCGAGCGCCTGACCAACCTCGGTTATGCGATCAGGCGCCTCGGCGAACTCGAACTGACCTCATCCGGCGAGCGTCGGCTGGCATCGGGTGAATAGCTCGCTGCCGTTGCGTTCGGCTTCCTGCTACGCCACCGGCACCACGATCCGCCGATAAAGATGCCAGGTCGCGTGCCCGAGCACGGGCAACGTCACCACCAGCCCCAGAAAATACGGCAGCGCCGAGACGATCAGGACCATCACGATCACCGCGGCCCAGCCAATCATCGGCAGCGGGCTGGCCACGACCGCGCGCACGCTCGTTACCATCGCCGTGACGAAATCGACCTCGCGGTCGAGCAGCAGCGGAAACGACACCACGGTCAGCGAAAACAGGATCAGCGACAGCACCGCGCCGACCGCGTTGCCGATGCCGAGGAAAAGCAGGCCTTCATTCGTGGTCAGCACCACCGTCATGAACTCCTGCAGGCTCGAGAACGAGGCATGCAGGCCAAGCAGCAGCGCGATCAGAAGCCGCACCTGATACATCCAGACCACGAAGACGAACAGCGTGACGAAGGCCATCCAGCCGATCTCGCTGCGCGCGCGCACGGCCGACCAGATCGCGCCAAGCGAGACGGGCTCGCCGCGTTCGCGGCGGCGGCTGACTTCATAGAGCCCGATCGCCACGAATGGCCCGAGCAGCGCGAAACCGGCGGCCAGCGGATAGACCAGATAGACCATGCCGAACGCCGTGAAGCACAGTATGATGGCGATGCCGCCGGCGGCGTAGAGCGCACCGAAGCAAAGGCCGTAAAGCGGCAGCGCCTGGAAATCACGCAGGCCCTCGACCAGCGCCTCGGCGATGTCGGTCGCCGCGACGGGACGCACCACCGGATCGACCTTGCCCGAAATGGACATCAGCTACCTCCTCGTTGGCCGGCGCGATCTCCGTCGCGCGCGGATTGACCTTGATCTTAGCGTCCCCGCGGCCAGCGCGCACGCGCGAGTTGGATTGCTGCACGACGGTATCCCGACGCCGCCGGCGCAGACCGAGGAAAGCCGTCGCGCCGGCGGCGGCGCTCCCTTCGGGGAGCTCATCCGTGCTGCACGCGGCTCTGAATCTTTCCCGCCGAGGACTTTTTCGGCCCGTTGCCTATGGACTGAGCGGAGGATGGTGCCGCAAATTGGGTCCTTGAACGAGCACCTGCGATGACCAGAGTGGACCGTCCGACCGATGAGCTTGCGTACCCGGCTACTGATACTCGTCATCGCGGCCATGCTGGTGCCGGCGAGCCTCGTCGGGCTGCGTTTCGTGCAGAACCGGAGCAGTGAAATCAACGCCGCACTGGCCAATCTAGCGGCCTCGGCCGACGACATTGCGAGCGACCTGGGCGAGAAGATTCAGGGCACCACGCAGCTTCACTACGGTCTGGCCCGAGCGCGCGACATCGACACGCGCGACAAGGCGGCCTGCTCGGCGTTTCTGTCGGACGTGCGCGAGGAATACCCTCAGTTCACGGGTATCCTGACCATCGATCCGGACGGCAGCCTGTTCTGCGACTCGCTGCGGACCAACCGCACCCTCGATCTGAGAGATCGCGCCTATTTCAAGCAGGCCCTGGTCTCGCGCAGCGTCGTGGTTGAGCCGGTATTCGGCCGGCTGACCGGAACATCGGTGCTCCAGATCGCATATCCGGTGCGATCGGAGGCGGGTGCGCTGAAGCTGGTGCTGCTCGCCTCGTTCAACCTGCGCAAATTCGCCGAGTATCACCACAAGCGGCTGCTCGCCGAGAAGGATATCCTGCTCATCGACGGCAAGGGCACCGTTCTCGTCGCCCCCTCGGGAGACGGCTGGACCGCGCCCGTGGGCGCGTCGATTGCTGGATCCGACCTGCTCCGCTTTGCGACGACTCCCGATCAAAAGGCATTTCAGGAAGTGACCGATCGCGACGGCCGCACGCAGGTCTGGGCCGTCGCCCACTCACCTTCGATCCGTGATGCCGGCCTCTACATCCTGGTCGGACGCTCCAAGGACGGATTGGTCGCGGCGGCGAATCGCCGGCTCTACGAGGACATGGCGATCCTCGCGGTGGCCTTGCTGCTGCTGCTCGCCGGTGTATGGATCCTCGCGACCGTGAGCGTCGGGCGCCAGGTCGGGCGGCTCGCCAACATGGCGAAGAGACTCGGGCTCGGCGATCTCAGCGCGCGCATCCCACCTCCCCATCCGCGCGGCGAGCTGGGCGGATTGATGACCCTGCTCAACGGCACCGCCGAGTCGCTTGAGCAGCAACGCGCAGCCATCGCGGACCTCAACCAGAAGCTCAGCCAATCCCAGAAGATGGAGGCCATGGGCCAGCTTACCGGCGGCGTGGCGCATGACTTCAACAACCTCCTCACCGTCATCCTCGGCAATTCGGAGCACCTTGCCGACAGGCTGGCGGGGAACAAGGAGTTGCACCGGATCGCCGGCGACATCGCGACAGCCGCCGAACGCGGCTCCGACCTGACGCGCAGCCTGCTCGCCTTCGCGCGCAAGCAGCCCCTGAGGCCGCGAGACATTGACATCGGTGAGAAGATTCAAGAGATGGAGCACTTGTTGCGCCGCCCCTTGGGCGAGCACATCGAATGCACCTTCGCGCTCGCACCGGACCTGTGGTTGATCAGCGTCGATCCCGGCCAGCTAACGACTGCGCTGCTCAATCTCGTGCTCAACGCGCGCGATGTCATGCAGTTGGGCGGCAGGCTGACCATCGAGGCGCGCAACGTCTCGCTCGGCGAATCCGACTTGGACATCAATGGCGAACCGCGACCAGGCGACTATGTCATGGTGGCCGTGACCGACAACGGCAGCGGCATGACCGCCGAGGTGGCGAGCCGGGCGTTCGAGCCGTTCTTCACCACGAAGGAGGTCGGCAAGGGGACCGGGCTTGGCCTGAGCATGGTCTACGGGTTTGTGCGGCAGTCCGGCGGATTGGTGCAGATGCAGTCTGCGCCGAGGCAAGGCAGCGCAGTCAGGCTGTTCTTTCCCCGCCTGGCCACGCCGCCAAACGAGGACGCCTCACCCGCCGAAGGGATCGTCGCGCGCGAAGGAAGCGAGACCATTCTCGTCGTCGAGGACAACGACATGGTTCGGACCTATGTCGAAAGCGAGCTGAAGACGCTCGGCTATCGCGTCATCACAGCCGCGAGCGGCCCGGCTGCGCTCGACCTGTTGCACCAGTCCGGGGACATCGACCTGCTGTTCACCGACGTCGTGATGCCCGGCGGCATGTTCGGGCCGGAGCTTGCCAGGCAAGCAATCCAGCTGCGGCCCGGGCTCAAGGTGCTCTTCACCTCCGGCTACAGCCAAAATCCGGTCAAGGCCCCCGACGGGATTGGCGATGCCCGCATCCTGACCAAGCCGTTCCGGCGGCGAGACCTCGCCGCGATGCTGCGGTCCGCGCTGTCGACGCCGCAGCGGTGAGATGACGATGTGCTCTACCCGAGCGCTCGCAGCTCGCGCCGCAGCACCTTTCCGGTGGCGGTCATCGGCAGTGTCTCCGCGAACTCCACGAAGCGCGGGTATTCGTGGGCGGCGAGTTGCACCTTGACGAACTCCTGGATCTCGCGTGCGAGTGCGTCGCCGGCGGCGAAGCCCGGGCGCAGCACGATCCAGGCCTTGATCGATTCGGTGCGGATCGGATCGGGAATGCCGACCACCGCCGCCATCGCCACCGCCGGATGCTTCATCAGCGTGTGCTCGATCTCGGATGGGCCGACGCGATAACCGGCCGTGGTGATGACGTCGTCCTCGCGGCTGATGTACCAGAAGTAACCGTCCTCGTCCTGGATACCGAGATCGCCGGTGAGCAGGAACTCGCCGGCATATTTCTTCGCCGTCGCGTCCGGATTGCGCCAGTATTCGAGCATCGTGCAAGGACAGGGTTGGCGCACGCCGATGATGCCGCGCTGGCCACGTGGCTGCTCCTCGCCTCTGTCGTTGACGATGCGAACATCGAAACCCGGCGTCGCCTTGCCCATCGAACCGGGGCGAATCGGAAACAGATTCGCGTTGCTGCCGATCACGAGATTGCATTCGGTCTGGCCAAACACCTCATGCGCGTCGATGCCGAAAGTCTCGCGCACCCAGCCGAGCAACTCGCCACCAAGGGACTCGCCGCCGGTAAAGATGCTGCGCAGCCTGACGCCCGGATGCGTCACCCCGGCCTGCCGCATCAGCTTCAGCGCGGTCGGCGGCAGGAAGACATTGCGCACGCCGAGATCGGCCATCATCTGCATCGCCGCCTGCGGCTCGAACTTTCGCGCGCGGTGACCTACCAGGGGAATGCCGTGATACCAGAATGCCAACAGGCCGTTGATGAGGCCGCCGATCCAGGCCCAGTCAGCCGGCGTCCACATCAGATCGCCGGGGCGCGGCAGGAAGTTGTGGCACATCTCGACATTGGGGAGATGTCCGAGCACGACGCGGTGCGCGTGCAGCGCGCCCTTCGGATTGCCTGTCGTGCCCGAAGTGTAGATGATCAGCGCGGGATCGTCCGCAGACGTCTCCACCAGCGTGAAGTCGGGCGATGCAGCCTTGACCGAATCCCAGAACGATGTCGTGCCCGCCGGCGTTCGTTCGCCAACGATGTAGACATTCTTCAGCTCCGGCAGACGGTCGCGAATCTTCGAAAGCTTCTCCCAGCCGCCCGCGTCGGTGAAGATCGCCTTGGCCTGCGAGTTCGACAGACGGAATTCCAGCGCGTCTTCGCCGAACAATGCGAACAGCGGAATGGAGATCATCGCCGATCGGAACGCGGCCATGTGCGCGATCGGCAGTTCCAGCGACTGCGACAGGAACACCGCGACGCGGTCGCCGCGGGCAAGACCATCCGCCTTCAGCACATTGGCCAAGCGGCGCGACATCTCCGCGACCTCGTCGAAGGATGTGCGCGTGATGGCGCCGTTCTCGTCGAGATAGACCAGCGCCAGCCGGCCGGTACCGTCGGCGTGGCGATCGCAGCAGGCCTCCGCCATGTTGAAGCGCGCCGGGATCTCCCAGCGGAAATTGCTGTAGAGTTCGTCGTAGGTGCTGGCTTGGGTGAGCATGGTCGTTTCCCGGCCGCGTCGTCATGGCCGGACTTGTTCCGGCCATCCACGTTCTTGTTTGGCCTCAGTTTAAGGACGTGGATGCCCGGGACAAGCCCGGGCAAGACGGAGAATGCGTCTCAGCGCACCGTCCGGAAGAACTTTCTGACCTCGTCGACATAGAGCTCCGGCTGCTCGAATGCGGCGAAATGCCCGCCCTTCTCCATCTCGCTCCAATGCGTGATGTTGTGGAAGTTCGGCTCCATCCAGCGCCGCACCGGCGTGATGATCTCCTTGGGAAAGACAGCGACGCCCGTCGGCACCTTGACGACCGGCGTGGTCCGGCGCTTGCCGAAGCTTTCCCAATAGAGCCGCGCAGACGAGGTCGCGGTCTCCGTCGCCCAGTAGAGCATGACGTTGTCGAGCAGCTCGTCCTTGGTGAAGATGTTTTCGGGATGACCGTTGCAATCGGTCCAGGCCCAGAATTTTTCCAGAATCCAGGCCGCCTGCCCGCTCGGCGAATCCGTCAGACCGTAGCCGAGTGTCTGCGGCCGCGTCGATTGCTGCTTCGAATAGCCGGAGTCGAGGTCGACGTAATGCTTGAGGCCGGCGAGCGCGCGTTTCTCTTCCGGCGTCGGTTCGCCTTCGACTTTCGGCGCGGCGTTGAAGGCGAGCGTGATGTGGATAGCGGCGCAATGCTCGGCGTCCTGCATGCCAAGCGAGGTCGTCACCGCCGAGCCCCAGTCGCCGCCCTGCGCGCCATAACGCGCGTAGCCGAGCCGGTCCATCAGCCTGGCCCAGGTCGCGGCGATACGATCGACGCCCCAGCCGGTGGTGTTCGGCTTGCCCGAGAACCCAAAGCCCGGCAGCGACGGACAGACGACGTGGAAGGCATCGGCGGGGTTGCCGCCATGCGCGACAGGATCGACCAGCGGCGCGATTACCTTCTGGAATTCGACGATCGAGCCGGGCCAACCATGAGTGATGATCAGCGGCAGCGCCGTCGGCTCCTTCGAGGGCGCATGCAGGAAGTGGATGTCGAGCCCGTCGATCTCGGTGGTGAACTGCTCGAAGCGGTTGAGCTGGGCCTCACGCGCGCGCCAGTCGTAGCCGTCGGCCCAATAGGTGCAGATCTCCTGGATCCATGTCAGCGGCGCACCCTGGCTCCAGTCGTCGACCAGCTCCGCCTCCGGCCAGCGCGTGCGAGCGAGGCGCGACTTGAGGTCGGTGAGGATATCGTCGCTGATGGCGATGCGAAACGGCTTGATGGCGGTCATCGGTTGCCTCCCCATTTTTTCTTGTCATTCCGGGGCGTGCGGAGCACGAGCCCGGAATCCATCGATCAACAGAGTCGGCGGCGCGATGGATTCTCAGATGCGCAATTGCGCATCATAGCTCGACGCTATGCGTCGCCCCGGAATGACGGCCTAGCCCGTCAGAGCAGCCTTCACCAAACCGGACGCCTTGCCGAAATCCATCTGGCCGGCATACTTCGTCTTCAACACGGCAATCACCTTGCCCATGTCCTTCATGCCGGCGGCGCCGGTCTCGGCGACCGCGTCAGAGATCGCCTTCTTCACGTCGTCGTCCGACATCTGCTTCGGCAGATACGCCGAGATCACCGCGATCTCGTCGCGCTCCTGCGCGGCGAGTTCGGCACGGCCGCCCTTCTCGTAGAGCTCGACCGACTCCTGGCGCTGCTTGATCATCTTCTGAAACACGCCGAGCAGGTCCGCGTCCGAGAGCGGCGGCTTGCCGCTGCCGCGCGCCTCGATGTCGGCGTTCTTGATGGTCGAGTTGACCATACGTAGCGTGGACAGCTTGCGCTCTTCCTTGGCCTTCATGGCCTCCTTGACCGCATTGTTGATGTCGTCGCGCAGCATGGTCGTGCTCCCCTAGAATATCCGACGCCTGATCTAGGCCGTTCGCGGCCCTGAGACAACGGGGGTTTCCAGCCATTCGACCAGCGCCCGCACCGTCGCCGCAGGCTGCTCCGGCTGCGGCAGGTGTCCGCAATTCTCCAGAACGACGAGCCTTGCGCCGGCAATGCCCTCCGCCATCTCCTTCGAGAATGCGTTGGGAATCGTGTTGTCCGCATCTCCCGTCAGCACCAATGTCGGGCATTTGATCGTCGCAAGCGTCGGCCGCGAATCCACCCGCGCGATGATCGCGGTTTGCTGTCGCAGATAGCCTTCGACGCCGACGTCCTCGCCCTGCTCGTGTACGAGCTGGCGAATGCCGGAATCGTCGCGGCGCGAGGGATGCACCAGTTCGGGAAACACCTCTTCGCGCGCGGCACGCAGCTCGCCGCGCCTGGCCCGCTCCATCAGGCCGCGGCGGCGCGCGGTCGCCTCCTCCGTGTCGGGCCGCGCCTGGGTGTTGATCAGCGCCAGCTTCGTCACCCGCTCGGGCGCCTGGCGCATGATCTCGAGGGCGATGTAGCCGCCCATGGAATGGCCGGCGAGCGCGAAGCGCGGCGGCGCCTCGCTCAGCACCCGCCGGGCGATTGCCGCCATGCTGTTGTCGCGAACATGGTTGGCGACCATCACCGGGCCGAACCGCCAGAGCGCCGGGATCACCGGCGCATAGATCCGGGACGAGGAGGCTAATCCCGGAACCAGCAAAATCGGCATCGTCTGGTCCATTATTGCCTCCCAAGCCCCGGAATTTGCCGGAAATTATGCCGCAGAGCTTAGGGGCCCAAGGCGACCTGTCAAATATGCAAAAACGCATGTGAATCGCTGCATCTCCGCTTTGACGCCGGCGCCCGCGGAGACTATGAACCGGGCTCATGACACAACATGATAACGATCCCGCCTGGCCGGACCACAAACCGACCGCGCTGTTGGTGCTTGCCGACGGCACGGTGCTCGAAGGCTTTGGCCTCGGCGCCGAAGGCCAAGCCGTCGGTGAGGTCTGCTTCAACACCGCGATGACCGGCTATGAGGAGATCCTCACCGATCCCTCCTATGCCGGTCAGCTCATCACCTTCACCTTCCCGCATATCGGCAATGTCGGCACCAACGACGACGACATCGAGACGGTGAACATGGCCGCGACGCCCGGCGCGCGCGGCGTGATCCTGCGCACCGCGATCACCGATCCCTCGAACTACCGCGCCACCAAGCATCTCGACCAGTGGCTGAAGGCCCGCGGCATCATCGGCCTCTCCGGCATCGACACCCGCGCGCTGACCGCGCTGATCCGCAACAAGGGCATGCCCAATGCCGTGATCGCGCACGCCAGAGACGGCGAGTTCGACCTGCACGGCCTCAAGGAAGAAGCGCGCGAATGGCCCGGCCTCGAAGGCATGGACCTCGTGCCGATGGTCACCTCCGGCCAGCGCTTCACCTGGGACGAGACGCCGTGGCTGTGGGAGAAGGGCTTTGGCCGTCAGGACAAGCCTGAGTTCAACGTCGTCGCCATCGACTACGGCATCAAGCGCAACATTCTGCGCCTGCTCGCCGGCGTCGGCTGCAAGGTCACGGTGGTGCCGGCAACGACGTCATCCGAGGATATCCTGGCGATGAAGCCGGATGGCGTATTCCTGTCGAACGGTCCCGGCGATCCGGCCGCGACCGGCAAATATGCCGTGCCCGTGATCCAGGACGTGATCAAGTCCGGCACGCCGACATTCGGAATTTGTCTCGGCCATCAGATGCTCGGCCTCGCGGTCGGCGCCAAGACCAAGAAGATGCACCAGGGCCATCACGGCGCCAATCATCCCGTGAAGGACGAGACCACCGGCAAGGTCGAGATCACCTCGATGAACCATGGCTTCGCCGTGGACGAGAGCACCCTGCCGACAGGCGCGACGCAGACCCACATCTCGCTGTTCGACGGCTCCAATTGCGGCATCCAGCTCGACGGCAAGCCGGTGTTCTCGGTGCAATACCACCCCGAGGCCTCACCGGGTCCGCGCGACTCGCACTACCTGTTCCAGCGCTTCGCCGACCTGATGCGGCAGAGCAAGAGCGCGTAAGGCACGCGCTCTCCTGCAACTGCTTTGACGACATCGAGCCCGGGCCTTCTCCCGGGCTTTTGTCGTTCCGGGGCGCAGCGCAGCGCGAACCCGGAATGACAGCGGAACGAGGAACGCCGCTTAACTCCCTTCGTTGATCCCTGCTACGCTCACGCAGGAGCCCTTTATGTCCGTCGTTCGCGACAATGCCGAGCCGCTCGCCATCGTGTTCGAGGATGACGGGCTCGTGCCGAACAATATCCTCCCCTTCCTGGTCTACCAAGCCGCGGTGAAGCTCGATTCCAGACAGCCGGAAGAGACGATCGAAGGCTTGTTCGAAGCGAACGGCTGGGGCGGCACGTGGCGCAACGGCGTCTTCGACTATCTGCACTATCACGCGACAGTGCACGAGGTGCTCGGCGTTGCGCGTGGCAGCGCCCGCGTTCGCTTCGGCGGCGACCACGGCCAGGAGCTGGAGATCAAGGCCGGCGACGTCGCGATCCTGCCCGCCGGCACAGGTCACCAACGCATTAAGGCCAGCGAGGATTTCTGCGTGATCGGCGCCTATCCGCCGGGCGCGAAGATGGAGGTCACCCGCGCAACGCCGGAGAACCACGCCAGGGCGCTGAAGACGATCCCGAAGGTCGCGCTGCCTCCGGCCGATCCGGTGACGGGCAAGGATGGGGCGTTGATGCGGTTGTGGCGGAACTAGCGGCGCTCATCCAACAAACTCCGCAGTCGTCCCGGCGAAGGCCGGGACCCATAGCCACGAAAGGTAGTTTGGCGAAGATTCGCTATTGCGCATCTCGCGCCACAACCTCTCCCTGGGGGTATGAGTCCCGGCCTTCGCCGGGACGACGACGTGGAAGCAATCCAGTGTGCCCTTACGCCTCGTTCGCGCCTTCCTGTCTGGTGGCTTCGAACAGGAACCAGGTGCGGCGCTCGGTCTCGTCGATGAAGTTTTCGAGGATGCTGGCGCTGGCGACGTCACCGGCGTCGTCGCAGACCTCGTGTGCCTTGCGCATTGCCGCGGCGACATGCTTGTTGTCCTGCATCAGCTCGCGCAGCATCTCGCGCGGCGGGACATAGTCTTCGTTGTTGTCCTTGATGGTCTGGAGCTTGGCGATCTGCCCGATCGATTTCAGCGTGGTACCGCCGATCTTGCGGACGCGCTCGGCGAGTTGGTCGGTGGTGGCGAAAATCTGGTCGGACTGTTCGTCGAGCAGCAAATGATAGTCGCGGAAATGCCGGCCGCTGATATGCCAGTGGAAATTCTTGGTCTTCAGATACAGCGCGAACGCATCGGCCAGAAGCACGTTGAGCGCCTCCGAAACCTTGTTGACCGCCTGGGACGACAGATCGGTGGGTGTGTCGAGGTCGGGCGAGACCTTTTGTGGGGCTTTGCTCACGGGAAACCTTCCTGTTAGGACGCGGACATTGACGGCGCGCCGCCGCACCCCTAACGCAGGCGGGCAGCGCCGGTTCCTGCATCGGAACCGTTTGGCCGGGACCCTCGACGACCATGGACGATTGGATCGACTATTACGACTCGACGCACACGATCTATGTCAGCAAGCTGCATCGCGACTTGCACTTCCAGATCATCGCGCGGGACATCATCGGCTACATCTCTTCGCCCGAGGCGACCGTGCTCGACTATGCCTGCGGCGAGGCGCTGTCGGCGAGCGAGGTCGCTGCGGCCTGTGGAAAGCTGATCCTCGCCGAGCCCGCGCCCGGCGTGCGCGGCCGGTTGATCGCGCGCTTTGCCCCGAACACGAAAATCCGCGTCCGCTCGCTCGACGACGTCCACAACATGCAGGAGCAGTCGATCGATCTCGTCGTGATGAACTCGGTCGCGCAATACATGACGCCGGACGAGCTCGACACCGCGCTCCTCAATTTCCGGCGTATCCTAAAGCCCTCCGGCAAGCTCGTGCTCGGCGACATCCTCCAGCCCAATGTCGGCATGTTCAGGGACGTCACGGCGCTGCTCAGCTTCGGCCTGCGTCACGGCTTTTTGAAAGATGCGCTGATCGGGCTGATCAGCACCGCACTGTCGGATTACCGTCATCTGCGCACGCGCATCGGGCTGCAGCGCTACAGTGAGGAGGAGATCACCGCCAAGCTCAAGATAGCCGGCTTCGCGGTCCAGCGCGCTCACCGCAATATCGGCCACAATCGCTGGCGCATGACGTTCGTCGCGCGGCCGCCGTTGGTTCGGTAAGTTTCTTGGGTTCGGTGAGTTTCCTGGGTTCGTTAAGCATAACGTCTGCCTGAGGTGGCTTGTCGCACCCTGATCGGCAATGATCGCCGCGGCCCGGTGGCGGAAGTGTCTACGCGAGGGCGATGCATCGCTCTTTATCCTGGTTCAAATCCAGGCCGGGTCTCCACGCTTCGCCCCTGCGGGGGCTACGCGTGGCGCCGCCACGCGAAGCCCGAAGGGCGAAGGGCGAAGCGTGTCCGGCGTAGCTGGAGCGAAGCGCATGCGTAGACGGACTGGCCGACCAATCCTCACTCCGCCTCGACCACTTCACATTCAGGCAAGAGTCGCAGCCGGTCGGCATCCTTTGCCGCGGAGGCGATGACGGCATCGAGCAGGCCCGGAAAACGTGCGTCCAGATCCTCGCGGCGCAGCCGCACGAAGCGGTTGGTGCCGGCGACGCGGGTCTGCATCAGGCCGCATTCGCGCAGCTTGGCGAAGTGATAGGCGAGGTTTGATTTGCCCGCGAGCCCGTTGAAATCGCCGCAGCACAGCTCGCCGCTGACACGTTCCTGCTGCGCGAGCTGATACACAATCGTCAACCTGATCGGGTCGCTCAGGCAATCCAGAACCATCGGCAGTTCGATCTGCTCGCGGGTGGGGTGGGGAGGCGTGCGGCTCATGGTCTGAGGATCATAGTGAAATCGCCTCGATGTTCAATAGTTCTTGAACCAATTGACTCCTGACCCCGTCCCATCGATAGTTCAATAAACGTTGAACATCGGGATTTCTCGGATGAGCGTATTCTGGTTGGCCTTGGCGGCCTTTGCGATCGGCACGGAAGGCTTTGTCATTGCAGGGCTTTTGCCGTCGATCGCCACCGACCTGGCGATTTCAGTCCCCGCCGCCGGCCAGTTGGTCACGGCCTATGCTCTCACCTATGCGGTCGGCTCCCCGATCCTGGCGGTGACGCTGAACAATATCGACCGCCGCACCGTGCTGGCCCTGGCGCTATCGACCTTCATCGCCGGAAACCTCGCGGCGATGGTGGCGTCGAATTACGCCCTGCTGCTGGCCTCGCGCATGCTGATGGCGCTGGGCTCCGGGCTGTGCATGCCGACCGCGCTGGCCGTATCCGTGGCCGTCGCCGCGCCGGAGCGACGCGGCCGCGCGGTGGCGCTGGTCACCTCGGGCCTCACGGTTGCGACCGTCATCGGTGTTCCCCTCGGCAACCTCGTCGGCAGCCTGCTCGGCTGGCGCGCGACCTTTGCCATGGTCGCCCTGATCGGTGCCGTTACGCTCGCCGGCCTCCTGCTCGGCCTGCCCCGCGGCCTGCCCCGCAACACGGCCTCGCTCAGCGATCGGCTGGCGGTGGCGCGTCACCGCAATGTCCTGACGGCGCTTCTGATCACGATCCTATGGGCGCTCGGCGGCTTCACAGTGTTCACCTATTTCGCGGTCCCGCTGCGCGGCCTTGGATTCGATGCGTCGCAGATCAGCCTCGCGCTGCTGGTGTTCGGCGGCGCCGCCGCGATCGGGAACATGCTCGGCGGCGTCCTGGCCGACCGACTCGGTACACTCGCCACAGCAGGTCTCGGACTTGCCGGCATGGCCAGCGCGCTGATCCTGCATTCGCTGGTCCTGAAGCTGATGCCGGGACAGGCGCATTACACGGTGCTGGCTGCGATCTTCCTCTGGGGCATCTCGGGATGGGCGTTCTACCCGGCCCAGGTCGCCAGCATCATCCGGATCGAGCCGCAGGCCTCGATGATCGCGCTCTCGCTCAACGCCTCGGCCATGTATCTCGGCTTTGCGATCGGCGGTGCCTTGGGCGGCGCCGTGCTTGCGGCGTGGAGCCCGGCCGATCTCGGCTGGGTCGGCGGATTGAGCGTTTCGGCGGCTCTTCTGGTCCATCTCGCCCGGGGCTGGCAGGCCCGGCCAAAACCGGTCAAAATTGCCGGTTGATGGGCGTTTTTCGGGGTTTCGCCGCCCCGAAAACTGTTCTAAGACCCACCCCGCGCGCGAGGGGGGACCACCGCGCTCTCGGCCAAAGGGACGCGCAGCAGGCGCGCCCTTTTTTTGTGCCCAAATTCCACTTCGGCGAGAGTTGATGCCCAAACGTACAGACATCACCACCATCCTGATCATCGGCGCCGGTCCCATCGTGATCGGCCAGGCCTGCGAGTTCGACTATTCGGGCACCCAGGCGGTGAAGACGCTGAAGGAAGAGGGCTATCGCATCGTCCTCGTCAATTCCAATCCGGCCACCATCATGACCGACCCGGAATTGGCCGATGCGACCTATATCGAGCCGATCACGCCCGAGATCGTCGCAAAAATCATCGAGAAGGAACGTCACGTCATTCCCGGCGGCTTCGCGCTGCTGCCGACCATGGGCGGACAGACCGCGCTGAACTGCGCGCTGTCGCTGCGCCAGCAAGGCACGCTGGAAAAGTATGACGTCGAGATGATCGGCGCCACCGCGGACGCGATCGACAAGGCCGAAGACCGTCAGCTGTTCCGCGAGGCCATGACCAAGATCGGGCTCGAGACACCGAAGTCGCGGCTCGCCAACGCCTCCGCCCTGAAGAAGTCCTTCCGCGACAAGTACCAGGCCGATCGCGCGAAGGCCTCGGGCGCGGCGCTCGCAGAGCTCGAGCGGCAGTGGACGCTCGGCGAGAGCGACCGCCGCAAGCGCTACCAGGAATATGCGCTCGGCCAGGCGCTGATGGCGTTGTCCGAGATCGGCCTGCCCGCGATCATCCGCCCCTCCTTCACCATGGGCGGCACCGGCGGCGGCATTGCCTACAACAAGGAAGAGTTCCTCGACATCATCGAGCGCGGCCTGGATGCGTCTCCTACCAACGAAGTGCTGATCGAAGAATCCGTGCTCGGCTGGAAAGAGTACGAGATGGAGGTGGTGCGCGACAAGAAAGACAATTGCATCATCGTCTGCTCGATCGAGAATCTCGATCCGATGGGCGTGCACACCGGCGATTCCATCACGGTGGCGCCGGCGCTGACGTTGACCGACAAGGAATACCAGATCATGCGCGACGCCTCGCTTGCGGTGCTGCGCGAGATCGGGGTCGAGACCGGCGGCTCCAACGTGCAGTTCGGCGTCAACCCGGAAGACGGCCGCATGGTCGTCATCGAGATGAATCCGCGCGTGTCGCGTTCCTCCGCCCTGGCTTCGAAAGCCACCGGCTTTCCGATCGCAAAGGTCGCCGCCAAGCTTGCGGTCGGCTACACGCTCGACGAAATCGCCAACGACATCACCGGCGGCGCCACGCCGGCCTCGTTCGAGCCGACGATCGACTACGTCGTCACCAAGGTGCCGCGTTTCGCCTTCGAGAAATTCCCCGGTGCCTCCACCACGCTGACCACGTCGATGAAGTCGGTCGGCGAAGTCATGGCGATCGGCCGCACCTTCCAGGAAAGCCTTCAGAAGGCCTTGCGCGGGCTCGAGACCGGACTCACCGGCCTCGACGAGATCGAGATCGAAGGTCTCGGTCGCGACGACGACAAGAATGCGATCCGCGCTGCGCTAGGCACGCCGACGCCGAACCGGCTGCTCCAGGTCGCCCAGGCGATGCGGCTCGGCTGGTCGGACGAGGAGATCTTCAATTCCTGCAAGATCGATCCGTGGTTCCTCAGCGAGATGCGCGGCATCGTCGACATGGAAGCGAAGGTCCGCAAGAACGGCCTGCCGGGCAACGCCTTCGGCATGCGCACGCTCAAGGCCATGGGCTTCTCCGATGCCCGGCTCGCGGTGATCGCGGAGACGACGGAGGCCGAGGTCACGGCGAAGCGCCACGCGCTCGGCGTTCGCCCGGTCTACAAACGCATCGACACCTGCGCGGCCGAGTTCGCCTCGCCCACCGCCTACATGTACTCGACCTATGAGGCGCCGTTCGCGGGCGCGCCTGCGGACGAGAGCTCGCCGTCCGACAAGAAGAAGGTCATCATCCTCGGCGGCGGACCGAACCGCATCGGCCAGGGCATCGAATTCGACTATTGCTGCTGTCACGCCTGCTTCGCGCTGCACGACGCCGGCTACGAATCCATCATGGTCAACTGCAACCCGGAGACGGTGTCGACCGACTACGACACGGCTGACCGGCTCTATTTCGAGCCGCTCACCGCCGAGGATGTGCTGGAGATCATCGCGAAGGAACGCACCAACGGCACGCTGCACGGCGTGATCGTGCAGTTCGGCGGCCAGACCCCGCTCAAGCTCGCGCGCGCGCTGGAAGCCGCTGAAGTGCCGATTCTCGGCACCTCGCCCGATGCCATCGATCTTGCGGAAGACCGCGACCGCTTCAAGCGGGTGCTCGACAAGCTGCGGCTGAAGCAGCCCAAGAACGGCATCGCCTATTCAGTCGAGCAAGCGCGCCTGGTCGCAACCGATCTCGGCCTGCCGCTGGTGGTGCGCCCGTCCTACGTGCTCGGCGGCCGCGCGATGCAAATCATCCGCGAGGAGAACCAGCTCAGTGATTACCTGCTCGGCACGCTGCCGGAGCTGGTGCCGGGGGACGTCAAGGCGCGCTACCCGAACGACAAGACCGGCCAGATCAACACCGTGCTCGGCAAGAACCCGCTGCTGTTCGACCGCTATCTGTCCGATGCGACCGAGATCGACGTCGACTGCCTCTGCGACGGCAAGGACACCTTCATCGTCGGCATCATGGAGCACATCGAGGAAGCCGGCATCCATTCCGGCGACAGCGCCTGCTCGCTGCCGCCGCACTCGCTGGACGACAAGATGATCGAGGAGCTGGAGCGGCAGACCCGCGAGCTGGCGCTCGGCCTCGACGTCGTCGGCCTGATGAACGTGCAATACGCCATCAAAGACGGCGAGATCTACGTGCTCGAAGTCAATCCGCGCGCCTCGCGCACGGTGCCCTTTGTCGCCAAGGTGGTCGGCACGCCAGTCGCGAAGATCGCGGCGCGCGTCATGGCCGGCGAGAAGCTTGCCGATTTCAAGCTGAAGAAGGCGAACTTCGATCATGTCGGCGTGAAGGAATCGGTATTTCCGTTTGCCCGCTTCCCCGGCGTCGATACCGTGCTCGGCCCCGAGATGCGCTCGACCGGCGAGGTCATGGGCATCGACCGCTCCTTCGCGGTGGCGTTCGCCAAGAGCCAGCTCGGCGGCGGCACACGGGTGCCGCGCAAGGGGACGGTGTTCGTCTCGGTCCGCGAAAGCGACAAGACGCGCATCACCGAGGCCGTCCGCGAGCTGCATTCGCTCGGCTTCAAGGTGCTGGCGACGTCGGGCACGGCCCGCTTCCTGACCGACCAGGGCATCCCGACCGAGAAGGTGAACAAGGTGCTGGAGGGCCGGCCGCACATCGTCGACGCCATCACCAATGGCGACGTCCAGCTCGTCTTCAACACCACCGAAGGGCCGCAGGCGCTCGCCGACAGCCGTTCTCTTCGGCGCGCGGCCCTCTTGCATAAAGTGCCGTATTACACCACTCTTTCCGGGGCCGTGGCGGCCGCGCAGGGCATCCGCGCCTATCTGGGCGGGGACCTTGAGGTTCGGACCCTGCAGAGCTACTTTTCGGAAACCTGATCGCGAGCGGGAGGCCCAACCTTCCGCTAAGTGATTGGCGATGAAGCCACTATGGCCGGAGGAACTGTCCGGCCATAAGGTTGTTCTGTTCCGGCGCCAAGCCCATATGAACGTTCGGCGGCACGCGCGTTGAGCCCCCGGACAGAACTGACGAATCAAGTTGCGTGCGCGCTGACATGTCAGGGCGCGCGCGACCGAAGGACGAGAGAAGAGATGGAAAAGGTACCGATGACAGCGGGCGGCTTTGCCGCACTCGGGGAAGAACTGAAGAAGCGCCAGTCGGAGGACCGTCCGCGGATCATCGAGCATATCGCCGAGGCGCGCTCGCACGGAGACCTTTCGGAGAACGCGGAATACCACGCCGCGAAGGAAGAGCAGTCCCACAATGAAGGCCGCATCGCCGAGCTCGAGGACAAGCTCGCGCGCGCCGACATCATCGACATCTCGAAGCTGTCCGGCGACACCATCAAGTTCGGCGCGACCGTGACGCTGGTCGACGAGGACACCGAAAAGAAGACGGTGTGGCAGATCGTCGGCGAGGTCGAGGCCGACGCCAAGAAGGGCCGCATCTCCATCACCTCGCCGCTCGCGCGCGCGCTGATCGGCAAGAAGAAGGGTTCAACCGTCGAGGTCAACGCACCCGGCGGCGCCAAGGCTTATGAGATCACCAAGGTGGAGTGGCGGTAGCGATTTGCCGTCGCGTGTGATTTGAAAAGGCCGCGCGATGCGCGGCCTTTTTGTATCTGCGTGTTGCCGGGAATGAGGTGGGATGATCCTCACCTCTGGTCATTGCGAGCGGAGCGAAGCAATCCAGAGTCTTTCCGCAGAGGTCGCCTGGATTGCTTCGCTCCGCTCGCAATGACGGAGGAGGCGCTACCTTCTTCCCCTCACATCGAGCGGCACGGCCGCCTCGTATTTCGAATTGTGCAGCACCAGCGACGTCCGCACGTTGCGGACGTGCGGGGCGGCGGTCAAATGGGTGACGAAATCCTGGAAGGTGGCCATGTCGGGTGCGACGCATTTCAGGATGAAATCGACTTCGCCCGACAGCATCCAGCACTCGCGCACCAGCGGCTCGGCGCGGACGAACTCCTCGAAGGCGCGCAAATCGGCCTCGGCCTGGCTGGAGAGGTGCACTGCGGCAAACACCGTGACGTCGAAGCCGAGCTTGCGCGCGTCCAAGAGCCCGCGATAGCCATGGATATACCCCTCCTCCTCCAGCGCCCGGACTCGGCGCAGGCAGGGCGGGGGCGAAATGCCGACCCGCTTGGCCAGCTCGACATTCGTGATTCGACCGTCGGCCTGAATCTCGGTGAGAATTTTCAGGTCGATCTCGTCTAGGTTCCGCGACACGTGATTGGAACTCCTGGCCTTTGCGGCGGTATTGGTGGGTCTGTCGCAATCCTCATAGCGCAGACCGCGCACTCGGCGCAATTTTATTGCGCGTGCAGCGCAATCGACTTTTGTTCCCTGTTGGAAAAATCCGCCGACAGGGAATGCAATTCTTGCATAGCTCACCAGAAGGCTTAGATTACCTCTGATATTTCAGCGCCTCCGCGAGGCCTCCCGGCACGTTCCGCGCCCGCGCTGCAGTCCCCCGTGAAAGGCATCTGTCGAAATGTCCGCCGCTGTCCATGCAAAGGTCGTCATCATCGGCTCCGGCCCCGCCGGCTACACGGCGGCGATCTACGCCGCGCGCGCGATGCTCGAGCCGATCCTGATCCAGGGCATCCAGGCGGGCGGGCAGCTCACCATCACCACCGACGTCGAGAACTATCCCGGTTTCGCCGACGTGATCCAGGGCCCGTGGCTGATGGAGCAGATGGAGAAGCAGGCGCTGCATGTGGGCACCCAGATCAAGACCGATCTGGTGACGAAGCTCGACACCTCGCAGCGACCCTTTCGCCTGACCTGCGATAGCGGCGACGTCTATCTCGCCGACACCGTCATCCTCGCCACCGGCGCCCAGGCGCGCTGGCTCGGGCTGCCGTCCGAAGCGAAATTCCAGGGCGGCGGCGTGTCGGCCTGTGCCACCTGTGACGGGTTCTTCTACCGCAACAAGGACGTCGTGGTGGTCGGCGGCGGCAATACCGCGGTCGAGGAAGCCCTGTACCTCACCAACCATGCTTCGCAGGTCACCATCGTGCATCGTCGCGATCATTTCCGCGCCGAACGCATCCTGCAGGAGCGTCTGTTCAAGCACCCGAAGATCAAGGTGGTCTGGGACTCAGCCGTCGACGAGATCTGCGGCACCGAGAACCCGAACAAGGTCACCCATGTGCGACTGAAGAACGTCAAGACAGGCGCCTTGACCGATGTGCCGACCGACGGCGTCTTCGTCGCCATCGGGCATGCCCCGGCGACCGAGCTCGTGGCCGGCCAGATCAAGCTGAAACCGTCAGGCTATGTCGAGGTCGCCCCGAACTCGACCGCCACCTCGGTCCCCGGCCTGTTCGCCGCCGGCGACGTCGCCGACGAGACCTATCGTCAAGCGGTCACGGCGGCCGGCCTCGGCTGCATGGCAGCGCTCGAGGCGGAACGATTTTTGGCCCTGCGCGCCAGCGAGCGCGCGGCAGCGGAATAGACATCATGGCAAGAACACGCGACGGATTTACGGATATGGACTGGGACAAGCTGAAGGTGTTTCACGCCGCGGCGGAAGCGGGCAGCTTCACGCACGCGGGCGAGCAGCTCGGCCTGTCGCAATCGGCGGTGTCACGCCAGGTCTCGGCACTGGAGCAGGAGCTTTCGGTCTCGCTGTTCCACCGCCACGCCCGCGGCCTGATCCTCACCGAACAGGGCGACCTCCTGTTCCGCACCGCCCATGACGTGTTCATGCAGCTGCAGGCGGCGCGCGCCAAACTGACCGACAGCCGCGAGCGGCCGAGCGGCGATCTCAAGATCACCACCACGCCCGGCGTCGGCATCAACTGGCTGATCCCCAGGCTCGGCGAATTCACCGCGCTCTATCCGGAAATCCGGATCTCGCTGATCGTCACAGACGAGGAGCTCGACCTGTCGATGCGCGAGGCCGACGTCGCGATCCGCACCCGCAAGCCTACGCAGCCGGATCTCATCCAGCGCAAGCTGTTCGCGATGGGCTTCCACGCCTATTGCTCGCCCGATTACATCAAGCGCTTCGGCACGCCGCGCACGCTGGAGGAGCTCGACTCCCATCGCATCATCACGCTCTCCGACGGCAACTTCGCGCCGCATCTTCAGAACCGCAACTGGCTGGTCGAAGCGGGGCGCAACGGCTCAGGTCCGCGCGAGGCCTATTTCAGGGTCAACAACATTCTCGGCCTCGTCCGCGCCTGTCAGCAGGGCCTCGGCATTGCCGCGCTGCCCGACTATCTGATCGAAGAACAGAGCCGCCTCGTGCAGCTGTTCGGCGAATCGGATTCGATCCAGCTCGATACGTATTTTGTTTATCCGGAAGAGCTGAAGACGGTCGCGCGCGTGCAAGTGTTCCGCGACTTCGTGGTGAGCAAGGCGCAGCGCTGGCCGTCCTGATTTCCGCATGTCTGACATGCGGCTTGGACGCTTGATGCATGGCGCGAAGCTAGCCCATAATCTTTTCACGCTGAGCCTTCGCGTTGCGCATTTGTCCCCCTCCTCCAGTGGCGCGGGAGTTCAGTAATCCCTCTTGGAAGGTGATTGTGTCGGCCTCACGTGGCCAATACCTTAAGCCGGGCTCGATCGAGCCCGGCTTTTTTTTGGCGGATTCGGCCTTCGCCCTCCACGTGTATTGACAGTTCCATGCTTCCCCCGCATGATTTGCAAATGATCACGAAGTCGTGCGCAAGCTCGTCGCAGGCAATCGCCTCGAAAAAAGGCCCCCATCTGGGGACCTCGGATTTTTGCACGCGCTAACACAGCCTTCGTCATCGCGAGCCGAAACTTCGAAAACCCCGCCGCCTGGACGGGGTTTTTTCATGTGCCCTCGTCTCAGGACTTTTCCCGAGAAGGAGATGGAACATGACCGGACTACAGGAACAATTGCACGGGCTCTGGCTGCCGCTGGTGACGCCGTTTCGCGACGGCGCCCTCGACGAGAGGTCGCTGCGCCGGTTGACACGGCATTACAGCGGACAGGCTGTCGACGGCTTCATCCTGGGAGCGACCTCCGGTGAAGGCATGACGCTGCGCGACGCCGAGCTCGAACGCCTCGTCGCCATCGTGCGCGACGAGCTGGCCACCGCCCACAGTAAGCTTCCGATCTGCCTCGGACTCTCAGGCGCGGACACCTCGCGGCTGAAGGAGCGTCTCGACGCGACCGCGGACTGGCCGATCGACGGTTATCTGATCGCGAGCCCGTATTATGTGCGGCCGTCGCAGCGTGGGTTGCTGGCGCATTTCGAAGCGCTCGCCGATCACGCCGCCTGGCCGCTCGCGCTCTACAACATCCCCTATCGCACCTCGGTCAACATCACCAACCAGACGCTGCTGCGGCTTGCCGGGCATCGGAACATCATCGGCCTGAAGGATTGCGGCGCAAGCCGCGAGCAATCCATCGCGTTGCTGCGCGACCGTCCTGCGGACTTTCGCGTACTGACCGGCGAGGATGCGAATTATTTCGACGCGCTCAGCGACGGCGCCGACGGCGGCATCGTGCTGTCAGCCCATCTCGAGACCGCGACATTTGCGGCTGTCCATGCCGAGCTGAAGCGCGGCAATCACGATGCGGCGCTGGCGCGCTGGCAGGAGGTCGCGGACCTGACGCGGCTGTTGTTCACCGAGCCCAGTCCCGCACCGGCAAAATACTGGCTGTGGCGCACGGGCCTGATCGACAGCCCCGAAGTGCGCCTGCCGATGGTCGAGATCGGCAGCGAACTCGCCGTCCAGCTCGACCGCGAGATCGAACGGCGGACGCAAGTCGCGGCGTAGCTGATAGCCCCTCACCCCACCCTCTCCCCGTAAGAACGGGGAGAGGGAGTGAGAGAGCGGAGTGCTTGGTTAACCGCGCCCGAACGGCCTTCGCTGCTGCCGCATGGCGCATCCACGGCTCGTTTACGCAAACGCGCCTATCGTCTTCATTCAAAGTCTTTTCAAATGGGGGAACGATCATGGGGCAGCGCATCCGCCCGACGGCGGCAGACATGTTCGCGTCGGCCGATTTCTTGCGGGGAATTCTGGTGGTGTCGTCGTTTGGCTTCTGGGCGGTGATGCTCGGCCTGATGCCGGTGCTGGTGTTTCGAGTCTGGCTGGCGTGATGCAAGCGCAGGTCGGGATGGTTAACCCGTGGTAGCACCTGTGTTCGAAAGCGCGCGAAACTGCGACCCGGATTTTTAAATCATCCCGTGTAGCGTTCATGCCCATAAGCGAAGAAATCGCGGGGGCGTTTGTGAATAGTCATAACGAAATGGCGTCGCATTACGACGCTGGACAGCAGGGCTTCACCACCGAGGACATTCTCTGGGCCGCCGGCATCTGGTCAGTGATCCTCACTTTGTCGCCGGTGATCGTGTTCTACATGCTGATGGTGGCATAGCCTCCACAGCGATCTCCAGAAACGCAAAACGCGCGGATGTCCGCGCGTTTTTCGTCCGGGGAATGATTTATGAAAAATTACGCCGCCTGCTTGTGCATTGCGCCGGACGCCGACGCCGTGCCGCGAATAGCCTTCACCGAACGTTCGATTGCCGCCCACAGCCTTGCGATTTCCTGAGCCGCACGACTCTCGGCCTGATATTCCCGCGCGCCCTCGCCGTGGCTCAGCGCCATCAGCAGATCCGAACGGTTGGTGATCTGGCCGCCCCACACCGGAGCACGGAACTTCGCCAGTGCCTCGCGGGCAATGGTGACGATCGGGCTTTCGGACTCGTCGCGGCGCGCCGGCGCACCGTTGAGCACGACCGCGTAGGGTTTGCGCGCCGCACGGCACATCTGGATGGTTTCCTGCACCGCGTTGACGTCGAACACGCCGGGACGGGCGGGGATCACGACCATGGTGGCATTGCGGATGGCGTCGTCGACGACGGCCGACAGGTTCGGCGGCGTATCGATCAACACCCATTCATAACCGTCGCGCTTGGCCGCGGAGACGATGCCGCTGACCGAGTTCACCGCGGACTTGATCGGCGGCTCGTTGGTGCCACGCAGCTTGTGCCACAGCGTGAGCGAGCCTTGCGGATCCGCATCGACGAGCAGGATCGGCTTGGTCGCCTTGATCTGCGCGGCGAGATGCGCGGCCAGCGTACTCTTGCCTGAGCCACCTTTACGCGATGCAAAAACAATAACGTTCATACCTCTGCCTCCAGATTGACCCCAGGCGGCGAAAATGAATCACCGCGGTGATTCGGGAAAGAAAAATTTATCATAAGTTATGCTGGCGCCATGAAATAACAAAGCGCGTTGGCTTTTGAGTCACACTACTGCGTGCGCGGCGCTGCGGGACGAAGCGGAATGCAACCCCGCCGCGCAAACCGTTCGCGACTCGTTTCCATCCCGCCTTGTCGCAAGCGTCCGCACGCGGAGGCGAACAAAAGGAGTCCGGTGGCTGGTGTGGGGCTGATGCCCTGGTCGGTTTGACTCAAGGGGACAGCGAACGAGGGCCGGACACGCAAATGCCCGAGACTTCGAACGCACTGCTCGCTTTGGAACGCGGTGTCCGCGTTCAGCCTTCGCTGGCTTTCTTCTTCTTGGCCGGCCTGGTGCTCTTCTTCGCCGTCCGGGCCGAGCTCTTGGGCGCGATGCTGGTCGGCTTGCCGGCGCGGGGCGCGGCCGCCATGCCCGGCTCCGGTCCCGGCCGGAAGAACACCCGGCACTGCGGCGAGAGCTGCGACTTCTTCTGGATCATGCAGGCGGTGATGGCGTCGACGTTCGGAACGAACTCGCCGCACAGCCGCATCGCATCGGGGGTGCAGGCCTGCTGCTCCTCCTGGGAGTAGGCAAAGCCTTCGCTCGGGTGGATCAGGACGGCCAGAGCGAGCCCCGTGACCGCAGCAGCGAAAGATTTCTTGAAACGGAACGCCGGCATCGATCCCCCCAAATGTCGAGTCGGAGGCGATAGTGGGTGAACGGCGGTTCGTTGGCAACCGAGGCGAGATGCGAAAGGCGGAACGTGTGCGGTCTCGGCAACAGGGCCCCCTAAAACAAAAAACGCGAAAACAACCCCATGCACAGTAGCCAAGTCCATGTGACGATTGAACTTTACGGATCGCGATTTACGGATTTTACGAAATCGATTTGACTCGTCGGGCAAAACAGGAGCATGATGCCATCATCACAGAACGTGCGTGGGGTGGTCGGCTTGTCTCCTGCGCTGGTCGAAAGCGTGAGCGGGAGCGGAGACGATTGCATGGAGGGACGTGAGGCGGACCTGCCGCTGTCGGGCGTGACGGTGGTCTCGCTCGAGCAGGCGATTGCGGCTCCTCTTGCCAGCCGGCATCTCGCGGACTGGGGCGCGCGCGTCATCAAGATCGAGCGGCCGGGCGATGGCGATTTCTGCCGCGACTACGATCACGTGATGAACGGGATGTCGAGCCAGTTCGTCTGGACCAACCGGTCGAAGGAGAGCCTCGCCATCGACATCAAAAGCCCCGAAGGCCGGGAGGTGCTCGAGGCCTTGCTGCCGCAGGCCGACGTCTTCATCCAGAACCTGGCGCCCGGCGCGGCGGAGCGGCTCGGCCTCGATGCCGCATCGCTGCTGCGGAAATTTCCCCGCATCATCGCCTGCGACGTGTCGGGCTATGGCGCGGGCGGACCCTACAGCGACAAGAAGGCCTACGATCTCCTGGTGCAGTGCGAGGCCGGCGTCCTCGCCATCAACGGCACCGAGGCGGAGCCTGCCAAGGTCGGGCTTTCGGTGGTCGATATCGCCACCGGCATGTACATCCTCAACGGCGTGCTGATGGCGCTGTATCGCCGCGAGCGGACCGGCAAGGGCACCGCCTTCGAGGCCTCGCTGTTCGATTCCATCACGGACTGGATGAGCTATCCCGCCTTCTACACGGCAAGTACAGGCCGGCCGCTGCCGCGAACCGGGGCCAAGCACGCAACGATAGCGCCGTATGGCCCTTTCCGCGTCGGCGACGGCAACACGATCTTCTTCGGCATCCAGAACGACCGGGAATGGCGATCGCTGTGCGCCATTGTGCTTGGCGAGGCCGCCTTTGCCGACCATCCCCGCTTCCGCACCAATCCGCTGCGCATGCAGAACAGGGACGATCTGCAGGTCCATATCGAGCAGCGTTTTGCGGCGATGACCAGTGACGAGGTGCTGCGGCTGCTCGACGAGGCCTCGATCGCCAACGCACATCTGAATTCGGTCGAGGCGTTCCTGGAGCACGAGCAGCTCCGCGCCCGCTCCCGGGTGCAAACGGTGGGCACTGGTTGCGGCCCGGTGATGAGCTTCCTGCCGGCTCTCACCATTCCGGGCCTGTTGCCCCGGATGGATCCCGTGCCTGACGTCGGCCAGCACAACCAATCCATCCTCAGCGAGCTCGGTCTCGCAAAGGAGACATGACGATGGTCCGTCTACGGCCGACGCGGGTCTATCTGGCCGTTCCCGCGCATCGCTCCCGTCTCGTCGCCAAGGCGGCCGCCTCGGCCGCGGATGCGGTGTTCATGGATCTCGAGGACGCCGTGCCACCGTCCGAGAAGAGCGCGGCACTGGAGGAAGCTGCGCAGGCGCTGTCCTCGCTGGATTGGGGCAGCAAGGTCGTCGCTGTCAGGCTCAACGCCGTCGACAGCCCCTTCATCGCGCAGGAAATCCGCAAACTCGCTGCGCTCCCCAGGCTGGATTCCGTGATCGTGCCGAAGGCGGAGCGCCCGAGCGACATCGCCGCCATTGCCGATCAGCTGCGCGCGGCCGCACCTGATCGCCCCTCGCCTGTTACGCTCGAACTGCTGATCGAGACCGCGCTCGGTCTCGTCAATGTCGACGCGCTCGCCGCCGCGCACCAAAGCGTCGCCGCCCTTCATCTCGGTGTCGGCGATTTCGCGGCGTCGATCGGCGCCCGTTCTTCGGAAATCGGCGCCTCGCCGGACGGCTACCGGCACGTGGGCTCCGCCCAGAGCGGCTATGCCTCCGCTCCGCTCGACCTGTTCGCCTATCCGATGATGCGCCTGCTGGTGGCCGCGCGCGCGTTCGGCCTGCGCGCCATCGACGGTCCGTGCGGCGCGTTCCGGGATGCCAGACTGACTGAAAGCAGCGCGCTCAAGGCGGCTGCGATGGGCTTTGACGGCAAGCAGGTGATCCATCCCGACCAGATCGAACCGACGCTGCGGGCGTTCGTCCCGTCCGAAACCGAGCTCGCGCACGCGCGGCGGGTCGTCGAGGCCATGGAGCAGGCCGAGGCGCAGGGCCAGGGCGCGGTGACGCTCGACGGCAAGATGATCGACTATGCCAATGTGCGCATGGCGCGCCGGATCATCGAGATGGGGTCGTAGCCGCGCATGGCCACCGTGCTGATCGTCGCGCCGGTGTTTGCGCTGATCGCGGCTGGCTATGCCGCGGTGTTGTTTCGCTTCGTCTCGGAGACCGCGCATAAGGGCATCTCCGAATTCGCCTTCAGCATCGCCATTCCCGCCCTGCTGTTCCGCACCATCGTCGTCTCGGAATTCTCCGGCGTCAGCCCGTGGCGGATGTGGGGCGCCTATTACGGCGCGCTCGCGCTGACCTGGATCGCGGCGCTCATCCTCTCGGCGCTGCTGCGGCAACGGCGCGAGGACCGCGAGGACGGCGTCGTGTTCGCGATCGGCTCGGTCTACGGCAACATCGTCATGCTCGGCATTCCGCTGACGCTGTCGGCGCTGGGCAATGAGGCCGCAGGCCCGATGGCCCTGATCCTGTCGGTGAACACGCCGCTGCTCTGGCTCTGCGGCACGCTGCAGATGGAGCTGGTCGACCGCAAGCAGACCGCCTCGGCGGCGTCGCTGATCCTGCCGGTGCTGCGCGATCTCTCCCGCAACCCGATCATGCTCGCGATCGGCTTCGGCCTCGTCTGGCGCCTCACCGGCCTCGGCCTGCATCCCGTCGTCGACAGGACCGTCGAGCTCTTGGCGCAGGCGGGATCGCCCGCTGCCCTGATCGCGCTCGGCATCAATCTCTTTCGTTTCGAGGTCAAGGGCGAGAAGCTCGGCATCCTCGCCATGAGCGCGCTCAAACTGCTGGCGATGCCGGCGGCCGCCTTCGTGCTGGCAAAGCTGCTCGACCTGCCGCCGCTCGCAGCCGGCGTCGTCGTGCTGTTCGCGGCGATGCCGACCGGCGCGAATGCGTACATCTTCGCGGTGCAGTACCAGCGGCTGGTGAACCCGGTGTCGGGCGCGGTGGCGCTGGGCACGCTGCTGGCGGCGGTGACGTTGCCGGTGGTGGTGTGGGTGGTGGCGGGGGTTAGGTAGCGTTGGCCGGCCATTGGCCGAACAGCCTGAGGTCATGGGGATAGCGCGCGACATGCGCCACGCGGATGCGCGCCGCGTCCTTGTGCCTAGGATTGATGAGGTAGTTTTGCGCGAATGGCACGATGACCGATGGCACCGACACCATCGCCGTGCGCACCTCAGTGAACCAGGTCCGCAACACGTCGCGGCTCACCCTGGGATCGTCAGCCCAATCCGGCGATATACTCTCGATGTCGGCCCGGCTCACCGTCTCGACGGCGAGGTCGTCCGGCACGTCGATGCCGAGCAGTTGGTAGCTCGTCGGCAGGTCCTCGAAATCGATTTCCAGATGCACCATCACTTCGAGCAGTGCCGACGCCGGATGATCCGCTGCGTAGACCGCGTGCCGGCCGCGATCATGCCAGCGGCCGTCGGCCTTGAGGCCGCCCACGCCAGACAGATCGTCGAAGTTGGAGATCCGCCAGATCCTCACGCCAAATCCTTACGCAAGGATGCCGTGATCGATCCGGTGCAGCATCTCTTCGACGACGCGCGCGCCCGCCTCCGTCGCGAGGTAAGCAAGTGGCGTTTCCCCGCGAAGCAACTTCTTGGGCTTGCGCAACCAGCGGTGCGCCTTCGCAGGCTCGCCGAACGCGTTGGCGGCCAATCGGTCAACCCGCGCCAGCCGCACGGCTTTGTCGGTCTCCTCGACCGTCAGCGGCTCGCCCTCCGACAGCCGCCGCGCCAGTGTGCGCTTCGGCACGACAAGCGCGTGAATTTCGTCGTCGCTGTAATTGGCGAGGCGCTTGAGCGCGGCAGGTTCGATGCGAAACAGGCTGTTGGCGTCGATAACGACATTGAACAGCTCGGCCGACGGCTGCGATTCATCCGTCCCGCCCCTGCCCAGCCCGAGCGAAGGCGCGCCGGTGACGGTGGAGAGCCCCGTGACCGCATCGAAATGCCCCTGCACGACAATGGCGCCGGCTTGCGGTTGATAGGTGTGGTCCTGCTCGGAGGCGAACAAGCGTTCAATTGCCGCCCCCCCGCGCGATTTGTCGGGAGGAGATTTGTGCGTCGGCTTCGATGATGGCTTGCGGTCAGGTCGCTGGGTCAGGGCTGCCGCCGCGATCGTCTTGATCTGTTTGTTGGTCAGCGAGCCGGGGGCACGAAGCCCGCGGGAAGTTGAACCAACGCCTTTGCCAGTCCGCTCGTTCTTTGCCATTGGTCCGCCGTAATGCCAAACGCCTAAAAAATACAGCCAAGTGGCATTTAAGCACATGGGCTGCCGGATTCAAGCGCGGCGGTGCTCTCGCGACCTCATGCCGGGAAGCTCAGACAATGCCTGAAAGGGCTATTGAACACGCTGGCCCTCACGCCAGGCCATCTCCCAGAAGTCTGCCTCGAGTCTGGTGGCTTCCTTGAAGATCGCAATCAGTTCTGCCTCTCGCGCCGGCGTGGCGTAGAGATCGGCGAGATGCTCCATATGCGCCCGCGCTCTGGCAGCGACCTCCTGGTACGGCGCGCCGGCGTACTCGGCGATCCAAACGCGATAGGCGTTCGTCGCGGCGTCCGCGAGGGGTCGCGAGGCGAGCCGCGTTGCGATCTCCGCGTACCCGATCACGCAGGGGGCAAGCGCCACCTTGAGTGCCAGCAGATCGCCGCGCATTCCCGCGTCGAGCACGTAGCGTGTATAGGCCAGCATCTCGGCCGCCGGAGGAGCATGTTCAAGATCGGTCGGCGATAGACCCCAATCGGCACAGAGCTTCACGTGGAGGTTCATCTCGACATCGAGGATGGCCGAAAGTCCGGCCGCTGCTTCACGCATGTCGGCGAGTTTTGGCGACTTGTAGACCGCGAGCGCGTAGGCGCGAGCAAACTCGATGAGGAACAAGTAGTCCTGAACGAGGTAGTGACGAAACGCCGCTTCGGGGAGCGAGCCGTCTGCCAATCCGTTCGTGAAGGGATGCTCGGTGTAAGCCCGCCACTCGACGGATGCTTCTGTCTTGAGACGCTCGAAGAAACTCACGATCTTGTCTGCCCGGCTTGCTTGTCCATGAACGTCTTTGGCTCGCTACCGATAGCGCATTGCGGACCGAGGAGCTACGGCGACGGCGGACAAAACTGGCTTTGAGCGGCGTTGCGGATGGGGCACTCCCCGCGTCGAGAGCTTTGTGCACTGTCACCGTAATGCCGAACCCACCGTTCCGAGAGTTTGATCGCGCAAAGCTGCCATTTCGGCATCGGCCACGCTTCACCCGAAAAGAAGATTGCAGGAGCGGCCCCACTCGGCGAGCCTTCAGATGTCGACGAGGTACACGCCTTTGGCTCCAGTCGGATTGGGGCCGAGTGCAGGCCCGATCATCTCCTCGAACTGAGTCTTCAGCCGTTCGACGCGTGTCCGATCCTGCATGAACAGCCGGAAACGCAGCGGATCCGTATTGTACTCCGAAATCGGCTTGTAGCCACCGGGGACCGGCACGTCGCGACGCACCGACCACTGGCCGGTCCGGGCAATCGTGGCATCTTTCGAGGCCATCCAGCTTAGATAAAGCTGTGCTGCGGCTTTGTGCTGCGCCTCGCGAAAGATTGCCGCTGTCTGCGGCCAGCTGTGGAACACGTCGTGCCGAGGCAATGCGAAGCGTAGCGGGCTATTAGCTGCCGGCGCAAATGCTCCGGAGGCGGTGAAGGTCGCAGCTCGCTTACCCTCCTGCACCGCTAGGCGCGCCGGCACAGTACCACGGACCCACAATACGTCCTGCTGCAGCAGGCGATCTATGTACTCCCATCCATGGGCGTTGACGATACGATCGAACTGATAGAGCACAGCATCGTCATCGTGCGGATAAGTGAGACAGATGCGCCCCTTGAGCTTCGGATCGAGATAGTCGAGCGCATCGCGTGGCGCGTCCGCCTCCGGAACAAGCGTAATATTGAACGAGTTGCTGAAAGCGACGACGCTGATTGCGTGGAAAGCGGCGTCCGGGTCCTTATATTCGGGCGCGATGGCGTCCCAGTCGAGCGGCTTGTAGGCGAGGAGTTGATCTTGTGTCTTCCAACGCTCGAAATCCTGCAGCGTCTGCAGGTGCGCGACATCAGCCTCCAGGCGACCGCGCGCAAGCTGCAGGTCGATGCGCGCATCATGGAATTTGCTGAGATCTGTTATGATGCGGGCGTCCATGCCCGGAAAGCGCTTCTTGAAAGCCTGCTCCAGGCCCGCCGAGGCGTTCGGAATGTCACCCCCTGCGTACACCACAAGCTTTCCGCCTTCCGCGAGTGCCGCACGATGCAGCTCGTCCAGGCTGCGCGTCTCAACGTCCGGGGGCACTGACTGAGGTCTGGCGACCGATGCACGCGCGGCAGCAAGCACGAGCGGTGCTGCAAGAGAGATTGCCGCAAAGGCGCGACGGCTGAACTGTTGCATGACTCTTTGATCTCCGAATTTTGCTTCCCTCAGTTATTCCGCGCGCTTGCCTGATACAATCACGTGAAATTGTGACATACAGTAACGCGACAGCGATACAATCGCTGATGGATCGTTTGACCGAACTGGAAGCCTTCATTCGAACCGTCGATCTGGGCAGTCAGGCGGCGGCAGCCGCGGCGCTTGGTCTGTCGCGAATGGCGGTCGGGCGACAAATCCAAGCCCTTGAGCGGAGATTGGGGGTACGCCTGTTGCAACGCACGACCCGGCGACAAGCGCTGACCGAGGCCGGTGCGGCATTCTACGAGCTAACGCGCGAACCATTGAGGCAACTGCACGACGCCTCCGACCGAGCATCGGAATCGCGAACCAGCCTTCACGGCAGGCTGCGCCTGAGCGCGCCCGTGTCTTTTGGTGTGCGGTATTTACCGTCGGTGCTCAGCCGTTTCAGCGAACAACACCCCGGGGTGGAGATCGACCTGGTGCTCAATGATCGGATCGTCGATCTGGTGGAGGAGGGATTCGATCTGACGCTGCGCATCGGTCGTTTGGCAGACTCCAGCTTGATGTCGCGGCGGCTCGCGCTGTGTCGAAGAGCAATCTGCGCTTCGCCCGCATATCTGGCGCGACACGGCATTCCAAAGCATCCGGCCGACCTGCTTGCTCACAACTGCCTGCGCTACACTCAGGCCGGACAGTCGCAAAGTTGGGCGATGACAGCTCCTGACGGAACCAAGGAAGTGGTGACGGTGGGCGGCAACTTGGCTGCCAATAATGGGACGGCCCTCATGATGGCGGCCTTGGCGGGAGAAGGCATCATTTTGCAGCCGCTGTTCATCGTTGATGAGGCCTTGCGTGATGGCCGGCTGGTTCAACTGCTGTCGACCTACCGCCTCGGTGAATTGGAGCTTCATGCTGTTTTTCCGGCAGCACGCTACATGCCGGTGAAGCTGCGGCGTTTCGTCGACCACTTGGTGGAATCCTATGCCGTCGGGCTACCGTGATAGAGAAAGCGTGGCCCCCATTGGAAGGCTGCCGCGGGCTTAATCGCCGCCTCTGGTGGATTTGACTCGAATGGTTGAGATCAACGCGTATCCCGTGGGCGTCTTGAGTTCGGTGGTTACCGGTTCAACGCGAAAGGACCGATGCTTATTGAGGAAGGGTTCGACCCACTCGTGATGGTCGCGAAAAAAGATAAGTTCTTCTCCGCACCTGGCAATGGCTTGATTTATAGCGCGGACTTCGTTCCGGGAAGGCGTCAGCAGGCGACAACGAAAAGCCTTGAATGTCGTGTCCATATTTTGATCCCGCGCATCAAGATCGGGGCGAATACGCAAAGCAAGGTCGGGAGCTAGCGGCACCAGCCTGTTGATGATTCTTGGATCGTTAGACGTCTCAATTCCGTTTGCGAAATCGCTAGTAAAGAAGGGGCTATCCTTGGCGTATTCGTTAACAACAATATCCCAGGCGGAATTCCCCCAGATGTTCACCCGCTCCATGATTCCATTGATGCCGAGGGCTTGAGGGTACTTCTCGTTGATGGTTGTTTTGATGACCGCACTCTCGATCAACTCGGTATAGCTCTTGCCTCCGAGAGCTTCCGGCGCTCTCGGAATCTCTCCCGATGCGTCGAGGATCTTGCCGGTGGCTTCAACCGTGCTCCTCAAAGGTCCCGAATGTAGCCGCATTGCTGCCGGCGAGCAGCTCGTTACGTAGGCGGCGAAGCCGGCAACCACATGGACAGTATCACGACTCGGTTTTCCAGTTCGCAGTTCTGCGATTGCGGGATTGTAGTTGGGTTCGACTGTTTTCAAGAATTCTTCGATGGCTCGATCGTTCAGCAGATATTCGTTCGTGCTGCCGTTTTGCACGCGGCAGACATCTTTTGAACTGCATGGGAAAACATGGCCGTCGCGCTTGCGAAAGCCGTGCATCTGCTTTCCATCAAGTTCAGGCGAATAGAACTGCCGCAGATGAACCTGTGAAACGTAATGATCGAGAGGCATGGCGGGTTTTGTCAGAGAATTTCAGAGGGCGGGGCCTCAAAACAATTAGGCGACTCAACCGGACTATAATTTTAGGCATACCGGCTTGCTCAACGAATAAAAGCTCGGGCTGAGAGCGGCGCTTTTCGTTAAACCGCGATGGCCGTTATCGTCGTCATATTCTCGACGACGTAGCGAAGCCGCTCAGCTGTTTCCTGTTGGCTCGAATGCTGTAGACAGGGACGCAACGATAATTCTCTATCCACATTTGATTACGGTGATAGTGCACTCTTTATGTTGCCGGATATCGCAGATGCCATGTCGCAGATAGCGCAGGCCGCGCGTTGGGCAACGAGCGCTTCTTCCACTGCCCCTTGCGACTGACCAGCTATGGTTCATGTGGAGTTTCGACACTCTCACCGCGCTCCCGACCGGTTTTATACGCAGATCGCGAAATGATGATAACGCGCCTGCCGCAGGCGGGAGGCGCCAATCCGTGATGTCTGCTTAAGCCCTGCCGCACCGTTGGTACAGTTGGGTGGGCTCGAACCACCGACCTCCTGTTCCACAGACAGGCGCTCTAACCAACTGAGCTACAACTGCATCCTTGCGAGCCGCCCGGGGGCGCCCTTGATAGGGCCGAGAACCATGGGGGGCTGGACGGGGCGGAAACTAGGTGCAACGGGCGTTTTTGGCAAGGCCGCAAACAGACGAAAAACCGGGGTAAATCACCCTCAGCGCAATGAAATCAGGCTTGATGGCGACCGCAGCGAGGTTGCGCTCCCCTCGCCCGCTTGGCGGCGACACTCCCCGTGAGGAGAGAGCCCTCTCCCGGCCTCTCCCGCAGGCGGGAGAGGTGAAGAAAAAACCCGGGCTTTAGGCCCGGGTTCTTAATTCAGACGTCCCGGCCGGATCAGGCGGCGGGGTAGAGCTTCGCGGCGGAGGCCTTGATCGGCTCGGCGGCGGCAGTGGCAGCGCGCTGGGCGATCTCGGCGAGCTCCCGGGCCTGGGCCTGGAAGGTCTCGAGCTGCGCCTTGGAATGGTTGGTCCACAGCGCGAACGCATCCTGCGGCGCCTTCACGCTGAACAGCTCCTGGGTGAAGTCGAGATGGGCCTTGGTGTTGGCCTTCGCGAACTCCATCAGCTTGGCGGTGTATTCGCTCACGCCCTTGTGGGCGGAAGAGAACACGGCCTCGACGGTGCCGTTGTGGGTCTCGGCGGCGTCCTTGAACTTGGCGTAGTTCTCGCGGGCCTGCGACACGCCCTTTTCGGCGAACGCACGCATCTGCTCGGGGACCTCGAACGGAATGATCGAGGCAGAAAACGGATCAGTCGCACCTGTCATGGTTTGTCCCTCACACTAATGAAAAAACGGAGTGAGCCTTCAGGCGCGCCCGCCGGCCAACCGGGTGACGGGTGCGAAGACTGGAAACACGAAACGAATGATGGCTCGCCCAGCGCGGGGACCATGGCTGCCTAAAATGTCAACATTGTGCAACGCAACGGGTTTGGAGGGTGCATTGCAAAATTTAATCTCGGGGAGGATGAGGTTCCCGGGCAGGGGAACCGGTGGTTGAGGGGGTTTGCGACGGCCAGCAGCGCTCTCTCCGTTCCCTCCCCCTTGTGAGGGAGGGTCAGGGAGGGGGGTGCCACACGGGGATTCTGTCCGTCGCGCTCTGGGCCTCGGGGCAACGACTGAGACCTTTTGCTGGGCTTACCCCTCTCCCTAGCCCTCCCCCACAAGGGGGGAGGGAACGCAGTTGGGGTGGGGCGCTAGCTCGGCTTGATGCGATCGACCATCCGCACGCGCGAATCCTGCGGATGCAGCGCCGGCACGCCTTGCGGGGTCGGGGACATTAAGGTTATCGCGGCTTTAGGCCTTGCTCCGTAGGCTTGGGACGTGGACCTGCCCGCGGCTGCGGGCGATACTAACCCTTTCTTAAGGCTGCCATTCCCGGCAGCCATGCGCACAAGCGGGACGCGAAGCCGGTCGGATGACGAGTTCGGATTTCCAGTTGCGAGGCGTGGGCGATCCCCGGCTGGCCGTGCACGCGACCTCGCCGCTGCCCGCCTGGCTCTGGTCGATCGACGGCACGCGCGTGCTCTGGGCCAATCCGGTCGGGGCAAGACTGTTCGGCGCGGCCAATGCCACGGCGCTGGCGGAGAAGATTTTCGGCCCCGCCGACAGCCACCGCCGCCAGATCATCCGGCTTGCCGGCCGGCTGCCTGCGAACGGCGCGATCCGGCTCGAACGGCTGCGCGGCTTCGGCGCGCGGCTCGGCACGCTGATGACCTGCGCCTGTGCCCGGCTGGACTTCGCCGATGGCGGCCGCGCTGTGCTCGTTACCGCGATGGACCCGGGCTTGCGCACCATGCCGCTGGTCGAGCGCCTGCTTCGTCTCGTCGACGGCGCCAAGACGCCGATGGCGGCGTTCGCGCCCGATGGCCTGTTCGTCGGCGCCAGCGAAACGGCCCGCACCCTGCTCGGCTTCCGCGATCTCGGCGAAGCAGGCCTCGAACAGGCGCGTAGCGACGCGCTTCGCCAGGGTCGCGCCGAGACGCCGATCGGCATCGGCCAGATGGTGCTGCAGCGGGTCGGCAGCGGGGCCAATGTCGGCCTGGTCGCGCTGATCGAGCCTGCCGTGCAGCAGGCGGCGGCTGCGACTGATGACGTTAAAGCCGGGGCCGCTGAAGAGGTCGCGCGCGAACACATCGTTCAGCCTGAGCCCGCGCCGCCCCCTGCTCCCGCCCCCGTGCCGGAGCATGTGCAAGCCGCGCCGTCGCACGAAGCGCCATCCGAAATCGCGCTGTTCGACGCCTTTGCCGAGCCGGTCGACGCGCCGGAAGCAACGATCGCGCACGAACCGCCCGCGCGCGAGCCGGCCACTGAGATCGTCTCGATCCAGCAAGCCGTCGAGCAAGCGGCCGAGGCCGCGCCAGAAACTCCGGTTGAAAACTCGGCCGAAGCCATGGTGTCGCCGCAGGCCGCGCCGACCGTAACAGGCATGGTCGAGCCGCCGTCGGGCCACGAAGAGCCGCCCGCACCGCGTCAGCATCCGCTGCGCTTCCTCTGGAAGGTGGATGCAGAGGGCCGCTTTGTGCTTCTCTCCGACGAATTCATCCGCCTGATCGGTCCGCGCACGGCGGCCGGCTTCGACCGCCCCTGGCGCGAGATCGCCGACACATTCGCGTTCGACCCTGAAAGCCGCGTGGCGCAGGCGCTGGCGAGCAAGGACACCTGGGCCGGGATCACCGTGAACTGGCCGGTCGATTGCGGCGAGCATCTGCCGGTCGAGCTTGCCGGACTTCCGGTTTACGACGGCGACCGCAACTTCGCGGGCTTCAGGGGATTTGGGGTCTGCCGCGATCTCGACGGTCTCAACCGGCTCGACGCGCTCAGGCGTTTTGAGCTGCTGGCCGAACCGCAGGCGCCGCAAAGCCTGTCCGCCGATATGGTCGAACCCGAGCTAGAGGCGCCGCCTCCGCCGATCGAACCGCCCGCGCCTGAGCCTGAGCCTGAGCCTGAGCCTGAGCCTGAGCCTGAAGCTAAACCGCCCGAACCCACAACCGACGCGAATTCACATCCAACCGATCCGGAAACCCCAGTGGAAACGCCTCCCAATGTCCTGCCGTTCCGCGCGCCCGGCGACACGCGATCGCCGACGCTGACGCCGGTCGAGAACAGTGCGTTCAACGAGCTTGCCCGGCAATTGTCCGAGCGCCTCGAGCGCGACAAGGAAACCATCGCGGCATCGGCCGAACCGCCGGATGCCGAGATCACGCCCGAAGCGCCGACGCCGGAGCCCGAGCCCAAGTCTGAGCCTGAGACGCCGCACGCGCCGGCCGAATGGCTGACCGCGCCCGCGCCGCCGGCGCACGGCCACAGCACGCGCGACCGCGCGCTGCTCGACCTGCTGCCATCAGGCATCATGATCTATCGGCTCGACCGCCTGCTCTACGCCAACCCGGCGTTTCTCGCGCGCATGGGCTATGCCAGCCTGAGCGAGCTGGAGAACGCCGGCGGGCTCGATGCGCTCTATGTCGAGCCGGGCGTGTCCGCGGCCAGCAGCACGTCGCAAGCAGGCACGCCTGTCACGATCAGCGCGACGCTCGCCAATGGCGAAGCGCCGCTGCCGACCACCGAGGCGCATCTGCACGCGATCGACTGGGACGGCGAGAGCGCGCATGCGCTGATCTGCGCGCTGCCGCAAGCTGCACCCGCTGCGCCCGTCGTTGCGGAGACCGTGATCGCAGAGACCATTGTCCCCGAGACCTTCCCGCCCGAGCCCGACGTCGGCGAGGCGGACGCGGAAGATCTCGCCGCGATCCTCGACACCACGGCCGAGGGCATCGTCATGTTCGATGCCGAAGGCAACATCCACGCCTGCAACCGCAGCGCCGAGGCGCTGTTCGGCTATGACGGCGAGACGCTGATGCAGCAGAATCTGGTGACGCTGTTCGCGCCGGAGAGCCAGCATGTCGTGATCGACTATCTCGAAAACCTCAAGAGCCAGGACATCGCGAGCCTGCTCGACCACGGCCGCGAGGTGCTGGGGCGCGAGAAGAAGGGCGGCGTCATTCCGCTCGCCATGATCATGGGCCGCACCCGGCCCGACGGCCCGAACTTCTTCGCCGTGTTCCGCGACCTCTCGCACAGCAAGCAGGGCGAGAGCGAGCTGACGCAGGCGCGACGCCTGGTCGACGGCGCGGCCAATGCCAAGGCCGACATGCTGGCGCGGATCAGCCACGAGATCCGCACGCCGCTCAACGCGATCATCGGCTTTTCGGAGGTGATGATTTCGGAACGCTTCGGCACGCTCGGCAACGAGCGCTACGGCGAGTACATGAAGGACATCCGCGCCTCCGGCGAGCGCGTCATCGCCATCATCGACGACCTGCTCGAGCTGTCGCGGATCGAGACCGGCAAGCTCGACCTCAACTTCGCCAACCTCAACCTCAACGATCTGGTCGAGGCCTGCGTGGTCGTGATGCAGCCGCAGGCCAATCGCGAGCGCATCATCATCCGCACCTCGCTCGGCCATGCGCTGCCGCAGGTGAGCGCGGATGCGCGCGCGATGCGGCAGATCACCATGAACCTGATCTCCAACTCGATCCGGCTCGCCAGCGCCGGCGGCCAGGTCATCGTCTCGACCGCCCTCACCGACCGCGGCGAGGTCGCACTTCGGATCCGCGACACCGGCCATGGCCTTACCGAGCGCGAAGTCGCCGCCGCGATGGAGCCGTTCCGGACGCCACCGCCCGGCGACGCCGAAGACAATTCGGCGCTGAGCCTGTCGCTGACCAAGGCCCTGGTCGAAGCCAACCGCGCCCGGTTCAACATCAAGAGCGCGGCGAACTCCGGCTCGCTGATCGAGGTGGTGTTCGCACCGGCGCTGGCGCAGGCTTGAGGCCGCAAGACGGGATCGGCCTTTAGGGTTCGTGCAGCCTCACGCTGCGCGCACGGTGTCCAAGAACCTGCTCACCTCGAGCTTGAGCCGATTGCTGTCGTTCGAGAGTGACTGCGCCGCGGAGAGCACCTGGGACGAAGCCGAGCCGGTCTCGGTCGCGCCCTGCCGCACGCTGCTGATGTTGGCGCTGACCTGCGTGGTGCCCGCCGCCGCGTTCTGGACGTTGCGCGAGATCTCGCTGGTCGCGGCGCCCTGCTCTTCCACCGCGGCCGCGATGGTGGAGGAAATTTCGGACAGGCGTTCGATGGTGCCGCCGATGGTCTTGATCGCGCCGACCGAATCGTTGGTTGCGGTCTGGATGCTCGAGATCTGCTGACCGATGTCGCCGGTCGCCTTCGCGGTCTGCTCGGCCAGCGCCTTGACCTCGGAGGCGACCACGGCAAAGCCGCGTCCGGCCTCGCCCGCGCGAGCGGCCTCGATGGTGGCGTTCAGCGCCAGCAGGTTGGTCTGGCCCGCAATCGCATTGATGAGCTCGACCACGTCACCGATCCGTGCGGCCGCGCGCGACAATTCGCTGACGCGATCGTTGGTCTGCCCGGCCTGATCGACGGCCTCGCCGGCCATGCGCGCGGAGGCCTGTACCTGGCGGCTGATCTCGTTGACCGAGGCGGTCAGCTCCTCGGCTGCGGACGCCACCGACTGCACGTTCGTGGCGGCCTCTTCCGAGGCGGCCTCCACCAGCGTGGCCAGCTCGGTCGACCGGCTCGCGGTCGTGGTCAGCGACGTCGCCGACGCCTCGAGCTCGGTCGCCGCCGACGACACGGTCTCGACGATCTCGCCGATTGCCCCCTCGAAATTGTCGGCCATCCTGATCATGTCGGCGCGGCGGCGCTCGGCGGCGAGCTTGTCCTGCCTGATCTTCTCGTCCGCTTCCTCGCGCGCCTTCCGTTCGGCATTGACCTTGAACGTCTCGACCGCCTGCGCGATCTCGCCGATCTCGTCGGGACGCCCGAGGCCGGGCAGGACGACGGCGAAATTGCCGTTGGCAAGCTCGATCATCGCCGCCCGCATCGCGGACAGCGGTTTCGAGACCGAGCGCCCGATGAAGACGCCGAGGCCGAGCACGCCGGTCGCAATCAGCGCAATGGCAACGCCGATCCACGATTGAATGCTGTCACGCTCGGCGTCGTTCAGCCGGTCGGCCTCGACACGAATCTGGTCGACAGACTTCGAGACCTGTTCGATGACGGGTTCGACCGCCGAGAAGGCTTCGGACATGCCCTTCAGCTCGGCCGCCAGCTTCAGCGCGGTCTCCATCCATGCCGAGAAGTCGCGCTGATAGTCGGCGAGCTTCGCGCGCAGCTCGGCCTTGGTCTTGTCGGGCATGGCGGAGGCATCGACGCTGCCTGCGAATTCGGATGCGCGCTGCTTCATGTCGTCGCCATATCTGGCGTCGCGACGCAGCATGAAGTCCTTCTCGTGCCGGCGCATCATCAGCATGATCACCTTGAGCGACGAATCCTGAAGCTGATCGACCTTGCCCTCGATGTCGTGGACCGAGGCCCGCAGCCGTCCTTCGAGACCGGACTTCTCATCGAGGCCGAGCCGTCGCCGCTCCTCGAGCACGGCGGCGAAACGCGCCTGATAGGTCTTGAGCGATGCGTTCATCGCGTCGATCCGCGCGGCGAGTTCAGGCTTGCCGAGGGCTGCGGTCTTGCCGCGAAGCGTCTCGATATCGAGCGCCACCTGCTTGCCGATCTCGGCCTGGCGCTGCGCCTTGGCCGGATCGCTGCGCAGCAGGAAGTCCTTCTCGGCGCGGCGCGCCTCGAGCAGCTCGATCGCGATCCTGTTGTTCAGCTCGAAGACGGTGCGCGCATCCGCGGCGGCGTCGCGATAGACGCCCATGGCCCGCTCGCCATAAAGGTGAATGCCGCCGATCAGGACGACGCCGATGACGCCGACGATGCCGATCGCCGTGATCTTGTGGGTGAGGCGAAGTGAGAGTGACCGCATCGGACGATAGACCCTGTGGAGGTTGATGCGGTTGATGAAAGGATAATGCCTAAAAACTTCCGTTAATTTGCGGGCACGTACGAATACGTACATTTGCCACAATGTTCGCCTCTATGCCCAGTGGCGTGCACAAGCCGGATTCCAAAAAAGAAGCACGCCGCTTGTGGCGCCGTGCTTCCCGCTCGGTGAGACTTCGCCTCAGCTGTAGATTTCGAACAGTCCCGCGCCGCCCTGGCCGCCGCCGATGCACATCGTCACGACGCCCCATTTGGCCTTGCGGCGCTTGCCTTCCTGAAGGATGTGGCCGGTGAGACGCGCGCCGGTCATGCCGAACGGGTGGCCGATCGCGATCGAGCCGCCGTTGACGTTGTACTTGTCGGGATCGATGCCGAGCTTGTCGCGCGAATAGAGACACTGGCTGGCGAAGGCTTCGTTGAGCTCCCACAGATCGATGTCGTCGATCTTCAGGCCATGACGCTTCAACAGCTTCGGCACGGCAAAGATCGGGCCGATGCCCATCTCGTCTGGCTCGCAACCCGCCGCCGCCCAGGCGACGAAGCGGCCCATGGGATTGAGGCCGCGCTTCTCCGCGTCCTTGGCTTCCATCAGCACCACGGCCGCGGCACCGTCCGACAGCTGGCTGGCGTTGCCCGCCGTGACGAACTTGCCGGGGCCCCTGACCGGCTCGAGCTTGGCGAGACCTTCCAGCGTGGTCTCGGGCCGATTGCACTCGTCGCGGTCGACGACGTAATCGACGATCGACTCCGCTTTGGTCGCCTTGTCGACCACTTTCATCTTGGTCTTCATCGGAACGATCTCGTCCTTGAACTTGCCCGCCTGCTGCGCGGCGGCCATGCGGCGCTGCGATTCCAGCGAATACTCGTCCTGATATTCACGGCTGAGATTGTAGCGCTCGGCGACGATGTCGGCGGTGTCGATCATCGCCATGAAGATCGCCGGCGCCGTCTTGAGCAGCTCGGGATCGATCGATTCTTTCGGAGTCCCGCCGCCCGGCATTGAGATGCTCTCGACGCCGCCTGCGACGATGCAGTCGGAACCGTCCGAACGAATCGAGTTGGCGGCCATCGCGATGGTCTGGAGACCGGACGAGCAGAACCGGTTCACCGAGACGCCCCCGGTCGATTTCGGCATTCCTGCCAGCAGCGCGGCCTGGCGGCCGATGTTCGGCGCGCCATGGGCGCAATTGCCGAGATAGCAATCCTCGACATAGTCCTTCTCGACGCCGGCGCGATCGACCGCGTGGTGGATGGCGTGGGCCGCGAGCGACATCGGCGGGGTGATGTTGAACCCGCCGCGGCCGGATTTCGCGAGGCCCGTGCGTGCATAGGAAACGATGACGGCTTCACGCATTGTTTTCTCCCTTTTCGAACGATTTTGAACGGAGCGTCGGTCGACGTCTTCTCGGCGCCATTGGTACACAATGTCCAGCGGTCGCGGGAGAAATAAAAGCGCCGCCCTCGCGAGAGGGCGGCGTTGTTCCGCGGGTCGGAATATGTCGGCGTATCAGAACGTCAGCGCCTTGACCTGCTTGACCTGCGGCAGGGCCTGCACCTTGGCGAGCAGATCCGCCGGCACGGCACCGTCGACCTCGATCAGTGCGATGGCATCGGAGCCCGGCGCAACTCGGCCGAGATGGAAGGTCGCGATGTTGATCTTGGCATCGCCGAGCAGGCTCGCGAACTTGCCGATGAAGCCCGGCTTGTCCTCGTTGGTCACGTAGATCATCGACTTGCCAAATTCAGCGTCGACGCGGATGCCCTTGATGTCGACCAGGCGCGGCTTGCCGTCGGCATAGACCGTGCCCGAGACCGACCGCTCCTGCCGCTCGGTGGTGACCGTGACGGTGATCAGGCTTTCATAGTCGCTCTGGGCGGCGCGGACGATCTCGTCCACCACCATGCCGCGCTCCTTGGCGACGACGGGCGCGGAGACGACGTTGACCTCGCCCAGCATCGGCCGCAGCAGGCCGGACAGCACGGCGGAGGTGATCGCCTTGATCTTCATCTCGGCGACGTGGCCCTCATAGGTGATCTCCACCTTGAGGATGCCGCTCTCGGTCAGCTGTCCGGCGAACGAGCCGAGCTTTTCGGCGAGCGCGATGAACGGCTTCAGCTTCGGGGCCTCTTCCGCCGTGATCGAGGGGAAGTTGACGGCATTCGAGATCGCGCCGGTGAGCAGGTAATCCGACATCTGCTCGGCGACCTGAAGTGCGACGTTCTCCTGCGCCTCGGTGGTGGACGCGCCGAGATGCGGCGTGCAGATCACGTTGGGATGACCGAACAGCACGTTCGCGGTGGCGGGCTCCTCGACAAAGACGTCGAAGGCGGCACCTGCGATGTGCTTGGAATTCAAAGCGTCGACCACGGCCTGCTCGTCGACGAGGCCGCCGCGGGCGCAGTTGATCAGGCGCACGCCCTTCTTCATCTTGGCGATCGCGGATGCGTCGATGATGTTCTTGGTCTTCTCGGTCAGCGGGGTGTGCAGCGTGATGAAGTCGGCACGCTTCAAGAGATCGTCGAGCTCGACCTTCTCAACGCCGATGTCCCTGGCGCGTTCCGGCGACAGGAACGGATCGAACGCGATCACCTTCATGCGCAGGCCGAGCGCGCGGTCGGCGACGATCGAGCCGATGTTGCCGCAGCCGACGACGCCGAGCACCTTGCCGGTGATCTCGACGCCCATGAAGCGGTTCTTTTCCCATTTGCCGGCCTGGGTCGAAGCGTCCGCCTGCGGAATCTCGCGCGCCAGCGCCAGCATCAGGGTGATGGCGTGCTCGGCGGTCGTGATCGAATTGCCGAACGGCGTGTTCATCACGATGATGCCCTTGGCCGTGGCGGCGGGAATCTCGACGTTGTCGACGCCGATGCCGGCGCGGCCGATCACCTTGAGGTTGGTCGCCTTCTCGAGGATCTTCGCGGTCGCCTTGGTCGCCGAGCGGATCGCGAGGCCGTCGTAATTGCCGATGATCTCGGCGAGCTTGTCCTTGTCCTTGCCGAGGTTGGGCTGGAAGTCGACCTCGACACCGCGGTCTTTGAAGATCTGTACGGCGGCGGGAGAGAGCGCGTCGGAAATGAGAACTTTGGGTTTGGTCATGGGAATGTGTCCTCTGCCTTCCTCAAGGGAAGGGCCTTAGACCGGATTGGATGAATGTCTCGGAGCACTTCTCCCTCCCCCCGTTCTTACGGGGAGAAGCGAAGAAAGAAACCTACGCTGCCTTGGCGAGCGCGGCCTTGGTCTCGGCAAAAGCCCAGTCGATCCACTGGGTCAGCAGCGCGACATCGCTGGCCTCGACGGTGGCGCCGCACCAGATCCGCAGGCCGGCGGGCGCATCGCGGTAGTAGGCGAAGTCGTAGCCCGCGCCTTCCTTCTCGACCAGCGCCACCAGCTTCTTGGAGAAGTCGGCCTGCGCGTCCTCGGAGAGCGAGGTGATCGCGGGATCGGTGAACTTCAGGCACACCGAAGTGTTGGAGCGGATCGCGGCGTCCTTGGCGAGGAAGTCGATCCAGGGCGTCTTCGCCTTCCAGTCGGCGAGCACCTTGGTGTTGGCGTCGGCGCGCGCGATCAGCGCCTTCAGGCCGCCGATCGACTTGGCCCAGTTCAGCGCGTCGAGATAGTCCTCGACGCAGAGCATCGACGGCGTGTTGATGGTCTCGCCGACGAAAATGCCTTCGTTGATCTTGCCGCCCTTGGTCATGCGGAAAATCTTCGGAAGCGGCCAGGCCGGCTTGTAGGTTTCGAGCCGCTCCACCGCGCGGGGCGACAGGATCAGCATGCCGTGCGCGGCTTCGCCGCCGAGCGCCTTCTGCCAGGAGAAGGTGACGACGTCGAGCTTGGCCCAGTCGAGGGGTTGTGCGAACGCGGCCGAGGTGGCGTCGCAAATGGTCAGGCCTTCGCGGGTCGCGCTGATCCAGTCGGCGTTCGGCACGCGCACGCCCGAGGTGGTGCCGTTCCAGGTGAAGACGACGTCGGACTTCGGATCGACCTTGGAGAGATCCGGGAGTTCACCGTAAGCCGCGTTGAGCTTGGTGACGTCCTTGAGCTTCAATTCCTTGACGATGTCGCTGACCCAGCCCTCGCCGAAGGATTCCCAAGCGAGCGTGGTGACGGGCCGCGCACCCAGCATCGACCACAGTGCCATCTCGACCGCGCCGGTATCGGACGCCGGCACGATGCCGATGCGATAATCGGCGGGCACTTCGAGCACCTCGCGCGTCAAATCGATCGCAAGCTTGAGCTTGGTCTTGCCGACCTTCGCGCGATGCGAACGGCCGAGCGCTGCGTCCTTGAGATTTTGGGCATCCCATCCGGGGCGCTTGGCGCAGGGGCCGGAGGAAAAATGCGGCACGTTCGGCCGCGAAGCGGGCTTCGCTACAGTCATCGTCTACCCTTCCAGATAGTAAGCCTCCCGTTGGGGGGAGGTGTCCCGCCGCGGCTGATACGGGAATCGGGAAGACCAGTCAAGGAAGTTCCGGGGCCTCACGCGCGAGTGATGGCGCCTCCGGTGCGATTTTAGGGGATTCGACCACGGCCAGCGCGTTCAACAAGTCCGTGGCATCGTTGATCAATTGCGCGGCGCGGCGGCGGCTGCCGACTTTCAAAATGCATTTGTCGTTGGCCTGCACGACGTAGTCGTTGCCGACCTTGATCATCGAATAGCTTGTCATCGAAATCCCCGAACCGATCGAGCCCGGTTTCGACGTCCCGTAGCACCGTTCGTTCCCTAGCCAACGTGAACGCCGTAGCGGTGGTTTATCAGCTCTTAATATGAACGTATGCGCGATCCGATTTCGCTGATCGCGCAACGCTCATTGTCGTACTGCGTCAAAAGCGGACAGTCATGCCGACGTGACTCGCCGTGAACCCAAGCCGCTTGTAGAAGCGCTGCGCATCTGTTCGCGTCTGATGCGTCAGCAGCTCGACCAGATTGCAACCGCGCGCTTTCGCTTCCGTCACCGCCCATTGCACCAATTGCTCGCCGATGCCGCGGCTACGGCAATCGGAAGCGACGCGGACGTCTTCGAGCAGACCGCGCAAGCCGCCTTGCGAGCTGAGACCCGGCAGGATCGCGAGCTGCAGGCAGCCGACCACCCTGCCCTCGCTCTCGGCAACTACGAGCTGGATATTTTGATCGCGCTCGATCCGCGCGAATGCCTCGTAATAGGACGCAGGCAACGGGTCTTCCACGCGCTCGCGTGCGCTCCCGAGATGATCGTCGGCGAGCATCGCCACGATCGCAGCAACATCCTCACGGCGCGCGGGACGAATGGAAACGGATTCGGTGTTCATTGAGTTACTCCTGCCTCAGCGCGCCTAACGCACCTTGGGAAGCCCGAGAAAGGTCTCGGCTTCGCCGATCCAGCGGCGGATGGCGGCATAACGACCGAGATCGAAGCCGCCTTCATGCGCGACGCGCGTATAGGCAAGCAGCGAGACGTCGGCGAGCGAAACTGCATCGCCGGCGAAGAAGCGGCTTGCCGCCAGATGCTGCTCCATGCGATCGAGCGCCGCATAGCCGCGCTTGACCTTTTCAGGGTCGAGCTCGGAGGCGTCCCTGCCGAGATAGACGAGCTGGAAGCGGCACACCGCGATATAGGGCTCGTGGCTGTATTGTTCCCAGAACAGCCATTCGTCCATCTTCGCGGCAGTGAAGGCATCGCGCGGAATGAGCGCACTGTCGCGCGCGAGATAGCGGATGATGGCATTGGATTGCGCCAGCGTGCGACCTTCGTCGAAGGCCACCGTCGGCACCTGGCCGGCGCCGTTCATCCTCAGGAATTGCGGCGTGCGGCTTTCGCCCTTGCGAGTGTCGATCTCGATCCACTGATAGGGCAGCGCGAGCTTATCGCAGACCCACTTCACCTTCAGACAATTGCCGGAATTGGTATCGCCGTAGATCTTCATCGCTACTGCCCCGTCTTCCGGCAACAGAGCATCAGGACGAGGCAAACCTGTCAACCGACGACACCGCAGTGCCTTCAGAACTTGTAGCCGAGGCCGGCGCGAACGGTGTTGATACTGGTGTCAACCGATGACGTGAAGCGAACGTATTCCCACTCCGCCCGCAGAAACAGGCCTGCACACAGCATCGCATCGACACCAATACCGGTGGAGTAGCCATAGATCAGGTGACTATAGAGACCATCTGTGGCGGACAGATTGACATTGATTGTTTGAAAGGGCGCCGACTGGTTGAACTGAGTCCCGGTGATCTCGGCAGTCTTGGTGATGTTGGCTTGCCCAAGTGCAATGCCTCCGAACAGATAAGGCAAGAAAGAGCCGACGGCGTAGCCGCCGCGAATGCGGAGCGTTCCCATATCTGAGATCGCTATCGAGCTCGTGCTTTTGTACGTGATGTCGTCCAGAAAACCCAGAGGATCGACAAAGGAGCGCCCCATGGTGCCGGTCGCCGAGCCGCCGAACTTGCCATGTATGTAATTGACCTCGACGCCGAGCACGACATCGTCCCATTGCCCGTTGTAACCGGCGAAGGCGCCATAGCCATGACCATGTGATGACACCTTGCCGCCGCCCACTGGCCAGCTCGATACCTGTCCGCCGGCTTCGATCGAAGTATTGGCAAGCAACGCAGCCGCAACAGTTCTAGTAGAACCGGTGAAATTCATATCGGATGTCCCGTAGCTTCCCTGGGCGCCGATATAGCTTCCTTGCCAGTTGACGTTGGAGTTGCTCAAGCCGTCTGTGAAGCCGCCGCGCAGGATCGGCAGGTCAGAGAGATCAGCCGCGTGCGCCGCAGAGATCGTCCCCAACATCGCCGCCGCCAACAAAAGCCTACGCATCGAACGCTCCATCGAACTCGAACTTTCGCTCGTGATCATGGCTCGTTAACCTTAACCAATGGTTGCGTCGGAGCCTTTCGTCGCCGTTCGCCATGAAAAATACGCAAAGCAAAACGGCGCGGGATGATCCCGCGCCGTTAAGAAATCCTAACCGATCAGGCTGACGATCAGCCCTTGGTGACGAGCGGCGGCATGTAGGCCGGCGGGCTGTCGAGATTCCAGCGCACGCCAAGCTTCAGGTCGTGCGAGGTGATGTCCTTGAACTTGAAGACGTTGCCCGTGGTTCCCCCGGTGTAGGTCGACAAAACACCGGTTTGCCCCTCACCCATATCGACATAGCTATAGGCAAGTTCGAGGACGAGGTTGGGATTGACCTTGTATGCGAGACCCGCGTGGGCAGCCCACGCCAAGTTCCACTTCGAACCGGTCGGTGCGCTTGAGAAGCTCGCGGTCGAGAACGCAAGATCGTTGATGCCGGTGTCGGTGAAGTTCGAGATGGAGACGCGTGCGCCGCCAACGCCCGCGCCGATGAACGGCGTGATGCACCACCAGGTGCCCAGGTCGACATACGCGTTCGCCAACACCAGCCATTCGGACTTGGATGCACTGTAATTGTCGATCCCGCTGTAGGGCACGCCGCCCGCGGTTCCGGTGAAACGATCCGTTCCCTTGAAATTCGAATTGCCGCGATACTGCCCGGTCACGTCCGCGCGGAACCAATTGTTGAACCGGTAACCCGCGCCGAGCCCAAAGATGCCGGCCGTGTCGAACGACGCCTGCTGATTGAACGAGGTGAGCTGCGAATAGGCGGACTCGCGACCGTAGTGGAGATCGCTTGTCTTCTGATTGCTGAAGCCGACGTCGCCGCGCAGATACCAGCCACCGAAATCGGCGGGCGGAGCCGGGGGCGCGTACATCGGAGGGGGCGCCGCGATCGGCATGTCGGCGGCGAACGCCATCGATGAGATCAGGGTTGCCGCACCCGCGGCAAGGAGAGACTTAACGCTACGCATTGGCTTCGTCCTTTTGGCCGGTGAGGCAAATACGGCGCCTCACGTTCTGGAAACTCACGGCCCGGACGATGCCAGCAAATGTTTAAGCGCCACTTAACCCTAATTTTTAAGGTTGATTTTTTCTAACTGCACACGCGCGTGCGGCGCGAGCGTTGCAAAAATGCAGCGCAAATACGACGCCGTCGCCGCATTTCCTAACGATGTATGAAGCCGCGTTGCAGCAAGACAGGATGTGTTAACGCGCGTGCCGCGGCAGCTTGGGCAGGAACACCGCAAGCAGGCCGATCGCCGGGAGGTAAGCGCAGACCTGGTAGACGAACGCGATCGAGGTGTGGTCGGCGAGCTTGCCGAGCACGGCGGCGCCCAAGCCGCCGATGCCGAAGGCGACACCGAAGAACACGCCGGAGATCATGCCGAAGCGATGCGGCACCAGCTCCTGCGCGAACACGATGATCGATGACGTCGTCGAGGAGATGATCAGGCCGATGATCACTGATAGCACCGCGCTCGCATAGAGCCCGGCATAGGGCAGCGCCAGCGTGAACGGCAGCGCCCCCAGGATCGAGATCCAGATCACGATCTTGCGGCCGAAGCGATCGCCCAGGGGACCACCGAGAAAAGCGCCGACCGCGTTCGCGGCGAGAAAAATGAAGAGATACATCTGCGCGGCTTGCGTCGACACGCCGAAGCGGTCGATCAGATAAAAGATGTAGTAGCTCGACAGGCTCGAGACGTAGAGCTGTTTCGAGAACAGCAGCGCGACCAGCACGAGGAGCGCAACGACGACGCGACGCGAGCTCGGCGCGTCGGGATGGGCTTGAGCGACCGCGGTCTTCTTCGCCTTGATCTGCGGTTCGTACCAGCGGCCGATGCGCCAGAGGATGAGGATCGCGAGGAAGGCGATCGAGGAGAACCAGGCGATGCTGCCCTGCCCGAACGGCACGACGATGAGCGCGGCGAGCACCGGTCCCATCGAGGTGCCAAAACTGCCGCCGAGCTGGAACACCGATTGCGCAAAACCGTAGCGGCCGCCGGAGGCGAGCCGCGCGATGCGTGCCGATTCCGGGTGAAACACCGCCGAGCCGAGGCCGACCAGCGCGGCGGCGACGAGGATGACGAGATATTGGTGGGCGGCACTGAGCAGCAACAGACCGAAGAAGGTCGAGGCCATGCCGATCGACAGCGAATAGGGCTGCGCCTTCTTGTCGGTGTAGTGGCCGACCACCGGCTGGAGCAGCGAGGCCGTGAACTGGAAGGCCAGCGTGATCATGCCGATCTGCGCGAAGTCGAGTGCGTAGGTGTCCTTCAGGATCGGATACACGGAAGCGATCAGCGACTGCATGGTGTCGTTGAGAAAGTGCGAGAAGCTGATGCCGGCAAGCACGACATAGGCCGGCCCTGCGGCCTTGGCGGCGGATGCCACGTCGCTGACGATGACGGGCTCGGTCAGCGTTTCCTCTGAGACGACGACTGGCTTGTTCAATGGAGCATCCCGGCCGGCGCGGCAGATTGCCGCGACAAGCTAGTTACGCTGCGCGCGGCGAGCGATCCACCGCCAATCGTCGATGGCTGGGATGCGCTTCGCTCTTCCCGCCTGAGGGAGTTCGTAGCCCGGATGGAGCGCAGCGCAATCCGGGGCCGTTCGCCTGTTGCACGATTCCCGGATTTCGCTGCGCTCCATCCGGGCTACGATCGTGCTTCGCGATGCGCCTTAAGCCGCGGCCTGCCCGAGTGCGGAAACGATGGTGTCGACGACGTCCTCGACCAGGATGCGATCCTCACCCTCGCCCATGACGCGGATCACCGGCTCGGTGCCGGAGGAGCGGATCAGCAGGCGGCCGTGGCCGTTGAGCCGCTGCTCGCCGTCGGAGATCGCCGATTTGACGTCGGAATTGTCGAGCGGCTTGCCGCCCTTGTGACGGACGTTCTTCAGGATCTGCGGCAGCGGATCGAAGCGGTGGCAGACTTCCGACACCGGCCGGCGCAGCTTCTGCACCACGGCAAGCACCTGCAATGCGGCCACGAAGCCGTCGCCGGTGGTGGCGTAGTCGGACAGGATGATGTGGCCGGACTGCTCGCCCCCGAGATTGTAGCCGCCGTTCAGCATCTGCTCGAGCACGTAGCGATCGCCGACCGGCGTGCGCACGAGATCGAGCCCCTGCGCATTGAGGAAGCGCTCGAGCCCGAGGTTCGACATCACGGTGGCGACGATGCCCGATCGCGACAGCCGGCCGTCTTCCTTCCAGCTCTGCGCGATCACCGCGAGCAGCTGGTCGCCATCGACGATGTGGCCGCGCTCGTCGACCAGGATGACGCGATCGGCGTCACCGTCGAGCGCGATGCCGATGTCGGCGCGCATCTCGCGCACCTTCTTCGACAGCGCTTCCGGCGAGGTGGAGCCGCATTCCTTGTTGATGTTGAAGCCGTCGGGCTCGACTCCGATCGCAATCACGTCGGCGCCCAGCTCCCACAGCGCTTCCGGTACCACCTTGTAGGCGGCGCCGTTGGCGCAATCGACCACGACGCGCAGGCCGTCGAGCGACAGATCGCGCGGCAGCGTGCGCTTGGCGAATTCGATGTAGCGATCATGCACGCCATCGATGCGGCGGGCGCGGCCGAGGCTGGCGCTCTGGGCAAGACGCTTGTCGATGGGCTCGTCGAGCAGCTGCTCGATCTGCTTCTCGACGTCGTCGGAGAGCTTGAAGCCCTGCGGGCCGAACAGCTTGATGCCGTTGTCCTCGAACAGGTTGTGCGACGCGGAGATCATCACGCCGAGATCGGCGCGCATCGACTTGGTCAGCATCGCGACCGCCGGTGTCGGCATCGGGCCGACCAGCAGCACATCCATGCCGACCGAGGTGAAGCCCGCCACCATCGCGTATTCGATCATGTAGCCGGACAAGCGGGTGTCCTTGCCGATCACGACCCTGTGGCGGTGGTCACCGCGCTGAAACGCCAGGCCTGCGGCCTGGCCGACCTTGAGCGCGAGCTCCGGCGTGATCAGCCCGTTGGCGCGGCCCCGGATCCCGTCCGTCCCGAAATATTTGCGGCTCATATCGTCCCCCACGCGACAACCAGGGATCCCAAGACAACCTGCGGGTGCCCTGGCGGGACCCGCATCCCTGATTTGCTGAGGTCTTATAAAGCCATCGCGGCTAACTTGGCTTCAAAAAATATGATGAATCATTACGGAACCGGACGTACCCCGGCCCCGATAACGCCTTGTTAACGTTATATTTCCGGTGAGGACGCCGGAACAGGGCGGAACCGCGCCTAGTCCGAGCGCTTCACATGGCCGTCCCCGCGGCTCGGCGCCGGCTGGGTGACATTGACGGGATCGGAGCCCGGAAAGGTCTCTTCCAGACCTTCTTCCAGCGCCTCCTCGAGATCATGCTTCTCCTTGATCTCCTCCGGCGTCGGTCCGGTGTGCGGCCTGGTCATGGCGCCCTCCTCCAAAAGATTTTCAAACGATTTGGCTGTGCATCCAACCATGCTAGATGACCCCTCGATCTTCCGATGCAAGAGTCTTCCAGTACAAGACTCTTGATAGAAGACGGGCCGGGGAAACGTTCATGAAGCACATCACCTGTATCGACGATCTTCGCACACTGCATCAGCGCCGCGTGCCGAAGGCGTTTTTCGATTATTGCGACCGCGGCTCCTACGCCGAGGAAACGCTGCGCGCCAACCGCGATGACATGCAGGCCATCAAGTTCCGCCAGCGCATCCTGGTCGACGTCTCCAAACGCGACACCGCGACCACGATCCTCGGCGAGCCCTCGACCATGCCGCTGATACTGGCGCCGGTAGGCCTGCTCGGCATGCAGCATGGCGATGGCGAGATCCATGCCTGCCGCGCCGCGCAAGCCGCCGGTATCCCGTTCACGCAGTCGACGATGTCGATCTGCTCGATCGAAGACATCGCGGCCAGTGTCGAGAAGCCGTTCTGGTTCCAGCTCTACGTGATGAAGGACCGCGGCTTCATCAAGGAACTGATCCAGCGCGCGATCGCGGCGAAATGCTCCGCGCTGGTGCTGACAGTCGATCTCCAGGTCATCGGCCAGCGCCACGCCGACATCAAGAACGGCATGACGGTTCCGCCGGAATGGTCGCTCTCGAAGCTGATCGACTTTGCCACCAAGCCGACCTGGGTGTCGGGCGTGCTCCGGGGCAAGCGCCGCACCTTCGGTAACATCGCCGGACATGTGAAGAACACCGGGGATCTCAATCGCCTCGCCGAGTGGACGGCGTCGCAGTTCGACACGTCGTTGAACTGGAAGGACGTCGAGTGGGTCCGCAGCATCTGGCCGGGCAAGCTGATCATCAAGGGCATTCTGGACGTCGAGGACGCGGAGGAAGCCGCCAAGACCGGCGCGCAGGCTCTCGTCGTATCGAACCACGGCGGCCGTCAGCTCGACGGCGCGCCGTCATCGATCGAGGTGCTGCCCGAGATCGCCGAGGCGGTCGGTGACAGGATGGAGATCATGTTCGACGGCGGCATCCGCTCCGGTCAAGACGTGATGCGTGCGCTCGCGCTCGGCGCAAAGTCCTGCATGATCGGCCGCGCTTACGCCTATGGCCTGGGCGCCGGCGGCCAGGCCGGCGTCGCCAAGGCGATCGACATCATCCAGAAGGAGCTGCTCACCACCATGGGCCTGTGCGGCGTCAACAGGATTGACGAGATCGACGAACATATCATTGCGATGTGAACCGCAGCGGCAGTGCTGTAGGGTGGGTTAGCTCTGCGGCTGCGCGAAGCGCGGTCGCTGAGCGTAACCCACCAACTTCGGCCGCATTTGCGGAAGCATGGTGGGTTACGGCTTCGCCTAACCCACCCTACAAATCTCCGCTTGGCGCGCTCCTCACATCGGCGGCGTCACCCCATCGCGACCGACGTTCACCCGGTTGGCTTCCAGCGAACCATCGTCCTTCTTCACCGCGCCGAAAATGATCAGCTTGGCGCCGGGCTTGAGCTCGGATTTGTCGCTGGCGACGAAGGTGACGATCGGCGTGTCCGGAGGCACCACGACCTTCTTCTCGCCGTCCTTGTACTTGACCGTGATGTTCTGGCCATCGGTGCCCTTCACCGTCTGCGCCACGGTGGCGTTGGTCATGGTCGAGTTGGCGCGCGCGTCCCAGGGACGAAAACCTTCGGCCGCGCCGCGCTGGTTTTCGGGGAAGATGTGCACCGCGATCGCCTTCTGGGTGCCGTCGGGCTCGGGCAGGCCGGTGACGCCGATATAGGAGCCGTCCTTGATCTCCGACAACGACGTCTTCACCACCGCGAAGACGGCGACGTTGTCGGTCATGCGCACCTTCACGTCGCTGCCTTCGCGGGTCTTGATGCCGAGCGTGTTGCCGTCGACGCTCTCGATGGTGCCGCGGATGCGGACCGTCGGCGTCTGCTGCGCCAGGGCGGATGACGTGACGATGCAGGCGGCGAATGCGGCGACGCCAACGCGTGATATCCAGGTTCTCTTCGACATGTTGTTAATCTCCGTTTACATCGGCGGCGTCAGGCCGTCGCGGCCGACGCTGACGCGGTTGGTTTCGAACGAGCCGTCCGGCAGCTGCTTCATGAAGGCGATCACCTTGGCGCCGGCCTTCAGATCGGATTTGTCGCCGGGCACGAAGGTCACCACCGGCGTATTGTCGGCGACGAACACCTTCTTCTCGCCGTCCTTGTACTTGACCAGCAGCGTATGGCCGTCGTTGCCGACCACGCTCTCCGACACGGTCGCATTGGTCATGCTGGAGTTGGGCTTGAGGTCATAAGGTCGCGAGCCCTCGCCGGTGCCGCGCATGCTCTCAGGAAACACGTGGACCTCGACCGCGTTCGCGCCGCCGTCCGGTCCCGGCACGGTGGTGGCGCCGACGAAGGAGCCGGGCTTGATGTCGGCAAGTGAAATCCTGGTAATGCCCGACACGTTCACGTCGGAGGCGATGTGCAGCTTGACGTCCTCGCCGCTGCGCGCCTTGACCTGCATGGTGTCGCCATTGACGCTTTCGATCGTGCCGCGGACGCGCGTCGGCACCGGCGCCCTTTGCGCAAGTGCCGAGAGGGTCGAGACGGCCACCATCGCGACGGCAATGAGCGGACGTGTGAAAGTTGCACGTTGAACAGACATGACGGTCTCCGATTGTCCCTATTGTCCCCTTACGGACATAGAACTCCGGAGGTTACGCGCTATTCTCTCAAGTCTTTGTGAGATCGGCCTCGACCAGCGCACGCAGCTCGGCCGTGACCTGCGGCCGCTGGCCGAACCACAGCTCGAAGCCGCGGACCGCCTGATGCAGCAGCATGCCGAGCCCGTCGGCGGTCTTCAGCCCGCGCGCCTTTGCGGCCGCGAGCAGCGGCGTCGCCAGCGGGACATAGACGAGATCGGCGATCACGGCGCCATCCGGCAGGCGCGCCACGTCAAGGTCGAGTGAAGGCTGACCGTGCATGCCGAGCGAGGTCGTGTTCACGAGAAGTCTTGCACGCGACAGGATGTCATCGATCCCGTCCCAGGCAACAGGATGCACCTTCGGCCCGAACTCGCGTGCAAGCATCTCGGCCCGGGCGATGGTGCGATTGGCGAGATGCACGCGGCTGATGCCGCGTTCGAGCAACCCGAACACGATGGCGCGCGAGGAGCCGCCGGCGCCCAGCACCAGCGCCTCTTCGGCTGCGTCCCAGCCGGGCGCGCTGGCATCGAGATTGCCGATAAAGCCCTCGACGTCGGTGTTGGTCGAGCGCAGCTCGCCGTCCGCAAACCACAGCGTGTTGGCCGCACCGACCGCCCGCGCGCGGGCATCGGGCGTCGAGAGCTCGAGCACGCCCTCCTTGTGCGGGATGGTGACGTTGGCGCCGACGAAGCCGCGCAGCGACAGCCGCAGCACGAAGTCGCGCAAATTGTCGGGTGGAACCGCCTCGATGACATAGCCACCCTCGATCCCGAGCGTGCGCAGCCAGTAACGATGGATCAGCGGCGAGCGCGAATGCGCAGCCGGCCATCCGATCAGACAGGCTGCGGGAGCCTTGGTCACGGTCGTCCTCCCCTGGGGTCGTTTCGGAGGCGATCCATTTCGCGTCCCGCAGGCCCTGTCAAGCGCGCGGGCGTCTCGGGAGAGGCTCGACGTCAGGTCGTGCCCGCCTGACCGGCCGCGGGGTGCGCCGCACCGCCCTTGATGTCGGCGACCGCACGCGCGATGGTCTCGCGATAGCGGGCGCGTGGCGGCGTGACGCCATGGGTGAGCAGCGCGCGGCGAACCGTTGGCGATGCCCCCGTGATGAACAGCCGGATGCCCTGGCGGTGGGCCTTGGCGGCGACGCGGCCGAGCACGTTGGCCGCGGTCGAATCCAGGAACGGCACCGCGGCGAAATCGACCACGAATCCCTTGCGCTTGTCGGCGATGCCGTCGAGCACGCCGCCGATCGCCGAGGCTGCACCGAAAAAGAATGCGCCGGTGATGCGATAGACCAGCACGTCGCGATCGACCGCGAGGGCGGGGTCGTAGGGCACGCGCCCGCCATTATCGTCGTCGGGACGATCGGCGGCCACCAGCGGCGAACGTTCCTCGATGCCGGTCATTTCCGCCATGCGATGGATGAACAGGACCGCGCCAAGCGCGAAGCCGACCAAAATGCCTTCGGTCAGATCGCGGAAGATGGTGAGCAGGAAGGTTGCGAGCAGCACGACGGCATCGCCCCATGACGAGCGCAGCAGCGTCGCGAATTCGTGCTTCTCTGCCATGGTCCAGGCCACCACGACGAGCACGGCGGCGAGCGCGGCCAGCGGGATGTAGCTCGCGAGCGGCGCTGCGATCAGCATGAACAGCAGCAGGAAGACCGAATGCAGCATGCCCGCCAGCGGCCCCCGCGCGCCGGCGCGGATGTTGGTCGCGGTGCGCGCGATCAGCCCGGTGACGCAGATGCCGCCGAACAGCGCCGCGCCGACATTGGCGGCGCCTTGCGCCACCAGCTCGCAATTGGAGCGGTGACGGCGCCCGGTCATGCCGTCGGCCACCACCGCCGACAGCAGCGATTCGATGGCGGCGAGCAGCGCGAAGGAGATCGCATCCGGCAGCACGGCGGTCGCCTTCGCGAGCGAGAACGCAGGCAAGGCCGGCGAGGGCAGTTCGCGCGGAATGCCGCCGAAGCGAGAGCCGACGGTCTCGACCGGCAGCGACAGCACGGCACATGCGACCGCCGCGAGCACGACCGCGATCAGGATACCCGGCCAGGACGGCAGCCAACGTCGCAGGCCCGCGATGATGGCAATGCTGACGATCGCGACCGCGACGGCCGACGGATTGACGGTGTGCAGGCCCCCGGCGAGCGCGACCAGTTTCGGAACGAACTCGCTCGGCTCCTTCGCGAGGAGCGTGATCCCGCCGAGATCGCGCAGCTGGCTGGCGAAGATGATGACGGCGATGCCGGCCGTGAAGCCGACCGTCACAGGATACGGAATGAACTTGATATAAGTGCCGACCCGCAGGAAGCCCGCAGCGATCAGGAACAGGCCCGCCATCAGCGTGGCCAGGATCACGCCATCAACCCCGTGACGGTCGGCGGTCGCCGCAACCAGCACAATGAAGGCGCCGGCGGGACCGCCGATCTGGAATCGGCTGCCGCCGAGCAGTGAGGCAATGAAGCCGCCGACGACGGCGGTGTAGAGTCCGCGGTCCGGCGTCACGCCCGAGGCGATCGCGATGGCCATCGACAGCGGCAGCGCGACGATCGCGACCGTGAGGCCCGCGAACACATCAGCGCGGAAATCCGCTAGGCCGTAGCCCTCGCGCCATACGGTGACGAGCTTTGGCAAATAGAGTTCGGTAAAGGTCGGCCGACGAAGCTGGTGCAGCTTGCCTGCGTGTTCGCCAGTGATGCTCATTTCAGCAAAATGCTCCGCTGCCCACAACGCTCCGATGCATCGTGCGGCCGCGTATCGGGGCGCGACGGTGCGTTAGTCAAGACTGCTTCCGAGCATGATCATTGCGGGATCATGCTCCCACCCGACGCGGCGGCCCCGGCTCCTTGAGCCGAACGCCGCGTCCGCCGCCTTCGCTGCGCACCTGTTCGCCGATCAGCTCGACGCCGGCCCGATCAAAGGCTTCGACCACCTTCATCAAGGTCTCGACCACGCCGCGGACGTTGCCGGTGCTCGCCTCCATCCGCTGAATGGTCGGCAGCGAAACGCCTGCGAGCTCCGCCAAGGCCCTCTGGTCAATGCCGAGCAGCGCGCGCGCTGCCCGCATCTGGAACGACGTGATCACCTTGGCCTCACGTTTCAGCCTTTATAAGTAATATCTGAAGCATGTACAATGATGTAAAATACATCATTCAAGGCCGTGCGCAAGCACTTTATCGCTCCCGTCTGTCTCCACCGTCATTGCGAGCGCAGCGAAGCAATCCAGGCTGTCCCCGCGGAGGGATTCTGGATTGCTTCGCTGCGCTCGCAATGACGGGGTGGCGAGGCAGCCCCTCACCCCACCCTCTCCCCGTAAAGAACGGGGAGAGGGGGTGAGAGAGCGTGCTCCCCTTACTGCGCGAGAGACAGACTCACGCCGCGTGTTGATGCGCGGCGATGATCTGGTCGGCGGCGCGCCCCGTGACTTCGGCCATGTGGTCGAACTGGCGGGTGAAGCTGCCGGCGCCTGCCGTGGCCGAGCGCAGTTCGACGATCAACTCGCCGATCTCGGCTTCCGGCATCATGGCGCGGACGCAGTCCCATCCGCTCCAGCCGTCGCGGGTGTCGAAGCCGAGGATCTGGCCGCGCCGTGCCGATAGGATTGCGTTGATCTTGGCGGTGGCGTCGGTCGGGCAGACGATCTCGACCACGTGGATCGGCTCCAGCAGCACCGACTGGCATTGCGGCAGGCCCTCGGTGAGCCCGACCCGCGCCGCCGTGCGGAAGGCGAGGTCGGAGGAATCGACGCTGTGATAGGAGCCGTCGGTCAGCGTCACCTGCAAATCGGTGACCGGGAAACCGAGCGGGCCGCGGGCGAGCCCGTCGACGACGCCCTCTTCCACCGCGCCGATGTAGTTGCGCGGCACCGCGCCGCCGACCACCTTCTCGGCGAACTTGAAGCCCTCGCCGCGCGGCAGCGGCCTGATGTCGAGCACGACGTCACCGAACTGGCCATGCCCGCCGGACTGTTTCTTGTGGCGGCCGCGCTGGACGATCGGCTTGCGGATGGTTTCCTGATAGCCGATCGCAGGCGGATGCGAGGCGACCTTGACGCCGAAACGATCGCGCAGCCGCTCGCTCGCGACGCGCAAGTGCATCTCGCCCTGACCCCACAGCACGGTGTCGTGGGTCTGGGCGTTCATCACGAAGACGAGCGAGGGATCCTCCTCGTGCAGCCGCATCAGCGCCTGGCCGAGCTTGACGTCGTCCTTGCGGTCGGTGGCCGCAACCGAGATCGCGAGCACCGGCGGAGTGGGCTCGCTGGCGGCAAGCGCTGCCGGCGGGGTCTTGCCGTTCGAAACCGTGTCGCCGGTCTTGATCGGGTCGAGCTTAGCGAGCGCCACCGTGTCGCCGGCTTCCGCCGCGGCACGCTTGGTGTCGTAGGCCCCGGTGACGGCGAGGATGCCGGAGATGCGGCTGACCCCGCCGGAGGAGGATTGCAGCGTAGCACCGTCGTCGAGATGGCCCGCGAGCATCCGCGTCAGCGAGAGCTTGCCGCCGTGCTGCGAATGCAGAGTCTTGAAGACGAAGCCGAGGACGTCTCTGGTCTCGGGAACGCCGAGACGCTTTGCGGTCTCCGCGATACCGGGCGCCTCGTGGCGCAGCGCTTTCATCAAACGCAGCACGCCGTTTTCGCGTGCGGCGGCGCCCAGCAGCACGGGGCAGATCAGCCCGTCGCGCAATTCGCGCGCGAGATCGTCGAACACGGCGTCGCGCGGCGGCTGGATGTCCTCGAGCAGCTGCTCCATCAGCGCATCGTCATGATCGGCGAGCTTCTCCAGCATCGAGAAGCGGGCCTCCTTCTCGCGATCGAGATCGCCGCCTTGGAGCGCGACGACTTCGGAGGCCTTGTGCTCGCGGTAAATGAACGCACGCTCCAGCGCGAGATCGACGAAGCCCTCGATCAGATCGTCCTTCCAGATCGGGATCTGGCGCAGCACCAGCGGCACGCGCGAGGCGGGCTGGAGTATCTCGAGCGTCTCGCGGATGCGCTTGTTGGCGCGGTCGATCTTGTTGAGGAACAGGAAACGCGGGATCTTCAGTTCTTCCAGCTCGCGCAGAATGATCTGAAGCTGCGGCAGCTTCTTCTCGTCGGCTTCGCAGACCACGATTGCGGCATCAACCGCGGGCAGCGCGGCGCGCATGTCGTGGGCAAATTCGACGGAACCGGGACAATCGAGGAAGGTGTAGCTGTCGCCCATGAAACTCGTGGTGACGGCAGTCAGCCCGACCGTCATCTTGTGATGACGGGCCTCTGGCGCGGCGTCGCCGACGGAGGTTCCGGCGTCGACGCTGCCGGCGCGCGGGATTGCGCCGGTTCGCGCCAGGATGGCTTCGAGAAGTGTGGTTTTACCGCTTTGGAAAGGGCCCACCAGCGCGATGCACCGTGGACCTCGGGGACTTCTGACGTCTTGTCCCATTCGCCGCCTCCTTGGTGTGGAGCTCGGCCCATGATTGGGTCGGCAAACGCCGATGCTCTGCCCGTCCCCGAGATTTGGCAAGCATCAAACGTCGCTGCGGTGCGTCGTTGCCGGAATCGCGTCGGAGCGACGCGATTCGCACACGGGAGTTGTCAACGGCCCGGGTGGAGTTCCAGACTCTCGAGGCCGGCGGCGACGTTGAGGCCGACCTGGCCCTGCACGCTGAGTGGCTGGAGCGCGATCGAATTATTGGAGCCGCCGACCAGCACGTTGCCGCCGAGGCCGACGCCGACCGATGCGCTGCCCTGCGCACCGGCGTAGGTGCCGGCGAGGTCGCCCGGGCCGAGCCGGTTCACCGGCGCGAACACGCCCCAGGCGAGTGCCGTTTCCTGGGTGATGCCGAGGTCGAGGCCCACCTTGCGGATCGTCGCGACGTAACGGTCGTCCGGCAAACCATCGACGCGCAGCACGCAGCCGAGATTGGTTACCGATCCCACGATGAAGCCTACGCTGGCGCCGCCGCGGCATTCGAGCACGCCCACCTGCACCATCCGGGACTGCGCGCTGGCACCCGCAACGGAGGCAACGAAGCTCGCAACGGCAAGCCCGGCGAGGAGGAGTGAACGGCGCATGAATATCTCCGGCGATGAATGTGATGCGAGCAGAGAGAGCGCCCCACCCGTGATGCGCGATGGTCTATGCCACAATAGTTTTGCGTGTGCCAGATCGAACGCGTCTAAAAGCGAGTTCGCGGAGAGAGCCCCTCACCCCACCCTCTCCCCGTAAGAACGGGGCGAGGGAGTGCACGAGCAGTGTGTCCCTCACTTCATGGGCCCATCGAACTTCAACGGGACGCCGCGAGCGCCCTTAACCTCTCCCCGCTCTTTGCGGGGGGAGGTCGGATCGCTTTGGCGCGCAAGTGCGCGCCAAGCGATCCGGGTGAGGGGCAGGGCACAGCATCGGCCCAAGCAATAGTCCATCCAACTTCACTCATCGAAGCACCCATAAAAAAGGCCCGCGCGAAGCGGGCCTTTCCAATTTGCACTGTCGCGACAGCCTTACCGCAGATTGCCGCAGAAGCGCTGGATGCGCTTGCAGGCGTCTTCGAGGTCGGAGGTCTTGGTCGCGTAGGAGATACGGAACGCGGGGCCGAGGCCGAACGCCGAGCCCTGCACCACGGCGACACCTTCGGTCTCCAGCAGTTCGGTCACGAACGTCTCGTCATTGTCGATCACCTTGCCCGACGGCGCGGTCTTGCCGATGGTGCCGGCGCAGGACGGATAGACGTAGAAGGCGCCCTCGGGCCGCGGGCATTCGATGCCCTTGGCCTGGTTGAGCATGGAGACGACGAGGTCGCGACGCTCCTTGAACACCTTGTTGTTGGCCGGGATGAAGTCCTGCGGACCGTTCAGCGCCTCGACCGCGGCCCATTGCGCAATGGACGACGGGTTCGAGGTCGACTGCGACTGGATCGTCGACATCGCCTTGATCAGCTGCGCCGGACCGCCGGCATAGCCGATGCGCCAGCCGGTCATGCAATAGGCCTTCGACACGCCGTTCACGGTGAGCGTGCGATCGTAGAGTTTCGGCTCGACCTGCGCGACCGTGGTAAACTGGAAATCGTCATAGACGAGATGCTCGTACATGTCGTCGGTCATGACCCAGACGTGAGGATGCTTCACCAGCACGTCGGTGAGCGCCTTCAGCTCGGTCCTGGTGTAGGCAGCTCCCGTCGGATTCGACGGCGAGCACAGGATCACCCATTTGGTCTTCGGCGTGATCGCGCGCTCGAGCGCCTCGGCCTGGAGCTTGAAGCCGGTCGCGGCGGTGCAGACCACCGGCACCGGCTCGCCGCCGGCGAGCGCCACCATCTCGGGATAGCTGACCCAGTACGGTGCGGGGATGATCACCTCGTCGCCCGGATTGATGGTTGCCATCAGCGCGTTGTAGAGCACCTGCTTGCCGCCGGTGCCGACGATGATCTGGTTCGCCTTGTAGACGACGCCGTTCTCGCGCTGAAACTTGGCGATGATGGCTTCCTTCAACTCGGGAATGCCATCGACCGCGGTGTACTTGGTCTTGCCGGCTTCGATGGCGTGGATCGCGGCCAGCTTGATGTTCGCGGGCGTGTCGAAGTCGGGCTCGCCGGCACCTAAGCCGATGACGTTGCGGCCCGCCGCTTTCAGCGCACGTGCTTTATCCGTGACCGCGATGGTCGCGGACGGCTTCACACGGTCGAGCGCAGCGGCAAGGAAGGACATCGTCATCTCCTGACAAGCGTCGTGAACCCTTTGGCTTCACGACTCCGATTGTGGGAATGAGCCACCCTAAAACGAGTGCCGTTGCGCCGCAAGAAACTTCGGTCCGATCCCGCAAAAGTTTACGTGTCTGGCGCGCATCAAGGCGTGACTTTCCGCAATTTTCCGCAACTTTGCCGGGCAAATCCCACATATCCGACAAGGCGTGTCCTCGGAGCAATTTTGCGCGCTTCAAGACGCCCATGAAGCTGACGGCAGTCCGGCGCTTGAGAGACCAGCGGCCGAGGCGATCACGACCTTCAACCCTCTCACACAAATGCGCCGAGCAATGCGGCCGCATTGACGCAAGCGTGAACTGAGTTGGATGGTCGCACGGAAATGATCTTCCGCCGCATTGCAATGCGGTAGGGTTTTCGAGTTTTTCTATGGGCCGGGTCTTGCGGCGGATTCGCATCGGCATCATTGTTTAGCCGCGTTGCGGGGCAACAAGCGCCGCGCCCTCCCGTCTTCCGGAATCATCCCTAGAATGTACAAGCTCTATTCGATGCAGCGCTCGGGCAACAGCTACAAGGTCCGCCTTGCGTTGGCGCTGCTGAACTTGCCTTACGAAGCGGTCGAGGTGGACATTCTGCGCGGCGAGAGCCGCACCCCGGACTTCCTGGCCAAGAACCCATCCGGTCAGGTGCCGCTGCTCGAGGTCGGCGACGATCGCTATCTCGCCGAGTCCAACGCCATTCTCTGGTATGTCGCCGTCGGCACGCCGCTCGCGCCGGAGAACCGCATCGATCGCGCCGACGCGCTGCAATGGATGTTCTTCGAGCAGCACGCGCTGGAGCCGAACATCGGCGCGGCCTATTTCTGGCTGTCGCTGGTGAGGGGCGGCCGCGACCTCCAGACTCATTCGCTGGAGGACTGGATGGAGCGCGGCTATGGCGCGCTCCAGGTGATGGAGAATCACCTCAAGACCAACGCCTATTTCGCCGCCCGCCAGCTCACGGTCGCCGACATCGCGCTGTACGGCTATACCCACCTCGCCGACCGCTGCGACTTCGACCTCTCGACCTTCCCGGCGATCCGGGACTGGCTGAAGCGCGTGGAAGCCGCCCCCGGCTTCGTCGCAATGGACTGGCGGCCGGCCGACATCGAGGACCCCGCCAGCATCGCCGCCGGCGCCTGAGGGGCGATCGCGCTCTGGCGAATAGCGGGCATAAGGGTCACCATTGCCGCAATCTCGCCATTTTCACCCGATTGGCCGCCGCAATATTGCCGATTGCAACAGTGAAATTGTTCGATGTCGCGGGTGATTCGCTCGCGCGTTGAAGGATTTAGACCATGATTCGGGCGTCCGGCACGGCGGGCTTTCAAGGCCAACCCGCAACCGTTTCGTCTTCCCGGCTGACCAACGCGGTCGCGGCCTCGCTCGCCGTCGCCGCGCTCTCGCTGTGCCTGATCGTCACCCTGACGGTGCTGTCGACCAAGGCGACCATGGCGATGGGCCTGCCGGTCTGATTCCCGCTTCATCCTGGACACGCCTTCAAGGCGAAGCGTCGCCCGCGCCGACCGGCATCGCGACAGGATTTCGATGAAATCACCTGTGGTCATCGTTGCAATCACCCTGACCGCGGCCATCCTGGTCGCGGCGTCGCTGTTGATCTTCGTCGGCACGCGCAAGGGCCAGGGGACGTCGACGCTGAATGCGCCCGCGCTGCAACAACGTCTCAAGCACGCGCACTTGGTCTAAAATCATCCGAAAGCTTTGCGCATGAATCAAAGCGCACCTTAAGCACACCGCGCGAAACCGCATCGCACTGGCGCGATAATCAGTCAGTGTTGCCGCCTTACCGCGTTCAGGGAGGAGCGAGACAGGCCCATGCGGTTGGGATGGCGTGCGATCTCCGGTCCGGCGCTGACGGCAGCGACTTTGCTGCTGGCGATGTTTTTCGATCGCTTCGTCCCCACTCCCTCGCCCGCGCCGCTGCTCGTCTGCATCGTGGCGCTCGCCGGCGCGCTCTCGGGTCCCGCTTCCGCCGTCGCCAGCGCAGCCATCGCCGTCATCGGCGCGGCACTGCTGCTCCTCAGCCGACACGGCGTTGCAGGTCTTACCACCGCGGATATGATCCGGCTCGGCGTCCTGGCCGCGACGGCCGCGGGCACCGCAGCCATCACCGGCCTGATGCGCCAGCGGCTGCTCGGCACGTTTGCCGCCGAACGTCGGAGCCACGCCACCGCCGCGCGGCTGTCGGCCGCGCTCGACCAGGTCGATATCGGCATCGTGCTGCTCGATGCCGAGACGCGCGCCGAATTCATCAACCGCGCGTTCCGCGATTATTTTGCGGTGCCGGACGACATCGCCGACGACAAGCCGCCGTTCATCGCGCTGATGTATCATGGCCGCGACACCGGCGCGTTCGAATTGCCCGAGGACGAGCTCGGCACTTTCATCGCACAGCGCATGGAGATGGTGCGGATCGGCGATGCCACGCCGATCGACATCGCCTTGCGCAATGGCGCGGTGTTGCGCTTCGTCTGTGCTGCGCTGCCCGATGGCGGGCGCATGCTGAGCTACACGCCCGTGACCGACCTCGTGCGCCACACCGATGCGCCGTCTCGCGCCGACTACTACCGCTCACTGCGCGATCCCACAGGCCGCAAGCTGATCCGGTATCTGCGCGTCGCGGAGTGATGCGCGATTGATCAGCACGTCCCTCATCACGTATGAAGGACACCTCATCGATCGCGGGAATCCATATGTCGCTCACCATTCGCTCCGTCACGAGGCAGGACTCCGAACAATGGCTGCCGTTGTGGGACGGCTACAACGCCTTCTACGGCCGCTCCGGTCCGACCGCGCTCTCGCCCGACATCACGCGCGCGACATGGCAGCGCTTTTTCGATGCCTATGAGCCGGTGCACGGATTGGTCGCCGAGAGCGACGGCCGCCTGCTCGGGATGACGAATTACCTGTTTCACCGCAGCACCACCGCGATCGAGCCGTCCTGCTATTTGCAGGACCTGTTCACGACCGAGGCCGCACGCGGCAAGGGTGTCGGCTCGGCGCTGATCCATGGCGTCTACGAGCGCGCAAAGCTCGTGGGATCGCCGCGCGTGTACTGGCAAACGCACGAGACCAACGTCACGGCGCAGCGCCTGTACGACAAGGTCGCCGAGCGTTCCGGGTTCATCGTCTATCGCAAGATCTTCTGATCGTCGCGATCGCGACGCCTGTGGATAACTCTGCCTGTCACCCGCGCGTAACATAGCGGGACTAGGCTGCAGCTGCGTCTGGTCAGCCCCCCGTCACCGATCAAGCGCCCCAAAGCGGTCCCCGTCAGTCGCCGCGTCTGACAGGGGCCGCATTTTTTTGTCGGCAGTCGTTGTCCGCAGTTCCTTGTCAGCATGGCAGCAACGCGGCGCGCGGCTTGCTGCGGCGGCGTACCGCAGCCACAATAAGCCCCTGCCCATCTCCGACAGGGATCTCCCATGGAAATTCGTAATCTCGGCGCCTCCGGCCTGCGCGTGTCTGCGGTCGGGCTCGGCTGCAACAATTTCGGCCAGCGGACGGATTTGGAGACCTCGCGCAAGGTGATCCATCGCGCGCTCGATCTCGGCATCACCCTGTTCGACACCGCCGACATCTATGCCGGCATGGGCGGTTCGGAAACGGTGCTCGGCACCGTGCTTGGCGACCGCCGCAAGGAGATCGTGCTCGCCACCAAATTTTCCAAGCCGATGGCGACCGACGGAACCAAGCAGGGCGCTTCGCGCCGCTACATCATGAACGCAGTCGAGGCGAGCCTGACGCGGCTCAAGACCGACTACATCGATCTCTATCAGCAGCACGATTACGACCCGCTGACGCCGATGGAGGAGACGCTGCGCGCGCTCGACGATCTCGTCCGTCAGGGCAAGGTGCGCTACATCGGCAATTCCAACTTTCCGGCCTGGCGCATGGCGGAGGCCGAATTCACCGCGCGCGCGATGAATGTCAGCCGCTTCGTCTCCTGCCAGGACGAATACAGCCTGCTGGTGCGCGACATCGAGAAGGACCTGCTGCCGGCCGCACAAGAGTGCAAGCTCGGTCTCCTGCCGTTCTTCCCGCTCGCAAGCGGGCTCCTCACCGGCAAGTACCAGCGCGGCGCGGCCGCCCCGACCGATACGCGCTTCGGCAAGGTACCGGCGTTGCGTGACCGCTATGTCACGCCGCGCAATGAGGACATCGTCGAGAAGCTCACGGCATTCGCGAAAGCGCGCGGGCACAGCATGCTCGAGCTCGCCTTCTCCTGGCTCGCCGCGCGCCCGCAAGTGTCGAGCGTGATTGCCGGCGCCACCCGCGTCGAGCAGGTCGAGGAGAACGTGAAGGCGATTGCCTGGAAGCTCAGTCCGGAGGAGATGGCGGAGATCGACAAGATCACGCTGGGCTGATCGTTACGGCGTGGCGCGCTACTTGGCGCCGCGACCCACCGTCTGCATCACCTCGAAGCCCTCGAACTGGGGATGGCCGAGATAGGTCGGCTTGGTATCGCCGGCCCGCGCATGCGCGGCACGAAAAGCATCCGATTTGGTCCAGGCCTCAAACGCCGCATGGTTCGCCCACACCGTGTGCGAGGCGTACAGCGTGTGGTCCTCGAGCTCGGGGCCGCGCAGCAGATGAAACTCGACGAAACCCGGCACCTTGTCCAAATGGGTATCGCGCGAAAGCCAGACCTGCTCGAAGGCGGCCTCGGAGCCCTTGGCGACGCGGAAGCGGTTCATGGCGATGTACATGCGAAGGGTCTCCTGATGTTCGGCTCATCATGTCGTCATTCCGAGACGCGCCGCAAGGCGCGGGCCCGGAATCGCAGTTTAAGCAACCAGCCCCTTCGTCGGCCGTGCTCCCGCACTGTCCGGAAACACCGTCTCGGCCAGCACGCGATCGGACAGGCCGAACTGGCCCTGCAGCACGCCTTTGATCACGGAGCGCAGATCGGTGGTGGGCTTGAGATCGCGGGCCTCGAAGAGATTGGCGGGCTTGAGACCTGGCCAGTCGGCGACGACACGACCGCCCTTCACCGCGCCGCCGGCGAGCAGCGCGATCGTTCCCGTGCCGTGATCGGTGCCGTCGGTGCCGTTGATGCGCGCGGTGCGGCCGAATTCGGTGGCGACCACGACGACGGTGTCGCGCCAGCGTTCCCCTAGGCCGCTTTCGAATTCGGCGAGCGCACCGTCGAGCCCGCCGAGCAGGAACGCAAGGCGACCGATCGGCCCGCCTTCATTGGCGTGCGTGTCCCAGCCGTCGAACGCGAGCGCCGCGATGCGCGGGCCGTCGTCCGACGCCATCAGTTTTGCGGCGCCACGCGCGACCTGGCGCATCTGCGCGACCGCATTGCGCGGCTTCGGCTTCATGTCGTCGCCGCTCGCGGCCTTTTCCAGCTGAAGGCCCTGCGACAGCACGGCCGCCAGCGCGGGATCGCGGTGACGATAGAGCTCGACCAGACGCATCGCGGTGTCGTCATCGGCCTGCGGCAGCGCTACCGGCGCCCAGCCGACGGTCGGCGCATTGCCGCGCAGCACCAGCGGCGTGGTCGGGCCGACGGCAAGAGCACTCGACACCCGCTCGCCGCGCGGCAGCGCCTCCAGCGCGCGGTTGAGCCAGCCGGATTGCACGCGACCCGGGCCGGCATAGCCGCTTTCGAGCACGTCCTGGCCGTCGAAATGCGAACGGTCGCGATAGGGCGTCGCCACCGCGTGGATCACCGCGGCGTGCTTGTCGCGATACATGCGTGCGAACTCAGGCATCGACGGATGCAGCGCGAAGAAAGCATCGAGCATGATGGCGGGATGGGCGCCGTCCGCCGTGAGCGCGATCGCCCCGTGCAGGCCGGCATAATCGGGATCGCCGACCGGCGCGACGGTCGAGAGACCATCGAGCGCGCCGCGCAGGATCACCACGATCAGCCTGGGATCGCGACCGTCAGCCGCGCGTGCGAATTTCGGCAAGTACGCCCAGGCCGCGAACGAGGCGCCGCCGAGCAGGAGGCCGCGGCGCGAGGTGAGGAGCCGGTTCTCGACGCAGTCGATCATCATCATCTCCTCTGCATTTCCGGCGACATCAACAGCAGCGCCAGCGCCTGCTGCCGCGACTCCGCCCGTTCGATGGTGCGCCGCGTTTCGATCGAGGCCGCATCTGCGGCGGCAAATTCCAACAGATCGAGCGGATCGATGTTGGGCCCGAGCCGCGCGCCCATTTGCGCGGCGATGTCGAGGCGGAGCTTGATGCCTTCCGGCGCCGCCCACGCGGCGCTGGTATCCGCGAAACCATTCGGGCCGGCCGGCGACCACAGCGGCTGGCCCAGCAGATTGAGGTTGTTGAGGTAGGCGCCGGGATCCTCCGGCACGCGCGCGAGCAACCGGCCGCTCGCGACCAGGAAATCATAGGGGCTGCGCATCTTCGTCAGCGGCGCCTTCCACGCCTCGTCGGAATCAACCAGTGCCGTTGCGAGCGCCTTGAGATCCCCGTCGGTCTTGATGAAGACATCGCGCAATCGCGCCACCAGCGCCGGCGGCGCATCGTCGGCGACGAAGTGGCGGACGAATTTGGTGGCGATGAAGTTCGCGGTCGAGGGATGGCGTGCGATGTCCGCGAGTGCGGCTTCGCCTTGCGCAAGGCCGGTTGGCTCGTAGCTCTTGCCGAGCAGCATTTGCGGCCCGGGCTGGTGCGCATTGACGTTGAACACGAACGAACCGGGCGCTCCCAGCTGTCCCTGCCGGCCGGCAAAGGTCCAGCCGGTGATGATGCGCGCGAGCGACGTCACGTCGTCCTGCGTGTAGCCGCCGCCGACGCCGAGCGTATGCAGCTCCATGATCTCGCGCGCGAGATTTTCGTTCAGCCCGCGCTTGCGGTTCTGGCCCGCGCGCGAGTCCGGTCCGAGCGATTGCTGGTTGTCGAGGAAGAACAGCATCGCCGGATGCTGCTCCACCGCTTTCAGCATGTCGGCGAAACGCCCGAGCACATGCGGCCTGATCGCCTCGCGCTCGAACGCGCCGGCCCATATTCGCGCCAGCTCGCCCTTGCTGGCGGAGATGCAGAAATGGTTGGACCAGAACACGACCAGACGTTCCGTGAAGCCGCACTCGACCAGGGTCGCGCGCTGCAACCGCGCCAACGCCTCGGCGCGAAAGGTCTTCTGGATCACGTTGAGCGGCTGCGGGGCGGGTTTTGCGGCAGCCGGCGCGGCCGCGTTGGGCTGCATGGTGTCCGGCTTCGCCATATCGTCCGCCGGCTTATTATCGGTCGGTTTGTTGTCAGTAGGCTTGGCCTCGGCCATCTGGCCGGCGATCTCGGTTGCCGCAGCGTTCAGCGAGAGGTTGCGGCGCAGTCCGGGTTTCTGATCTGCCGGCGCTTGCGGCGGCGCTTCGGTCGGCGCGCCGGCTTTGGCGGCGGCCTCGCGCGCCTGCTTGACCTGATCCTGATAGGCAAACACCGCCTGCCCGAGCTGCGGCGTGGATTGCAGGCCCGGCGCCTCCAGCAGCACAGCGATAGGACGAGCCAGTTCCGCCTTCACAAAACCGCGAGGATCGGAGGCGGCGTTGATGAGATCGCCGGATGCGCCACCGCGAGCGCCGAAGCCGAAACGGTTGAGCGCGACGAGCGCGGCTTGGGAATCGCGGGCCATCGATGTGTCCTTCGCGCGTTGCCAACCGCTTTCCTGATACGTGCGCGAGGCGTAATATACCGCAGCGAGAGATGAACCCGACATGAAAATGACAGCACGGCTTTTGCGCAAATCATGACAAATCCGCAAGACATTCCAGTGCAGGAACCGCGCCGCCTCGCCTGCTCCCGCTGCGGCGCCGAATTCGGCTGCGACCTGTCGGGCACCTGTTGGTGCGCGGAAGAAACGGCGCGGCTGCCGATGCCGGTCAAGGGCGAGGATTGTTTGTGCCGGGCGTGCTTGCGCGAGGCGGCGGAGGCAACGTAATCCTCCGCGTCGTCCTGGCGAAAGCCAGGACCCATTACCCCACGGAGTTGTTTGGCGAAGATTCGTCGTTCGGAACATCTACCGAACGCCGTCGACAGATTCCGCGGTATGGGTCGTGGCTTCGCCAGGACGACGCTGAGGAGAGACAGCTCGCGACAACTACACCGCGTGCCCCGGCGATCTCCGAGCCATTCCATCAAACCCATCCAGCAGCTTTTCGCGCCAGGCGTAGACCGGGTCGTCCGCTTTCAGCAGCTTGAACGGGCTGGTCACGCGCGCCCACTGAAAACCACCGAACACGATGTAGTCGGCATAGTTCGGTGCGGCGCCGCCGATGAAGGGCTGCTTCTTCAGGGCCTGCCGCATCGGCTCGAGCGATTTGCGGAAGGCGACCACGCCGGCATCGCGGCCCGACATCACCTCTTCCAGACTCTTGCCGAAACGCGCCTCGCGCGACTGGCGGAAATAGGCGGCGTCCACCGCGTCCAGATTCTTCGGAATGTCGGCGATGATCAATGGAAAGATGCCGCCGACGATGGCGATGTCGCCCCAGGCATTGAGCATGCGCGCCATGGCGCGGCCGCCCTCGCCGCCGAACAGCGACGGACGGTCCGGAAAATGATCCTCAAGATAATTCGCGATCGTCCAGGAATCGACCACCGGCTGGTCGTGATGCAGCAGCACCGGAACCTTCTCCGAGCCGTGCGGCGCGATCGCGCTCTTCTCGGTGAAGCGCCAGGGCAGCGTTTCCGCCGAAAGGCCCTTGTGCGCCAGCGCCATCCGCGTGCGCCAGCAGAACGGGCTGAACGGTCGCGAGGGATCGGTGCCGACGAGTTCGAACAGTTTGAGCGACATGAAAGTGGTCTCCCGGTATTCCGTCATTGCGAGCGAAGCGAAGCAATCCAGGACTGCCGCCGCGGAAACATTCTGGATTGCTTCGCTTGCGCTCGCAATGACGGATGTGGCGGGAGCTAGCGCCCGTTCGTGCGCAGCAGTCTCTCGCCGTCCTCCGTCACCGCGATGACCAGCCCCATTCCGGGCAGCGTCTCGCGCGCGACATAGCCGCGGTCGGCGGCGTCTTCCCAGATGGTGAGGCGCGGACACGAGGTCTTCCAGGTCGCGATCACCTCGGCATAGGCGCGCGGCTCGCGCGCAACCCATTCGACGAAGTCCAGCACCAGCGGGTCGGCAGTCTCGCTCATTGCAAACCTCCCTTGTCGAAGGCGGCCAGCACGGGCGTGCGGACCAGCAGCCAACCGCCATAGGCGATGTAGTAGCAGGCGATGGTGGTGATCAGCTTCATCGACCAAGCCACGAATTGCTGGTCGGTCATGGCTTCGAGGATGCGCCGCGCCAGCGTGGTACCGAGCATGGATGCCGCGATCGCGACCCCGGCGAGCACGGGGTCGAGCGTCGCCGCCTGGTCGATGATGCTGCCGAAATAAATCAGCTTGGTGAAATGGCTGACGAGCTGGCACATCGCCTTGGTCGCCACCTTCTCGCGCCGGCCGAAATCGCCGCCGAGGAAGAAAGTGTCGAGCAGCGGCCCCGACACGCCGGTCATCAGCATGAGGCCCATGCAGATCGTGCCGTAGACGGTGCCCTGCCAGAGACGGTCCGGATCCGGCTTGATGTTCGACGGCAGCAGCCGCGCCATGAACGGCGTGATTCCGAGCAGCAGCAGCGCGACCGGCTTGTCCGGCACGTAGCGCGTGAGCGACCACGCCGCAAGCGCGACGGCCGCGCCGACCATATAGTTCGCGACCGGCCGCCAGCGGATATGCGCGCGCCAGAGAAAGGCGCGCCAGCCGTTCGAGGCCATCTGCGTGATCGCATGCAACACCATCGCTGTCGGCAGCGGCATCAGAGCCAGCAGCACGCCGATCAGGATCAGCCCTCCCGCCATCCCGAACAGCCCCGACAGGAACGCGGTGCCGACCATCAGCAATCCAAGGGCAGCGATCATGATGGGCGTCACGCAAAAATCTCCGATTGGCCTTCTCCCCGCTCGCGGCGCGAAGCGAAGGGAAACGTGCCCCGCTTGCCCCGTCTACGCAAACTGAGTTATCTTGGCCTGGCATCAGCTTTCCTGAGGGTCGGTCATTTGCGGCGCTTGCTGTTTCTCAACGGCATCAAGGCATTCGAAGCCGCGGCGCGGGCCGGCAGCTTTGCCGCGGCCGGCCTCGAGCTGAGCGTATCGGCGGCCGCAGTCAGCCGCATGGTGCACATCCTGGAAGAGCGGCTCGGCGTCGCGCTGTTCGAGCGCAAGGCCAACAAGCTGCTGCTCACGCAGGCCGGCCGCGCCTATCAGAGCGGGCTGACGCCGATCTTCGACGCGCTCGCAAGCCTCACCGCCCAGGTGACGGCGCCCTCGAGCGTCCGGGTGCTCACCATCGGCATCGGCCATACCTTTGCGATGCGCTGGCTGATCCCGCGCCTGTCGGAGTTTCGCAACGAAGAGCCCGACATCGAGGTGCGCTTCACCACCGGCGGCGCGTCGGTGCCGTTCGGCGAAGACTGGAGCTGCGGCATCCAGCTCGGGACCGGCGACTGGCCCGGGCTGGTCGCCGAGCCGCTGTTCGCCGGCGACCTCACACCGGTCTGCGTTCCCCGCCTCGCTTCCTCGCTGAAGCGCCCGGCTGATCTCAGGGGACCGAGCCTGATCCGCGTTACGCATTCGCCCGAGGACTGGCCGATCTGGCTCAAGGCCGCGAACCTCGCGCGCATCAACGCGCGGGGTCCGGAGTTCCAGTTCTACGGCCAGGCGCTTCAGGCTGCCGCCGACGGGCTCGGCATCGCCATGGGCATCCGGCCCTATATCGATGACGATCTCGCCGCCGGCCGGCTGGTCGCGCCATTCGATCTCTCGGTGCCCAAGGGCATGCGCTGGTATTTGCTCTATCGCAGCTTCCAGACCGAGCAGCGCGACTTTGCCGCGTTCCGCCGCTGGATCATGCGCGCGGCGTCGGAACCGGCCGCCCGTCCCATCCGGCGGACCGGCCGCACCAGCGCGCGGAACTGATCATCCACACGAACAGGTTTGCTGAAGCCGCGCGCCCGGAATGCGGTGCACCTCTCCCGCTTGCTTGCAGGGGAGGTCGGCGCGAAACGCCGGGTGAGGGTTCCCTCCACGTTGGGGAATCTCTCTGTGGAAACACCCCCGCCCCAACCCTCGCCCGCAAGCGAGGGCTTTGCTTAATTGGCCGAGCGGGAGTGAGGCTCGATATGGGGTATTTTTTTGTGCGGCCTCGGATGGCGCGCGAACGCAGACGGTCTT